>NZ_JBFUEY010000031.1:0-51676 GCF_056403715.1 Mesorhizobium sp. P2_F5 | reverse complement strand
GCTCGGCCATCGACTCCAGTCGCGCGGCGATGTTGACGCCATCGCCATAGATGTCATTTTCCTCAACGATGACGTCGCCGAGATTGACGCCGATGCGAAACCGGATCTGCCGGGCATCAGTGGTGCCTTTATTGCGATCGGCCATCCGGCGTTGGATCATGGCAGCACACTGGACGGCATCGACGACACTCGCGAACTCGACGAGCGCGCCGTCGCCCATGAGTTTGACCATGCGCCCGTGGAATTCCTTGATCGCGGGGTCGACCAGTTCGCGACGGCAACTTTTCAACCGCTCGAGCGTACCGACCTCGTCCTCGCCCATGAGCGTGCTGTACCCGACCACGTCGGCAGCAAGGATTGCGGTGAGCCGTCGCTCCATATGCGGGTGTCCCGCCTCCCTAGTCAAAGCTTTGCCGACGAGCGTATTCTAGTACTTCTTTGATTGCGAGCGTGCTCGGCCCCCATGGGGCAGCGGGTCAATGCAACCACGTACCCCCTGGCCACTTACTTTGCGTTCAGCTCCACCGTGTAAGGCTTCGCAATCCCGGGGGGCCGTACGCCAATGCTAGACAATTACGAGGTGGACCGGTTTGGCGTGATCCACCAGATCGACGTCACGCCGATCAAATACGACAAGCAATACATGTCCTATTACGAGGATCTGAGCGACCGCACGATCAAGCTCGGCTATCAGCGGCTTGGCTGGGTGCTGGGGATCACCGGTGAGATACCGCGGTCGGTGCTGGAGATTGGCTATGGCACCGGCACATTCGTCGAAGCCGCGAAGATTACCGGGGTTGCCGACTGCGCCGGCTGCGACATCACCAGGTTCCCGCTGCCAAAGGGCGTCCGCTTTGTCGATTGGGATGAGGCGCTCGCCGGCTCGTGGGATCTCGTGGCCATGTTCGACGTGCTCGAGCACATCCCTGACCTGAGTTTTCTCGCCCGCCTTCAGACCCGTCATTTGGCCATCGCTGTCCCTTATTGCCGCTGGCGTGAGCTCGGCGCCGATGGCGACGCGTGGTTCGAGACGTGGCGCATGCGCCTGCCCAACGAGCACCTGCACCATTTCGACCGGGACTCGCTGGTGGCGCTGCTCGCTGACAATGGCTTCGGATGCGTGACGCTGAATGGCTTCGAGGACGGGATCAGGCTGCGGCCGGGCGAGGTGGGGCCGAATATTCTGTCCGGCTTTTTCAGGAGGCTATAGGCTGGGTTCTTCTACAGCTGCGGTCAGCTGTGTCACGCCTTCTGCCTGGCGAGCCGCTCCAGCGCATCCACGATCAAATCGCAGAATTTCGGATGGTCGAGCTTCATCGCCACGGTGTGGCGGAAGTCGACCTGCTCGCTCGCCGTGCCGCCGAAATGGTGCATGCCGCCCATCTTCTCGAAATTGCAGACCGTCATGCCCTTGGTCCACCGTCCCGCAAGCTCGACGCGGATATCGGCCTTCTCCGTGGTGAAGACGCTTCCGTCGATGATGGCCGCGACGCAGCATGCGTCATGCACGGCGGGATACTCGATCTGCAGCAGGTCGCCATGCGTGGTCGCGATGAACTCCCAGATATCGAGGATGAACTTGGCCATCGGGCCGCCGACGGCGCGCACCCGGTCCTGAAGCTCTTTGGTGGCGAGCGCCTGGTGCGTCAGGTCGAGCCCCACCATGGTGACGTCCCATTTGGCCCGGAACACCACGTCGGCTGCTTCCGGATCGCCATAGACGTTGAACTCCGCCGCCGGCGTGATGTTGCCCCTGGTATAGGCGCCGCCCATCGCGACGACCCGCTTCACTCGGCTGACGATGCGGGGGTCCTTGCGCACGGCAAGCGCGATGTTGGTGTAGGGACCGACCGGCACCAGCGTGACCGTCTTCGGCTCATGCGCCATGACGGTGTCGATGATGAAGTCGACGGCATGGCGCTTGTCGAGCTCGAACGACGCCGGCGGCAGTTCGGGGCCGTCGAGCCCGGTCTCGCCGTGGATCTCGATGGCCAGCACCTGATCGATGAGCAGCGGGCCGGGAGAGCCTTTCGCCACCGGCACCTTGATGCCATAGGCGGTGCATACCGAAAGCGCGTTGCGCGTGGTGTTCTCGACATTGTGGTTGCCCGAAACCGTGGTGATGCCGAGGAGATCGATGTTCGGATTGCCTGCCGCCAGCAGGATGGCGATCGCGTCATCATGCCCAGGGTCGCAGTCCAGTATGATCTTTTCCATGTGGGCACCTCTTTGTCGGCCGAGCTTGCCGCGACTACAGACTGCGGCCGCTTGCGCCGTCAAGGTTCTCGCCCTCGGCAACCGTAATGCCACCCGCTGTAGCCCTGGTCGCGCGACCGCAACGGTAGGTCGACGGAACGCCCAAAGATTGCTGCTGCAACAGCGGACCAACCGCTACGAGCTTCAGCACCTCGTTCAGACGTTGAATCGCCTTTTCGCCTTCCTAACGGTTCTTTTGCGGTTTGGGAGCTTGGCTCGAACGCTCATCGAGCGATGCGAGCACATCGCGCTCGGCGTTCTCCAGAATCTCGTTCGAAAGCTTCGGCGCAGCCTGCGCGACGGACCGTGACAGGACCAGCGCGCCCACCAGTTCGCAATGCAAGCTGATTGCCTGTTCGCGCAACGTCCTATGATGGCCCGCCACAGCTGGAGATCCGCTCTCGGCGATCAGCCCAGCCAGAATCGTTATCTGATCGTCCAGACCGCTGGCGTAATGCCGGCGACCGGGCAGCCCTGATCGATGTCGTCGCGGTGGGCCCGCGATAGATACCAGCCTATGTAGCGCCGAAGAGCGGTGGTCGATTCATCGACGGGCGCCTTTGCGTTCCTGACGAGCTCGGCATTCTTCTCAGCCATCGCCGAAGCAAGCACCTCGGCAACCAGGGCGGCCTTCGATTCAAAGTGGTTGTAGAAGCCGCCTTGCGTGAAGCCGGCATGCTTCATCAGTTCGCTCAGCCCGACGGCTTCTACGCCGCGTTCTCTGAATAGCTGCGTCGCCGCGGCAACAATCGCGAGGCGGTTTTCCGCAGCCTGTTCTCTCGACACGCCCAAAGCTTGCTCCTCATTCGTTGCGGTTCACGCACCGATTTAATGCATCACGATTGCGTTTACAATCGATAATCACGGTCGTAATTCCGACTCGACATGGGCGCACACGGAATGTGAAGGCCTCGCTAATGGGCTTTAATTCGATCAGTTAGCCGATGTTTTGTGCTCATTCTCAACCCTGAGCGGCAGAGACCCAGGCTCTTTTCCCAAAGGAAGATTGACAAAGACGATTGTAATCGACATTGTGTTTTGCGTCGCGGAGACCAAAGCCGCGCTAGCACGCAGCGCCTTCACCTTGGAGATCGACATGACCAAGTCCCCATTGCTTCTGACCCGTCGCAGCATATTTCAAGTCGGTGCCGGCATCGTCGCCTCAGCCGCGGTATCGCCATTGCTTGCCGCCGATGCGGCCCAGGCTGAGGAAGCCCAATCCACGACCCAGACGCCACTCAACGGCGACGGCTTCTATCGCTTCAGGATCGGTGACTTCCAGGCGACCGTGATCTCGGATGGCTATGGACAGCTTCCGATCCGGCCGATCCTCGCTATGAACGTTTCTGAAGCCGAGCTCGCTCCGGTCTTGGAGGCAAATTTCATGCAGCCGGTGATCCAAGGCACGAGCAACATGCTGGTGGTCGACACGGGACGGGAGCGTATCCTTGTCGATACTGGCTTCGGTGAGAAACTTGGCCCGTCCTTCGGTAACTTTCCTGGGCTCGAAGCGAACCTGCATCGGGCCGGAATCACTCCAGAGAGCATTGATCTCGTCGTGATCTCGCACGGTCACCTGGATCACATCGGCGGCCTGGTAACGAAAGCGGGCGCGCCGGCATTTTCCAAGGCCCAATTCGTCTTTGTCGATACGGAGTGGAACTACTGGACCGGCAGCCGCTATGAAAGCGAGGTCAACAGCTCGCCGATGCCTGACCCGTTCAAGAAGGGCACGATCGAGGCCGCTCGAGATAACTTGCCAGCGGTCGCCAACCGCACGCGGTTCGTGAAGCAGGGGGGCGAAATCACAAGCGGTGTGCACTATATCGCGGCGCCGGGACATTCGCCGTCCCATGCCACAATCCTGTTCACCTCGGGCGACGAACAGTTCATCTATATGGGTGACATCGCCCACAATCCGGTGACGAGCCTGCAGCATCCCGACTGGACGCCGATGTTCGACTACGATCCCGCGCAAGCGATCAAGACGCGCAAGGCCATTCTGGACCGCGTCGCGACCGATCGGATCATGGTGATGGGCTATCATTTTCCGTTCCCGGCTATTGGACATGTCGTCCACCGCGAAAAGGCATACCACTGGGAACCCGCCATGTGGTCCTGGTAGCGAACTGATCTCTTTGGAGGAACGCGATGTCTGCCAAACAGGAGCGCTTCAGAATTGCCGTGCTGGACGACTACCAGCACGTTGCACTTTCGCTCGCGGACTGGTCGGTGCTGGATGCGCGGGCGACGGTGACCGTTTTTGACGATCATCTTGCAGATCCCGACGCCGTCATCGAGCGCTTGCAGCCATTCGACGTCGTCTGCGTGATGCGGGAGCGCACGCCGATGACGCGTGCCATCATCGAGCGTTTGCCCAAACTCCGTCCGATTGCTTCGACGGCCCCTCGCAATGCCTCGATCGATATCCAGGCTGCGGAGGAGCGGGGTATCGAGGTCGCTCATACGGGTTACATTTCGGCGCCGACGATCGAGCTGACCTGGGCGCTTATCCTGGGCAGTGCCCGCAACCTCATCGCCGAGAACGCGTCGCTGCGCGGCGGCGGATGGCAGCGGTCGGTCGGGGATGACATGGCGGGGCGGACGCTCGGCGTCCTGGGTCTCGGCAACGTCGGCGGTGCCGTGGCAAAGATCGGCAATGCCTTCGGCATGAAGGTGATCGCCTGGAGCCAGAATCTCACGACCGAGCGCGCGGCTGAAGCGGGCGCCACCCTCGTCCCGAGGCGGAGGCTGTTCCAGGAGGCGGATGTCCTGTCCGTCCATCTGGTGCTCGGCGAAAGGACGCGCGGCCTCGTGGGCGCGGCGGAACTGGCACTGATGAAGCCGACGGCACGGCTGGTAAACACGTCGCGCGGACCGATCGTCGTCGAGGCTGATCTCGTCAAGGCGCTCAGGGACAAGACGATCGCCGGCGCGGCGGTCGATGTCTTCGACCAGGAACCGTTGCCGCCCGACCATCCGTTCCGTACGCTGCCGAACCTTTTGGCAACGCCGCATATCGGCTACGTCTCGCGCGGGCTGTACGAGCGCTTTTACCGGGACACGGTCGAGAACATCGCTCGGTGGATCGACGGCAATGCAGCCGCTCGGCATCCACCGAACTGAGCAGTCCTTCGATCTCTCGGTGTCGGCCGGCGGTTCGATGCCATCTGGGCGAGGCATGCTGTCCATCGCGGCAGTTGAGCCAGAGCGTATCTGTTATCGAGCAGCAACCTCGCAGCTGCCGGCCTCCATTTCCGCCCGCAATTGATTTGCATACAAATGTTTCTGGCTGGCATCGCTACGTGAACTGCTTCACCGTTGAAGCGCAATCGATCGGTTACAGAAGCCGTGCAAGAGCGGGCCCGAGGCAGCGCTCTGCTGCTGCGTGGAGGTTACCGATGTTTGAAAGTCTCACCAGGATTCGCGCCGCCTTCGCGCGCGCCAGCAAGCACAGGAAGACTGTGCGGGCACTGAATGCATTGCCGTCGGAGATCCAGAAGGACATTGGCTGGACAGAGTCGAAGGCGATCGATGAGATACGCCTGCCGTTCTAGGCGCAGCAGTGGTTGCGGCGCCGAAATCGCACACGCTGCATCGCGGCCATGGCAAAGGGAAGGCGGGCTCGCCGCGCCCCATTACACATTTCCGGCGCCGCTAATATAATCGCTCGCTATGGATTGTTCGGAAGCGTACAGTGCGGCATCGTCAGCCACATCAATGGGCGCTGACGCTTGGGAGCGACCATCGCACTCCTGTCCCGACAGGAGGCATTGGTGCCATGGCGGAGCAACTAGGACAGTCCGGACTGAGCGCCAAGGCCCTCGCGGCTTCGGCGCGGGAATCCGGGGCCTCCGAGCAGCAGATACAAGAGATCGCATCGCTGATCGGCAACGATCGCGCGTCCCTCCTGAGGGAAGCGCGCATGGTTGCGGCTGAGCGCTCAAAGCGCTGATTTATGGGGCGTCGCCCCCTGATTTGTCGGTTTTGTACCAAGTACGATGGCTGATTTCGAGTCAGCTATCGTCCAACGACCGTTCGCATTTGGCAGGGCGCCGACGGCTGGGAGATTACACGTGCTCTTGCCCTTGACGGGAGAGAGCGATGGACCAGTCGGTCAGCAAGGAGAAGAGCGGCCTTTTGCGCCGCATGAACCCGGCCGACTTCGTATTGCTTGCGCCACATTTGCACCATCGTGTACTCGATCTCAAAACCCCGCTCGAAATGGCGGGAGAGCCGATCAACTTGGTCTGCTTCCTGGAAAGCGGACTCGCCTCGGTGGTGGCCAGGAACCGGCCAGGGCTCGACACCGAGGTCGGCATCATCGGCCACGAAGGCATGTCGGCTTCGGCCCTGGTGATGGGCGCCGACTGGGCGCCCCACGACTGCTATATGCAGATGCCGGGCGAGGCGGTCTGCATGGACGCCAAGCCGTTCAAGGCAGCGCTGCAAAAAAGCCCAACGCTGCGCGCCTTCCTGCTGCGCTTTGCCCACTATCTGCACAGCCAGGCCAAATCCACGGCGTTGAGCAATGCCCGCGCCAAGCTCGAGGATCGGCTGGCAAGATGGCTGTTGATGTGTGACGACAGGATAGCCGGCGACCAGATCCTGATCACCCACGAATTCCTGTCCGTCATGCTCGGCGTCAGGCGCCCGGGCGTCACCATCGGTCTGCAGATCCTGGAAGGGCGCGGCCTGATCCGGTCCAGGCGCGGCGAGATCGTCATTCGCGACAGGGATGGGCTGATCGCCGTCGCCGACGGTTTCTACGGCCAGGCAGAGGCTGAATACGAGCGCTTGCTGGGCTAAACCCGGCACCGGGCTGAAATGGCCGACGCGAATGCCGGTGAAGCATGTTGCCTGAGCCGCGCCGGCCATTGCGGCCATCTGGGGAGAGGCCGCCCGGCATATCTAGCATCGCCAAAACGGCGGGCAACGAGCCGCCGCTGTTTGGTAAAAAACGTACAATCGAATCGTGTTGAAGCTTGGTTCGGCCAGAGTAGAATCTGATGTTGTCGGCCATTGGCTTGGGCGCCGGCGCTTGAGAGTTCGCTAGCTCCCGCCCTGGTGTGAATGGGAGAACCGAAATGGCAGAAGACCTTTTCGATGTATCCGCCTTCGATTGCGACATCCTGCGCGCCGCCTTCATCAAATCGGTCATGGAAGGCAATGTTCCGAAAGAGCGGTGGCGTGCGCTCGCCGCCTCCCTGGTTCGCGACCTGACCGGCCACGAAGACGTCGAGCCGGATCTCCTCGACTGGATCATGCGCAAGTAGCCGGACCCTGGCGGCGTCCGAGCGCTACCCCAGCCACCACCACAGCGCCGCGAGCACTGCCAAGATCGCCGCCACCGACAGACCCAGCATGATGTAGCTGCCCTTGATGATGTCGCGGATGATCTTCTTGATGCTTTCGCGGTCGTTGAGGTTGGGGAAGGGCTCGTTCGGCAACGCGACGCCGAGGAAGTCGCAGAGCGGCGCCCAGCCGTCCGTTACCTTGAACACCAAAAGCTTTTCCGGCGGCACCGCCGCCTTCACCTCCTCGGTATAGGCGTTGTAGCGTGCGATCGCCTTGGCGCGGTCGTCCATCACGCCGGCCAGCGTGCGGCCCCAGACCAGTTTGCTCGACATGTCGCCGAATTTCCGGCCGAACGGCGTCAGCCACTCCAGGATCTTGAACTGCCAGACATTCTTGGTGAAGTAGATCGTGTCGATGGTGCTTTCGTACCAGGCTTCGGCGCCGCGCGGGTGCAGCGTCAACAGCACCTTGGCGTCGGGATAGGCGGCCATCAATTCTTGCCATACGCAGCAGCCGGGATTGTCGACGGTCGCAGTGTAATTGGCGAACACCCGGTTCCAGTCATGCTGGCTGCCGGGCGGACTGTTCGCCACCTTGCGCCAGAAATCGAGATGGCCCTTGTTGGCTTTGTTGATGATGACTTCCTGCATGTGGTAGCTGGGAAAGCCGAGCCTGTTCAGCGCGGCAAAGGTCGACCACGTGCCGGTGCGGCCGAAGCCGGCCCCGATGAGCTTGAGCGTCATTCTGCATCCCCCTTAGACCGGTTTCTTTTTGTTGGCCGGCCAGGAATGAGGTTGCATCCGCGCCTTTGGACGCGCAACAATTTTCCACGCGCGGCGAGAAAAATGTCGTTGCTTTTTCGCCTGGGCCACGCGGAATGGCGTTCTGGCTATTCCACCGGCGAAAAGAGGCTGATAATAGGTCAGGTAGATTGACCTAAATTGCGCTGGACAGCCCGGCAACATCCACGGGGGGGTGGGCTCTTGAGTTTGATGGACCTGTTGGCGTCGCGCGCCTCGCGCATGAAGGCGTCGGAAATCCGCGAGCTGCTGAAATTGCTCGACCAGCCCGACATCATCTCCTTTGCTGGCGGCATTCCCGATCCGGCGTTGTTTCCATCGCAAGCCATCGCCGATGCCTACGCCTCGGTGCTCGGCGGCCCTGACGCGGGCACAGCATTGCAATACCAGGTCTCGGAAGGCTATCTGCCGCTGCGGCGCTGGCTGGCCGGCCAGATGGGCAAGCTCGGCATCGCCTGCGATGAGCACAACATCTTCATCACCTCCGGTTCGCAGCAGGCGCTGGATTATCTCGGCAAACTGTTTCTGTCGCCCGGCGACACCGCGCTGGTGACGTGGCCGACCTATCTCGGCGCGCTGCAGGCCTTCAATGCCTATGAGCCGCGCTACGACCGGCTGACACCGGATGGCGGCAACATGACCCCCGCCGCCTACCAGGCCGCCGCGACCGCCGCTGGCGGCAAGGTGAAATTCGCTTATCTCGTTCCGGATTTTGCCAACCCGACCGGCGAGACGCTGAACCGCGCGCAGCGCCAGGCGGTGCTCGACCTCGCCGGCGAGCTCGACATCGCCGTCATCGAGGACGCCGCCTATCGCGCGCTGCGCTATGACGGCGAGGGCGAGCCGCCGATCCTGGCGCTCGACTGCGAACGCTCGGGCGGCATCGAGAATGCCCGCACGCTCTATTGCGGCTCGTTCTCAAAGATTCTGTCGCCGGGCATGCGCGTCGGCTGGGTCTGCGCGCCGCGCCGCGTCGTCGAGCGCCTGGTGCTGATGAAGCAGGCCTCGGACCTGCACAGCCCGTCGATCAACCAGCTGGTCATGCACCGCGTTTCCGAGGCGGTGTACGACGGCCAGGTGGAAAAGCTGATCGGCGCCTACCGCGGTCGCCGCGATGCTCTGCTTGCCGCGCTGGAGGCCGAAATGCCCGACGGCGTGAGCTGGAGCCGTCCCGAAGGCGGCATGTTCGTCTGGCTGACGCTGCCCGAGGGTTCGGATGCCACCGCGCTGCTCGCCCGCTCGGTCAAGGAGGCGCGCGTCGCCTTCGTGCCGGGCAATGCGTTTTACGCTGACGGCTCGGGACGCAACACGATGCGGATGAGCTTTACGCTGGCCGATGAGCGGGCGGTGGGTGAGGGCGTGCCGAGGTTGGCAAAATTGATGAGCTAATCTCCCCCCTTGAGGGGGAGATTACAGCTCCGGCGCCTCGCTTCAGTCCGCTACGGCCACCAGTCTATCCTGCGTCTTCGTCTGAAAATCGCCGGCGTCGTGGCGTTCGTGCAGTTGCATGGCCGGGTCGCCAAAGGCGCGATTGACCATGCGGCCGCGCTGCACCGTCGGGCGGGCGTCGATCGCCTTGGCCCAGCGCTGCACATGTTTGTAGTCCTGCACCGACAGGAACTCGGCGGAGTCATTGTACATGCGGCCGAGCGCCAGCCCGCCATACCAGGGCCACACCGCCATGTCGGCGATCGAATAGCTGGCGCCGCCGAGATATTCGGTCTCTGCCAACCGCCTGTCGAGCACGTCGAGCTGGCGCTTGGTCTCCATGGCGAAGCGGTCGATGGCGTATTCGAATTTCTCCGGGGCGTAGGCGTAGAAATGGCCAAAGCCGCCGCCGAGATAGGGTGCCGAACCCATCTGCCAGAACAGCCACGACAAGGTTTCCGCGCGCGCCGGCTGTTCGGTCGGCAGGAACTCGCCGAACTTTTCGGCCAGGTACAAAAGGATCGAGCCGGACTCGAAGACGCGAACCGGCGTCTTGCCGCTGCGGTCCAGCAACGCCGGGATCTTGGAATTGGGATTGACGTCGACAAAGCCCGAGCCGAACTGGTCGCCATCGTTGATGCGGATCAGCCAGGCGTCGTATTCGGCGCCCTTGTGGCCGAGCGCCAGCAGTTCCTCCAGCATGACGGTCACCTTGACGCCGTTCGGCGTCGCCAGCGAATAGAGCTGCAGCGGATGCTTGCCGACCGGCAGCACCTTGTCATGCGTCGGGCCGGCAATCGGCCGGTTGATGCTGGCGAACGTGCCGCCATTGGCTTTCTTCCAGCTCCAGACTTTCGGCGGGGTGTATTCGGTCATGCGAGGAATTCCTTGGATTTGGCGGGGGCGAAAACGACTTGCGCTACGGGCGCGAGACTGATCGCGGAAAAGTCGACTCGAAGCTAAGTACAGACAGAGATAGGTGCAATTCAGAAAGGTTCAACTTCCGTTGAACTATTATCAATGTGCGTGCTGTTTTTCCTTCTCCCCGTTCAAGGGGAGGTGAGGAGTGGCCCGCGCAGCGGGCGAAAAGCCAATTGCTTGGCTTTTCGAACGACGAACGCCCGAAGGGCGGATGAGGGGCAGCGCTGACCTCTGAAATGATGTCTCGAGATGATTGTCTCGACGCCCGGCCCTTCGCATGGCTCCCAGCCCTTCGGGCGTTCAGCCCCTTCAAAAGGTCCACTGGACCTTTTGATCCGCCCGAAGGCGGACCGGGCCTTCACCGCTCGAAGCTCGAAAAGCCAAGCAATTGGCTTTTCGTTCGCTGCGCGAACCGCCTCTCGCCCCTTGCGTCTCGTGCAGCGCGGCATACCTATAGAAGGTAATCCCCGCCCGCCAGGATGAAAGCATGCCCATAGATCCCCTTTCCCCGCTCTTGCGTTCGGTTGTCGCCGTGCGCGCCACGGTGCCCGACGACGCCTTTACGGCGAACGCTCTGGGCACGCGCCGCGAGGGCAGCGGCGTCGTTATCCGTGGCGACGGGCTGGTGCTCACCATCGGCTATCTCATCACCGAGGCCGAAGAAGTCTGGCTGACCGACCAGGACGGCCGCGTCGTGCCGGCGCACGCGTTGGCCTACGACCAGGAGACCGGTTTTGGCCTGGTGCAGGCGCTGGCGCCGCTCGGCCTGCCGGCGGTGGCGCTGGGTGATGCCGAGAAAGCCAAGGTCGGCGACCCCGTGGTGTTTGCCGACGGCACCGGCCGCTCGGTCAAGGCGCATATCGTCACCAAGCAAGAATTCGCCGGCTACTGGGAGTATCTGCTCGATGAGGCGATCTTCATCGCACCGGCGCATCCGTCCTGGGGCGGCGCGGCACTGATCGGCCAGGACGGCAGCCTGCTCGGCATCGGCTCGCTGCTGTTGCAGATGAGCCGCAATGGCGAGGTCGCCGACATCAACATGGTCGTGCCGATCAACCTTCTGACGCCGATCCTCGACGATCTGCTGACGCGCGGCCAGGTGGCGAAGCCGCCGCGCCCGTGGCTCGGCGCCTTCTCGGCCGAGAGCAACGGCGCGGTCGTGGTGATGAGCGTCGCCGAAGGCGGCCCCGCCGCCAAGGCGGGCCTGCGCCAGGGCGACATCATCTCCGATGTGCGCGACGGCGAGGTCGACGGTCTCGCCGATTTCTACCGCAAGCTATGGCAGAACCCGGCAGGTTCCGAGATCCCGCTCAGGGTCGTGCGCGACGGCCGCGAAACCTGGCTCAGGGTAAAATCCGCCGACCGTAACAGTTTTTTGAAGAAGCCGCATCTGCAGTGACAGCCGATCTCCCCCCAAGTGGGGGAGATGCCCGGCAGGGCAGAGGGGGGCGCTGTCCCGCCGGCCTCTCAGCTATTGCGGTCGCACGTTCAGAATGTTTGCGTGACGAGTTGCGTGGAAACGCTGCGTTTCTTCGCGCCCCCCTCTGGCTTGCCGGCCATCTCCCCCGCGAGGGGGGAGATTGGCTGTCACCTCAATCCGCACAAGCGCTCAAAGCACCCCCCGCGCCCCATTCCGCGAACGACACGATCCGACCCGACCGAGACGGCGCTTTGCGCAAGCTGGATCATGGCGGGAAGAGCCGCCACCGCGCGGCGGTTCACGCCCCGCAATCGGTAAAGCTGGCGCCACTGTCCCACTCGGCGAACGGGATGAGCTTGCCTTCCACAGACACGACCTTGCGCACTCTCGTGCCGTCCGGCTGCATCTTGCTGCTTTTGCCCTTGCCGGTCAGCAAGTTGTAATCGCAGTCGCTGGCGACGTTGTCCTTCATGTAGTCATGATAATCATAGGCGAAGCCGGCGACGACGAAGGCACCGTTGCGCCAGGCGATCGTCAGCGTCTGGTCGGTCCGCGCGCCATCCGTCGGTATCCCTGGTATGTCGAGCTTGATCGAGCCGTTCGGCAGCGCGGTCAGCTCCGGCTCGATGTAGGACGCCTCATAGCCCGGCCGGTCGTAGCCGTTCCATTCGCCATACATCTGCTCTTGCACGATGCCGGCGGGCTTGAGGAAATTGTGCTCCTTGTCCCTGAGGAAAAAACGCATGTCCATGGCAACGCCGGGTTCTGTCTCGACGATCATCGCCAGGTCGATGGCGCCGTCGCCGTTCCAGTCGCCAGTGGCTGCGGTGATGATCTTCTGGCTTTCGATGGGGTCGGCGAGTGCCGAAGCCGGCAGCAAAAGCGCCAGGCAGAACAACAGCGAACGCATGGCATATCCCCCGAGTTGCAGTCTGCCTTGCCCGGCTCGACCAGCCGGGAAACTGCCATGGGCGTCAGCTCAGGCGCAAGCCACCTTCGCCCTGGCCTTGTCAACGCTGCTGGCAGCATCGACAACTGATACGGCCGGGCAACAAACGAGGTGATGATGGCGCCGATCAAGGTCGATCCGGACAAGGTTCGCGAATTCCCCGATCCGGAAAGCTTTTACGCCTGGCTGCGGGAGAACCATGACGGCGAGAGCGAGGTCTGGATCAAAGTCCACAAGGTCGGCTCCGGCTTGGCCTCGATCACGCCCAAGCAGGCCATCGACGTCGTGCTTTGCTTTGGCTGGATCGATGCCGTGCGCAAGTCGCTCGACGAGCAGAGCTTTCTGCAGCGCTACACGCCGCGCGGCAAAAAGAGCATCTGGAGCAAGATCAACATCGACAATGTCGCCCGCCTGGTCGAGGAGGGCCGGATGACCGAGCACGGGCTAAGCCAGGTCGAGGGGGCCAAGGCCGACGGCCGTTGGGACCGCGCCTATGCCAGTGGCAAGGACATGAAGATCCCCGACGACCTGCAGGCCGCCATCGATGCCGAGCCCAAGGCGAAAGAGATGCTGGCAAGGCTTTCCGCCCAGAACCGCTTCTCGCTCGCTTTCCGCACCCACAACATGAAGACCGAGGCGGGGCGCAAGAAGAAGATCGAGGCCTTCGTCGAGATGCTGAAGCGCGGCGAGACGATCTATCCGCAAGGGAAGAAGTGACTGAGGACCAGGCGATGACCACCACACCCCACTCCGGCAAGGTCGCACTCGTCACCGGCGGCAATCGCGGCATTGGCGTCGAGACCGGGCGCCAGCTCGCGGCGCTTGGCTTCACCGTGCTGCTCGGCTCGCGCGATCTCGCCAAGGGCGAGGCGGCGGCGAGACAACTGGGCGGCAAGGTAGAGGCCATCGCGTTGGATGTCGCGTCACCCGACGCGGCAGCACTTGCCGCGGCTGAAATCCAGCGCCGTTTCGGCCGGCTCGATGTGCTCGTCAACAATGCCGCCATCAACTACGATCCGCGCTCGCGGGCGCTGAAGCCCGACTGGGCGGCGATCCGCGAAGCCTTCGAGACCAATGTCTTCGGCGCCTGGCGCGTGGCGGTCGCCTGTGCGCCGCTGCTCAGTGCCGGCGGCCATGGCAGGCTGGTCAACGTATCCTCCGAGGGCGGTTCGCTCGCCTCGATGGGCGCCGGCGCGCCGGCCTACTCAACGACCAAGGCGACGCTCAACGCGCTGACCTGCATCCTGGCCGCCGAGTTGCGCGGCGCCGGCGTGCTGGTCAACGCCATCTGCCCCGGCTGGGTTGCGACCGATATGGGCGGCCCCGGCGGACGCCCGGTGGCGCAAGGTGCGGCCGGCATTGTCTGGGCCGCCACCTTGCCGGACGATGGCCCGACCGGCGGCTTCTTCCGCGACGGCAAAAGGCTGCCTTGGTGATTGGCTGACCACGCCTTCCCATTTGGCCCCTACGCCATGCTACGAAAATAGCATTCTCGCCTCGCGAAATGTGATGCTAGGCTCCCGTCGCACCCAGGGCGGAGGGGTTGCCAAGAAGAGGAGTGGCGGGCGCGACGGCCCGAATTTTCAGCGAGAACCGGACGGAACTGTTGAACCATTGCAAGGCCGCCGCGTTTCCCGGCGTCGGCCACAAGGGAGGAACTACCTGTGAAAGCATCCTATCTCGTCTCCGCCGCGCTGCTTGCGGCGACTGCGATGCCGGCGGCGGCCGGCGAAATTTCCGACGGCAAGGTCAAGATCGGCATTCTCAACGACCAGTCCGGCGTCTATGCCGATTTCGGCGGCAAATGGTCGGTTGAGGCCGCCAAGATGGCGGTCGAGGATTTTGGCGGCAAGGTGCAAGGTGCGCCGATCGAGATCGTCAACGCCGATCACCAGAACAAGCCCGACATCGCCTCCAACATCGCACGGCAGTGGTATGACACCGAACAGGTCGATGCGATCATGGAACTGACGACATCCTCGGTGGCGCTCGCCGTCCAGGGGCTGTCCAAGGAAAAGAAGAAGATCGACATCGTCACCGGCGCCGCATCCGCCGACCTGACCGGCAAGCAGTGCTCGCCCTATGGCTTCCACTGGGTCTACGACACCCACTCTCAGGCGGTCGGCACCGGTGGCGCGCTGGTCCAGCAGGGCGGCGACAGCTGGTATTTCATCACCGTCGACTATGCCTTCGGCTATTCGCTGAAGGAACAGACCGCAAAAGTGGTTGAAGCCAGCGGCGGCAAGGTGCTCGGCGAAGTGCGCTACCCCCTCGGCTCGACGGACTATTCTTCCTTCTTGCTGCAGGCGCAGTCCTCCGGCGCCAAGGTCGTCGGCCTAGCCAATGCCGGTCTCGACACGTCCAATACCATCAAGCAGGCGGCCGAGTTCGGCATCGTCGCCGGAGGCCAGCGGCTGGCGGCACTTCTGTTCACCCTTGCCGAAGTGCATGGGCTCGGCCTGCAGGCCGCACAGGGCGTGGTGCTGACCGAAGGTTTTTACTGGGACCGCGACGACAAGAGCCGCGACTTCGCCGACCGCTTCTTCAAGCGCACCAACCGCATGCCCAACATGGTCCAGGCCGGCACCTATTCGGCGGTGCTGCAATATCTGAAGGCCATCGACAAGGCCGGYACCGACGAGACTGAAGCTGTCGCCAAGCAGCTGCATGAATTGCCGGTCGACGACGTCTTCACCGCCAACGGCAAGGTGCAGGCCGACGGCGCGATGGTGCACGACATGTATCTCTACCAGGTCAAGAAGCCCGAGGAGAGCAAGAAGGACTGGGACTACTACACCTATCTGGCGACCATTCCGGGCGACAAGGCCTTCATCAAGGCCGAAGACAGCGGCTGCCCGCTCGTCACCAAGTGACAACGGTAGAAGCTGGAGCCGCCCAGTCGGACGGCACAAAGGACACGCCGCGGGTGGTGCTTTCCGCCCGCGGCCTCAGGCGTGATTTCGCCGGTTTCGTCGCCGTCAACAATGTCGACCTCGACGTCCACCACGGCCAGATCCATGCGCTGATCGGGCCGAACGGCGCCGGCAAGACCACGATTTTCAACCTGCTGACCAAGTTCCTGCAGCCGAGCAGCGGCAGGATCGAATTGCTGGGCAACGACATCACCCGCACCGCGCCGGCCAAGGTGGCGCGCATGGGCCTCGTCCGCTCGTTTCAGATATCGGCGATCTTTCCGCATCTGAGCGTGCTGGACAATGTCCGCGTCGCCCTGCAGCGGCCGAGCGGGCTGGGCTTCCAGTTCTGGCGCTCGCTGTCGGCACTCGACGAACTGACGCCGCGGGCGCGCGAGCTTCTCGCCATCGTCGGCCTGGACGATGTCGCGCATCGTCTGGCCGGTGATCTCTCCTATGGCAGGAAGCGCGTGCTCGAGATCGCCACCACGCTGGCGCTCGATCCGAAAGTGCTTTTGCTCGACGAGCCGATGGCCGGGATGGGGCATGAGGATGTCGGCACGATTTCCGGCATCATCCGCTCGCTGGCCAAGGACCGCGCCGTGCTGATGGTCGAGCACAATCTCACCGTCGTCGCCGATCTCTGCGACTGGATCACCGTCATGCAGCGCGGCCAGGTGCTCGCCGCCGGCGATTACGCAGCGGTGAGCAAGGACGAGCGCGTCCGCATCGCCTACATGGGGACCGAGCATGAGTGAGCCGCTGCTTGCCGTGCGCGATCTGCATGCATGGTACGGCGAGGGCCATGCGCTGCATGGTGTGAACCTCGATGTCTTTCGCGGCGAGACCGTGACCTTGCTCGGCCGCAACGGCGTCGGCAAGACCACCACCTTACGCGCCATTATGGGGCTGGTCCGCAAGCGCAGCGGCAGCGTCACCTTCGACGGCAGCGACCTGATGCGTCTGCCGCTGCATCGCGTCGCCCATCGTGGCATCGGCTTCGTGCCGGAAGAACGCGGTATCTTCGCCACGCTGACGGTCGATGAGAACCTGATCCTGCCGCCGGTGGTGGCCAAGGGCGGCATGAGTGTCGAGGAAATCTTCGACCTCTTCCCCAATCTGAAGGAGCGTCGCAACAGCCCCGGCACAAAACTCTCCGGCGGCGAACAGCAGATGCTGGCCATCGCCCGCATACTGCGGACCGGAGTTCAGATGCTGCTGCTCGACGAACCGACCGAGGGCCTGGCGCCGGTCATCGTCCAGCGCATCGGCGAGTTGCTGGCCACCTTGAAAAAGCGCGGCATGACTATCCTGCTCGTCGAGCAGAATTTCCGCTTCGCAGCCCGCATCGCCGACCGCTTCTATCTGATGGAGCATGGCAAGGTGGTGGAGGGTTTTGCCGTAAGCGAGCTTTCTGCTCACACCGAACAGCTGCACGAGGTGCTTGGGGTATGACGCCATGACGATGATCTTCGGCATCCCCGTCCAGGCATTGCTCGGCCAGATGCTGGTCGGGCTGATCAACGGCTCGTTCTATGCCATGCTCAGCCTCGGCCTGGCCGTCATCTTCGGCTTGCTTCGCATCATCAATTTCGCCCATGGCGCGCTCTATATGCTCGGCGCCTTCATCGGCTATCTGATGCTCGTCCATCTCGGCATCGGCTACTGGCCGGCACTGGTCCTGGTGCCGCTCGTCGTCGGCGTGTTCGGCATGGCGGTGGAGCGCCTGGCGCTGTCGCGGCTCTACCGGCTCGATCCGCTCTACGGCCTGCTGTTCACCTTCGGCCTGGCGCTGGTCATCGAAGGCGTGTTTCGTTTCTACTACGGTGTGTCAGGCAATCCCTACGCCGTACCGTCGCAACTCGCCGGCGGCACCAATCTCGGCTTCATGTTCTTGCCCAACTATCGCGGCTGGGTGGTGGTGGCCTCGCTCATCGTCTGCATCGGCACCTGGCTGCTGATCGAAAAGACCAGGCTCGGCTCCTATCTGCGCGCCGCGACCGAAAATCCCGAGTTGGTGCAAGCCTTCGGCGTCAACGTACCGTTGCTCCTGACGCTCACCTACGGGCTGGGCGCGGCCCTTGCAGGGCTCGCCGGCATTCTCGCAGCACCCGTCTACCAGGTCAGCCCGCTGATGGGCTCCGATCTTATCATCGTTGTCTTCGCCGTCGTCGTGGTCGGCGGCATGGGCTCGATCCTCGGTGCCATCGTCACCGGCTACATGCTCGGTCTCGCCGAAGGCCTGACCAAGGTGTTTTATCCCGAGGCGTCGAACCTCGTCGTCTTCGTCATCATGGCGATCGTGCTTCTGCTGCGCCCCG
Source organism: Mesorhizobium sp. P2_F5 (assembly GCF_056403715.1). NCBI lineage: Bacteria > Pseudomonadati > Pseudomonadota > Alphaproteobacteria > Hyphomicrobiales > Phyllobacteriaceae > Mesorhizobium > Mesorhizobium sp. P2_F5. The sequence continues at coordinate 33,371 of NZ_JBFUEY010000031.1, read as the reverse complement.
CCGGCCTGTTCGGAAGGGACGCCTGAGATGAGCGAGGCGACCCTTCACGAGCAGCGCACCGCCGCTTCCGTTCGGCTTGAGCGGGTACTGATAGCATTGGCCATACTGGCGCTCATCGCAGCGCCCTTCTTCGTCTATCCGATCTTCCTGATGAAGATGCTGTGCTTCGCGCTGTTTGCCTGCGCCTTCAACCTGCTGCTCGGCTACACCGGGCTGTTGTCCTTCGGCCATGCCACCTTCTACGGCGCCGCAGCCTATTTCTGCGCTTACGCCGTCAAGGCATGGGGCTGGCCGCCGGAAGCCGGCATCCTACTCGGCACCGCTGGAGCGGCTGTGCTCGGACTGGTCATGGGCTTCCTCGCCATCCGGCGGCAAGGCATCTATTTCTCGATGATCACGCTGGCGCTGGCGCAGATGTTTTATTTCTTCTGCGTCCAGGCGCCGTTCACCGAAGGCGAGGACGGCATCCAGGGCGTGCCGCGCGGGCATCTGTTCGGCATCGTCGATCTCAACGTCACGCTCAACATGTATTTCTTCGTTCTGGCCGTCTTCCTCCTCGGCGTCTTCGCCGTCTGGCGCATCGTCAACTCGCCCTTCGGCATGATCCTGCGCTCGATCCGCGAGAACGAAAACCGCGCCATTTCGCTCGGCTATTCGGTCGGCCGCTACAAGCTCGCCGCCTTCGTCATGTCGGCGGCGCTCGCCGGGCTTGCCGGCGCCACCAAGGCGATCGTCTTCCAGTTCGCCACGCTCACCGACGTCACCTGGCAGATGTCGGGCGAGGTGATCCTGATGACGCTGCTCGGCGGCATCGGCACCATGGTCGGCCCGGTCTTCGGCGCCGGCCTCGTCGTCGGCCTGGAAAACACCCTCGCCACCTCGGGCTTCCCGGTGACCATCGCCACCGGCCTGATCTTCATGATCTGCGTGCTGGTCTTTCGCCGCGGCATCGTCGGCGAGATTTACGCAAGGTGGCTGGCGCCCGCTGAAGGCGGCCGCGATCAATAGGTGATGGTCACCACCACCGTGTCGGTATAGACGCCGGCCGAGGGCGTGGTCTGCGGCGGCACGCGGCCGTAGACGGTGAGCGGCTGCGCCGCGCCAGTCCCTGTGCCGGCCACCGTGCTCCCGGGCGTTCCCGCATCGCCCCAGGGCTGCGTCCGCGCCAGGTCCTTGTAGAGGCCGTAGGTGACCCGCTCGGCGCCCTTCGACATCTTGCGGTTGGTCGGCGTGCCGCCTGTCGTGCCGCCATTCAGCGAGACCGTATAGGCGGTCGACGGGGTGCAGGTGACCGTGACCTGGCCGGTGGCGTCGACATTGGCGTCGAGCACGCCCTTGGGGCCGAAGTCGATGTTCTGGGTGGCGACCAGGCAATTGGCCGGCACCGTGGCATTGATGGTGAAAGTCGGAGTGGTGCCCAGGGTGCCCAAGCCGCCGTTGCAGCTGGTGCCCAACAGGTTTGTCCGGTAGCGGATCTCGACATGCCCACTCGAAAACGTCGACAGATAGGCGCCGGGCGGAACGGTCGACTGGCCGCCGGGAACCCGCCCATAGATGGTCGCGGTGTCGGATGAGCTGCCGAAGAGATTGGGGCTCAGCGTCTGCGGTGGCGGGCGCGAGGCATAGGGCCAGTTGTAGGAGCCCCAGACGACGCTCATTCCGGGATCCGAATAGAGCTGGTAGTTGAGGCTGTTGGCGCCGCTCGCCATCTGCCTGGCCGCCGCCGAGGAAGCGCCGCCGGTGCCGGAGGCGAAGTGCGGACAGATCAGGACGGGAAGCAGCAACGGCAAACTGCCGCTGCAAGTCATGCTGAGGGTGGCTGTCGATGTTGCCGCGGTGCCCGACAGCGTGTCGATGAGGCCGAAATTCATGTCGGTGACGCTGAAGCTGCAGCTCTGCGCCCGGGCCAGGGACGGCAGCAGCACGAACGTTGCTACGATTGCGGCGCGCAGCATTTCCCCTCCCGTTTTCATTGGCACACCACATCCTTGATCGTCACCTGCCGGCCGCGCACCGGCTCGAACGGGAACGTGGCCCGGCACGAGCTGCCGTCCGCCAGACCGACCATCACCGCATTCTGCCGGGAGAGACCCTTGATGTAGGCCTGCCCGTCATAACCGACGGCGAAGTCCTCCGTGCCGCCGTCGACGCGCCCCGACAGTCCGGCTTCGAGCGGTGTTCCGCTCGCATCGACCAGCGTTACCAGTGCGGCCTGCGCCACCTCCGACACGCCGAACTTCAGCACCACGCCATTGCGGTCGGCCGGGACGACGGTCTCCTTGGTGGTCGGAACATCCGCATCGACGGGCAGATTCTCAGGATCGATGGAGACCGTGTTCAGCTCATAGGAATTGAGCCCGGTGACCAGGATGCGGCCTTTGCTGTCGGTCTTTCCGACCGGCCTGTTCTGATGCAGCACCTCGACGTCAGGGGTGCCGACATCGACGACCGCAAAGGCATCGTCGATGCGGTTGGTGGCGAACACACCGCCGCCCGCCACCGCAATGGCTCCGTCCATCTGCCCGGTCACGCGAAAATCCTTGTCGAACTGCTGGGCGCCGGTCGCGAAACGCGCAAACGGCGCCCGGTAGCTGACCGCTGCCGAGCGGTTGGGGGTCTCACCTTCCGACGTGCGCAGCCGCCAGCCGATGCTGCCGTCCTCGGCTCGCTCCGATTTGGCGATGTCGGCCACGACATTGAGGCCGTCAGGGCCATGTTCGACACCCGTCGACGCCATGACGTCGTCGTTGAACGGGATCGAAATCCCGGCGAACATGCCATAGCTGCTGTCGTCGTCGAGATCGGCAAAGGCCGTGGCATAGAACGTGCCGCGCCTGAAGATCGCCTGGCTGTAGGAGAGGCCGACGATCTGGCTGGTTTCGCCCTCGGCGCTCTTCAAATGGGTATAGGAGAGGTTGAGGCTGGAGAAATCGATCGGCATCGGCACGCTGAGCGTCACCTGGTCGACCGCGCGCGGCACGCCGGCGCTGAAATGGGCGAAGTCGTCGGGGTCGAGAACCGGCTGCGCCGTCACCGAGGCGATGTCTTCATAGCCGCCGAAAGCCCCCTGCATGTGCGCGTTGACCGCCCAGCCGTCATAGCCGAATTCGACGCTGGCATCGACCAGCGAGCCGGTGCGCCCGTCATGATGGCTTCCCGCCACCGCCACTGAAGCCGCACCGTAAGGCCCGAGCGGGAAGGCTGCACCTATGCCGCCGTTGATCAGGTCCGCGCCGCCCTCGGCATGGGCTTCCAGCGTCAGCCGGTCGGTCAGGCCATAGCGCGCCGTGGCGACACCCATGACGCGGCCGTCATAGTCGTCTGATGAGATGCCGAAATTGCGCCGCGCCATGCCCGCCTCGGCGGAAAAATCGAGCAGTCCCTGGCGCAGCAGCATCTTGGATGCATAGAACGGCAAGGTGGCGGTGGTCTCGCGCCCGAGGCTGTCGCGCAGCACCACCTGCGCCTGTCCGGCGCCGGTGAACACCGGCAGATTGGTGACCTGGAACGGCCCGGGCTGGATGTCGCCGGAATAGGTGCGCACGTTTTGCGTATAGACTTCGAGTGTCGACGGCACCGCCGCCGTGCCACCGAAGGAGGGCAACGGCAACGTCACGAGGTCCGAGCGCAGGCTGAAGTTTCGCTGCGCCTGGATGCCGCCGAGATAGACGGGCCGCGTCCACGACAATCCGCCGGAGACGAAGTCGCCGGCCCGGTAGGTCATCAGCCGGTCGGGGTCGGAATAGCTCCACGTCGTGTTGAGCCGCGTGAAGCCGCCGAGCCTGCCGTCGGAATAGCCGGCGATGAACGACTGGCTGAGCGTTCCGTAGGGACTGAACACACGCGTGTCGAAGCCGCCCGAAATGCCCTGGAACAGCTCGTTGTCGCCGTCGAACAAGGTGTTGGAGCTGGCAAACAGCGAATAGTTGAGCACCGCGCCGTAGCCCGATTGCGGCGCCGGCCGGTCCTGCAGGCGCAAGCCGAGATCGACGATGCGCGCCTCGCGGCTGTCATTGGCGGCGGTGACGTAGAGGCGCTGCGCCGCCTCGTCGATCTGGAACGACACGTCCGCCAGCTGGTCGAGCCTGACCGGGCCGCCAGCGTCGGCAGCACCCTCCGGCGGCTTCAGCCCGACTTCCTTCAGCTCTTGCGGCGTCGCCGCCAGGCCGCCATCCGGCATTTCGGTGAAATTGCCGATCAGTTTGGTCGAAACGTCGTTGATGAAAACCTCCAGATAGAGGCTGCGGCCGGCAGGCAGAACGGGATCAGGCTTTTCGGGGTTCGTCACGGCCGGCAGCTCTTGCGAATTCACCGCCGGGCAAGGTGTGAAAGTCGCGAGCGCGACGATAATCGCGGTGCTAGCGGCCCTTGACGGCAACTTTGGCATCGAAGGGTCCAAGATCGCTCTGTGCCTTCAAAAGCACGGAGCCCGCGGACAGTGATTTGCTGCTGCCGATCGGCCACTGCATGGTCGCGCCGCCCAGCACATATCCGACCAACCCGTTTCGGTTGCCGAGCTTCTTGCCGCCCTGGGTCAGCATCAGGTTGGACAGGCGAAAGCGGCTCTCGCCGCTGTTGCTGGCGGTGAGCATCAGGCTTCCGCCATTGCGCGAAAGGCTCCACGCGATCGCCGGCGCGGCTGCGTCGGCGTTTCGGAAAAACACCGGCACCGAATAGCGCAGCGCCAGCGCAACCGTGCCGGCCCTCTTGCGCGAGGGGTCCGGCAGTTCGTCGATGATGACGCGGTAGCTCTCTTCGGCCCGCACCGGCGCCTTGCTGACCCGCACGACGCGAACCACGTATTGGGCGTTGGGTCCGAGCTTGGTCGATGGCGGGCTGGCGACCACGTCCGTGGTTGGCGTCAGCGTCTCGATGCCGCCGGACTGGCTCCATGCGAAGACCCTGATCTGCACATTGATCGGCCGCTTGGTGTCATCGTTGCTGAGGTTAAGAACCGCCGAGGCGTCGGGCGCGATCAGCTCGAGACCTGTCGGCGCCACTCTGAGCGAAGCGGCGTGTGAGAGACCGGCGCACAGCAACAGAACAGCCGCCGTGGCGCCAATGCATGAAAGCATGGATCGCATGTCGTCCTCGTATTGGCGTCGTTGGTCAGTAGGTTACGGTGATCGCAACGGTGTCGGTGTAGACGCCTGCCGCCGGCGTCGTTTGCGTTGGAACACGGCCATAGACCGTGATGTTCTGCACGCTGCCATTGCCGGTTCCCGAAACCGTTTCGGTGGGAATCGTTGTCCCCCAGAGCTGCGTGCGGGTGCTTTCCCTGTAGATCGTGTAGTTGATTGTCGCCGACGCCGGTCCGGTCATCTTGCGGACCGCGGTGGTCGCGCCCGCGCCAAGCCCGACACCCAGGCCCACATCGTACGTCTTGCCGGTCGTGCATTGCACGCCAATGGTGCTTGTCTGGTCGACATTCGCATCGATGACACCGTGCGTGCCGAAATCAAGATCGCTTGCCGTCTGGACCTTGCATTCGTCGATAATGGTGATGCGCACCGTTATGTTGCCGGACGCGGTGGCGGCGATCGCGGGAAGGGTTGGAAGCAGCGACGCTCCCGCCAGCAACGCGTATTTCAGCAATCTCATGCGAATGTCCCTCCGTCGGGCAGACTGTTCCTCGCAAACGGTCCTGACCCGGACTTCACCCCTGCAGCTCCTCCCGGTGCATGCTGCGCAGTGACATCAACGATATCGGCAATGCCAAAAGCGAGCTGCGCAATGATTATTCCAACTTAGATTCGGATTCCCATAGATGAATAACTTCAAGGTACATCAGGTGATTTTGGTTAAGATTTGGTTAATAGGTGTAAAATCGACATTTGCCGAAAGTGAAAGTTCATCCATCGATAATTTATTCTAGTTGCTTGGCTGAAAAGGCGAAGATCCAAGCTAGGTCATCTTAATTTGATAGAATTTTATCTGTCGACTCTTATTATCGATTATTTCGCGGCGTATGCCGACGCCAAGCGGCCGTCGCAGTCGCCGCGCCGCTGGTCCGCATAGCCCAAAACGCTGTTCCGGCCTGCCCAAGCCTGTGATGCGAGGGCCGCATTCCCCAAAACCGTGTTCCGCCCAGCCCAAGCATGGCGGTCTCGGCTGAGATAAATCCACCGCCGTCGGATCGCGGGGAACACATGCGAATCATTGTTGCCACGCTCGCCCCGATTTCCTTGGGCAGCGCATCGGCCGGGCGGGAGATGCGCCTATTGTCCCTTGGAGCCATGATCGCACACCGGCAGCAGCACGGACCGCCTGCCAGACGTCAAGAAAGGGAAGAGCGATGAAGAAGACCTATGAAAAGCCAAGTCTCGAAAAGCGCCAGAAACTGTCCTGCGTGACGGCAGTGGCCGCGCCGTCGGCTGGCGAACTCTGAGCTGAAATCCTGCCTTCAAGATTTTCGAACCAACGGGATAAGGAGAATGGCCATGGATCAGCACGCGAACCCGTCGCCCGGCTTCAGACGCAATCCGGGCAAGGTGATCACCGTCGAGCCCTTCAAGGGGCGCGTCGTCGTGTTTGCCAACGGCACCATCATCGCGTCCTCGGCGAAAGCCAAAATGGTGATCGAGCCGCCCCATCCCTTCTCCTTCTACATACCGTTCGAGGACATCGACTTCCGCAAGCTGCAGAAGACGGAGTTTTCGACGCAATGCCCCTACAAGGGCGACGCCAGCTACTGGAACGTGCTGCCGGCGGCTAAGGCGGGCAGGCACGCTATGTGGGCCTACGAGCAGCCCTTCGAGGAGATGGCGGCGATCCGCAACCACGGCGCCTTCTACCCCGACAAGGTCATCATCGATGCCATGCCTGGCTGAATGCGAAAAGGATTTCGTGTCGGCCCAACCCGCCCTCGGGCCCGACCCGAGGGCGCAGCGGTTTTGCGGCAACGGCATGCCGAAACGAAGACAAAACGTCATGGACGAAAAGCAGAGAGCCATCCTCGACGAAATCCCGCGTCTGCGGCGCTATGCGCGCTCGCTGCTGCGCGACCGCGATTCCGCCGACGATCTCGTCCAGGACTGCCTGGAACGGGCGCTGCTGCGGTTGGACAACTGGCAGACGGGAGAGAGCCCGCGAAAATGGCTGTTCACCATCATGCATCATCTGTTCATCGACCAGATGCGCAAGGTGAACCGGCGCGGAGAAGCCTCGATGCTGCCGCTGGAAGCTGGCGAGGTGCAGGCTGCCCCTGCCGATCAGTTGGAGAACGTCGCCGCGCGCGAGATCATCGACGCGCTGCAGGCGATCAGCCCTGACCGGCGCGCCGCCCTGACCATGGTCGCCATCGAAGGTTTTTCCTATGCCGAGGCCGCCGAAATGCTCGGCGTGCCGGCCGGCACGCTGATGTCGCGCATCGCCCGCGGCCGTGACGAACTGCGCGGCCTGCTCGAGGACAATGCGCGCCGCCGCGCGATAAGGATCGTCGAACCCGGGCCGGGCCGGGCGACTTCAGTCAGGGCGCCCATGGCATGATGAACCCCGATCGCTTAATGACGCAACACGGCATGGTGCGATCCGATTGCAGGCTTTGCGCACGGTACGGGCACGCGTCCGGTAACGGTTTCTTGTCTGCTTTCGTGCACAATGGCGGAGATGGGGTGGACGAAACCAGGACATGGCTGAAGAGAAAATACGCAACGGCGAGTTCTGGGCGCTGGCGCTCGAATGCGCTCATCTCGGTGTATGGGACTGGGATATTTTGAGCGGCGACTGCTTCTATTCGCCGACCTGGTCGCACATGCTGGGTTATGAGGATGGCGAGCTTGCCGACACCACCGATCTCTGGCTGAAGCTGACGCATCCCGACGACCGCGAGCGGGCGCTGGCCAGCGGCGAGCGCCACATTGCCGGCCTGACCGCATCGATCGAGACCGAGCTGCGCCTAAAGCACAAGGACGGCCACTGGGTATGGGTGCTGGACCGCGGCGGCATTGTCGAGCGTGACGAGACAGGCAAGCCGGTCAGGCTGATGGGCGTTCAGACCGACATCAGCCGGCAGAAAGAGGCCGAGGCCGAACTGGAGCGGGTCAATGTGCGCTTCCGCCTGGCGCTGGCGGCCAGCGGCACCGGCATCTGGCATCACGATATCGCCGCCAAGAAGAGCTATTGGGACGCCCGCACCAGGGAGATTTTCGGCCTCGTCGCCGACACTGACGAGGTGGCGGCCGACCTCTGGCACTCCTATCTGCACCCCGACGACAAGGTCGCCACCGAGCGCGCCCATCTGGCGCCGCTTGCGTCAGACGGCGTCGTTGCCTCGCAATACCGCATCATCCGGAGAGACGGCGAAATCCGCCATGTCGAATCGCTGGTGCGCTTCATTGCAGCCCCGGACTCCGCGGGCCAGATTCTCGGCACCGTGCGCGACATCACCGAGGACAAGAAGCGCGAACGCGAACTCGCCTACGCCGCTCACCACGATGCGCTGACCGGCCTGTTCAATCGCGCCGCCTTCGACCGGCTGCTGGCCGAACACATCACCACGGAGCGGCTTCTGCCGCTGGCGGTGTTCTATGTCGATCTCGACTACTTCAAGGCGCTCAACGACTTTGCCGGTCACGCCGCCGGCGACCTGGCGCTGAAGGGCGTCGCCGCCGGCATAATGGGCTGCCTGCCGGCATCGGCCCGAGCCGCGCGCCTAGGCGGCGACGAGTTCGCGCTGCTGGTTCCCAGCTGCCAGCCGGCCGAGGCCGAGGCGCTAGCCGGCGCGATCCTTGCGGCGGTTCGCGATGCCGACCTCGGCCTGCCGGTGACCTCGCGAAAACTCGCGGCCAGCATCGGAATCGCCTTCGTCGACGACACCGCGACGACGGTGGCCGATGCGCTGGCCTGCGCCGACGACGCCTGCTACGCCGCCAAGGCGGCCGGGCGCAACCGCTTCGCGGTGTTTTCGGCCGACGCGGCGTCGGGTTCCGGCGGCCTCAACGCGGCGCGTGTCGCCGCCGATACGGTTGACGCGATGGATGACGGACGGCTGAAACTGTTCGGCCAGGAGATCCATCTGCTTGGGAAACCCTGGCGGGAGAGCCGTCATGTCGAAGTGCTGGCGCGGATTGTCGGGCGCAATGGCAAGCTGATCCCGCCGGGCGAGTTCATTCCGGTCGCCGAGCGCTTCGGCATTGCCTCACGACTCGACCGCTGGATCATCAAGACCGCACTGTCGCGGCACGGCCCGGCCATGAAATCGGGCGCCATCACGCTCGGCTTCAACCTGTCGGCGCAGACGCTGAGCGACCCGCTTCTGTGGGATTTCGTCGACACCGTCATCGCCGAGACTGGGGCGCCGCATTCCGGCATTGGCTTCGAGATCACGGAGACGGCGGCTGTCACCAATTTCGATGCCGCCGAACAGTTCGTGCGCAAGGCGCGCGAGCGGAAGTGCCGCGTCAGCCTCGACGATTTCGGCGCCGGCATGAGCTCGTTCGAATATCTGCGCCGCTTTCCCGTCGATCAGATCAAGATCGACGGTTCCTTCATCGAAAACATCGCCCAGAACAGTTTTGACCGCGAGATCGTCTCGGCGATATCAGGCATTGCCAGAAGCCTCGGCTGCTCCGTGGTGGCCGAGAAAATCGAGCAGCAAGCCGCGCTCGAAATCCTTGAAGGCATGGGCGTCGCCTACGGCCAGGGTTTCTTGCTGCACCGGCCGGAGCCACTGGAGGCGATTGTTTCGCGAGCGACGGCTCAGGTGGTTCTGCCGAAGAGGCGGCGAGCGTAACCCACTTTGGCTGGTTCCCTCGAACGCTTCGGAATTTCGCTTCGTAGCCCGACACATGGCGCGGATGGCTGGCGACGCCTGTCGAGGCATCGCCGAACAAAATAAGCAACTGCTAAAATTGCAATCACTCATTTAAGGGCGCCGTAATCCGGCCGGGCAATGATCCACCATCGACAATGGCGGCCGGGCGTGCCGGATGGGAGACGACGATGAAAGCTTTTCCTCTGCTGATAGCGGTGGCTTCGGTCAGCCTGCTTGGCGCTCTGGCAGCGGGGCAATCGTTCGCAGGCGAGTTCTCGGATCATGGCGACCAAGTGACGGCGCCCGTATCGGACGAAGACGACCAGGGCGCCACCGCCAGCCATGAGGGCGATCACGCCGCCGTTGAAAATGACGAAGGCGATCACGATGACGACGGCGTCGACAGCGGCTCGCACCAGGGCGACCAGGGTGACGATGAAGGCGATCACGAAGATGGCGATCATCAGGGCGGCGATCACGATGGCGATGGCCATGACGGTGGCGGCGGTGGCGACGGCGGTGGCGATGGGGGCGGTGACGGTGGCGGCGATAGCGGCGGCGACGACTGATCTACGCCGCTGAAGCTGCAATCTCCCCGCTTTTGAGGAGGAGGGCAGGCGGGAGCGGGCTCGGCTACTTGTTCCGCCGGCCGGCGGACGCCTTCGCCACGCTCAGCGAGCCTTGCGCCTCGCGCATCATCCTCAGCGCTTCGTCCCGGGTCAGGCCGCATTTGCGCGCAAAATAGCTCGCCTCCTCATAGGCTTCCGCCTGGGAGACCGCCGACATCACGGGCAATACCGGTCTGGATTTCTTCTTGGCCATGGCTTCGCAAGCGCTAAATCAATAGTCAGCTAATATAGTGTCTTTGTTTGCCAATGCAAAAATTCGATATTGTGCCACGTGATGGTAGGCAAGGCGATGCGACGGGCCCCGTCGGCGACCGACGCCCGGCGGCGCCGACGCAGCTGCAACTCCACCGGACAGTGGCGCCGGGGCCGCGCCCTTGAAGGTCCATTGAAGCGTAATTATATCAATGACTAAGCGTGCGGTGCACGCGAAACGCAGTGCTTTTGTCAAGCTTCATTCATGGAGGTTGTCATGGCAATGAAACTGATGGAAGGAAGAAAGGGCCAGGATTGGATCAATCTGGTCCTTGCGATCTGCCTGTTCATCTCACCCTGGATCATCGGTTTTACCGCTGAAACCACGCCTGCGTGGAACGCCTGGATTGCCGGCTTCGTGCTCGGCGGCCTGGCTCTCGCGACGCTTTCGGTGTTCGCCGAATGGGAAGAGTGGGTGAACGTCGTCATCGGGCTTTGGCTGATCGTTTCGCCCTGGCTGCTTGGCTTCATGGCCAGCACCAACGCGATGGCGACGCATGTCGTCCTCGGCGTGCTGGTGGTTGCCGCGTCGGCCTGGGCGGTCTGGGACTTCCGTCACCCGCACGCGCATGCGTGACCGGTGACGGCAGGGTAAGCGGGGGGCCCGGCGCGGGAGCGGCGGGCTCCTTGGACTATCGGGGCACAGGGCTATGACCGGAGCGGCTTCACGAATTGCTGCAACCGGAAAGCTTTTCGTGCATTCTTGGGAATGGCCTCGATGCTCCACTCCGACACGCCGGCAAAGTGCTGCTCCTATTGCGGTTCGCGCGAGCATGACTACGAGGATTGCCCGAAGCGCAAGGCCGACGCCGAGCGGCGGCGGGAAGAGCAGCAGGGGCAGGGCCTTGCGCGTGAGAGACTTCTAGCCACCTGAATTCAGGACATTGTGTGAAGACGAGCGGCCGCCGGCATCAACCGATGCTCGACAATCGCCCCTCAATTCGATGCTGCTGACGAAAGCCACAAGCAGCGCCATTCCTTCCGGCCAGTCGCCGAGGCCGCTGTCGCTGTTGATATGGCCGAGCGGCCCGGCGATATGCAGCTCGCTGCCCCATTGCCCGGCCTTGGCCCTGGCGTAGCCGTGCGGGTCATAGGGGTCGTTCGTGCTGGCGACGATCAGCGAAGGAAAGCGGAGCGGATCGCGCGGCGTGTCTGCGAACGGTTTCCCGTAAGCGGGATAGACCGTCGATGCCGGATCGGGAACCGCAACCAGGAACGCGCCGCCGATCTGGCGGCTCGACATCGTCTGCCAATGCGCCACCAGCAGGCAGCTGAGGCTGTGAGCGATAAGCACCGGCGGCGTTGTCGCCTGTGACACCGCGGTTTCCAGCGCTGCCACCCAGTTGTCGAAATCCGGCAGTTCCCAGCTCGCCGGGCTGAAGCGTCGCATCGCCGGATTGGCCCGCTGCCAGCGCGTCTGCCAATGGGCCTCGCCCGATCCGCCGCTGCCCGGCAGAATGATGAAGTCGGTCATGGAAAATCCTGTTTCTTCGCCAGAGATGGTGCCCCAATTCTAGGTCTTCTCCTCATCCACGGAATGAGAGATCATCGGAAAGCGACGAAGAATTCCGATGGATTGAAGGTGCTTATGGCAAATGGCGATTATCGGCCGCGGCTCGATCCCACCGACATGGCGATCATCGAGATCATGCAGGAGGATGGCCGCATCGGCATTTCCGAACTCGGCCGCCGCGTTGGCCTGTCCCAGCCCGCCACCTCGGAAAGGGTGAAGCGGCTGGAGGAGCGCGGCATCATCGCCGGCTACCGCGCGGCGATCGATCCCGCCGCCCTTGGTCTCGGCACCATGGCCATGATCCGCCTGCGCACCACGCATGAGCACATCCAGACCTGCCTGAAGAAATTCGCTGCCATGCCGGAAGTGGTCGAGGGTGCTGCGGGTGACCGGCGAGGATTGTTTTCTGGTCAAGGTCGTCGTCCCGTCGCCGCCCGACCTCGAAAGCATCGTCGATGCCATCGGCCGCTACGGCGCGGTGACGACGAATGTGGTGTTAAGGGCAGAGCCGCCGAAGCGGTTGGGACGGGAGCTGATGGCGAAGCTCTGAGCCGCGATTCCCCCAACACCGCCAAGAGCATTGCAAGCCAGGACCTGGAGCAGTCCAACTTTGCCAGCCAAGATTTTTGCGGGACGATGTCGGATCGGCGGCGTGTCGCCCGTCCTTGGAGCGAAACCCCCAGCAATCCCAGGAGGACATTATGGAAACCGTTCAAACGCCGTGGCAGACCGCCGCCCTTCTCATCGCCCGCCTGATCCTGGCCGCCATGTTCGCGCTGGGGGTGGCCTTCAAGTTCATGGATATGGGCATGACCGCCGGCTACATCGCCGCCGCCGGTTTCCCGTTCCCGCTGTTTCTGGCCTGGTGCGCCGCGATCCTTGAAACGCTGCTGGTGATCGCCTTGCTGACCGGCGCGTTCTTCACGCCTGCGGCCCTGGTCGCCGCCGTCTACGTGGTCTTCCTCGGCTTTGCCTTCCACGGTCCGTCGCACTGGGCCGGCAACCAGGCCGAGTTCGGCGCCTTCATGTCTCATTTCCCATTCGCCGCCGGCCTGCTGTTTGCCGCCGTGCACGGCCCGGGCAGCGTGCTGGCCTCGAAGCTCGGCAGGGCGTGAGCCCCGGCGTCGGCAGAATGGCTCACATCTGGTCGTTGTAGGGTTCCTTCATCTGGCCGACCATGCGGGCCAGTTTCGAGAAGGACGGCATGTCCGTCTCCGGCTGGCACTGATTGGCCAGTTCCAAGAGCCGGATCGGAAAGTTGACGGCATCGCGGCTCGACTCCGACATGCCGCTGGACCGCTCCTCGCCGGTTTCGCCGGCTTCGGCCTTGCGCAGCGCGATGTCGATGTCCTCGACCGTAAGCACCGCCTTACGCACCAGCACCTGGTTGATCGAGGCGACGGCCATCAGCAGGCCTTCGAGTTGCAGATTGGCGACGTTCATGGCTGTTGCTCCCATTGGTTCAGGCTCAACGCGCGAGCCTCCGTTCCGATCCAGGGAGGCGAATGCCGAGGTTCCGGGTGTCGTCCTATTCCTCCATCCACCGGCGGCCATATTCGGCCCACAGGGCCTTGACCTCCCTGCTGCCCAGGGCCGAGCCGTCGCCATACGCAATCGAAACGTCGCTGATGTCGTAGTGGGGGTGGGCGTCGATGACGAAGCGGATCGCCTCGCCGAGCGGTCTTCTGGTGATGACGGGATCGGCCTGGCCCTGGCCGACACTGCGAACGCCCGAAACAGTGGCTGGCGCATGCCGCAGCCTGAACACGGATGCCATGGCTGGTTTGTCCATGTTGCATTCTCCCCGAGTCGGAGCGGAATGATTCCATAAGAGCCAGCTAATGACCAGTCGGTCGATCCCTGTCGAAGGCTACGTCTTGCGATCCGCTGCGATTGCCGGGTGGGGGCAGTTATGCTATGATTTGCCCATGGTGCTGATTTGCGCCAGCGACCCGCCGCAAGGCGGGTTTTTCGTTTCCGGCAATGTCCCGCGGCCAGCTGAAGGACTGTTCAGGCCAGCGGATCCGCCGCCGGCGGCTTGGCGGGCAGGCCGAGCCTTGTCCGCTCGCCATCGGCAAAATCCTCGGCCGCTGCCTGGGCCTCGAACAGTTGTTGGGTCACCGTGCCATTCTCGGCGACCAGCACCGCCCATTGGCGGCGGCCAACGCGTTCGACACGAACGTCATCGGGCTCTCCGGCCACCATGATCGTGCTCCGGCAGGCGAACGGCGCGGAGGGGCGTCGCGTTACGCCTTGGTCTTGCGCTTGGCCGCGGCTTTGGCGGCCGGCGCCTCTGTTCTGATGCCGAGCCCGAACTCCTTTGCCAGCTCGGATCGCTTGGCGGCGTAGCTGGGCGCCGTCATCGGATAGTCGCCGGGCAGGTCCCATTTGGTGCGATAGGCCTCCGGCGTCATGCCATGGGCGGAGCCGAGATGGCGCCGCAGCGACCTGAACTTTTTGCCATCCTCGAGGCAGAAGATGAAGTTCGGCGTCACCGAGCGCTTGCGGCTGACGGCGGGCTCGGGTGCCGGTTGCGGGGGAGCAACCGGATTGTCCACGGCCGCCAGGGCGGAATTGACGCTCTCGATCAACGCCGGCAGACTTTCAGGAGGCACTGAATTGTTGCGCACGAATGCCGCGACGATGTCGGCGGTCAAATTTATATTTCGGATTTTGTCGTCAGACATGGTTTCTGTTCCCCCCTTGATGCCAAAGATCAAATTATCAGACAAAACCCGCCGGCGGCATGGCACTTTAGAACATATGCATATGACTTGACGCCGAGTATGGTAGCGCTAACATCGTTGAGTCTCTGACTGATGTAGGAATTGTTTCTTATTTCCTGTTGACGGATGAGGGCAACTATCATATTATTTCTCCATCGTGCTGATTTGCGCCAGCAACCCGCCGCCGAGGCGGGTTTTGTGTTTCTGACTGCCCGCAAGGTGCCGATATCGAATGTTGGCGGGACAGCGCCCCCCTCTGTCCTGCCGGACATCTCCCCCACAMGGGGGGAGATCGGATGTCACGMYGGCTTTCGCCAWTCATCAAACACCGGAAGGCGGGGCGCGGCCGTGATGCCGCCAATCTCCCCCCAAGTGGGGGAGATGTCCGGCAGGACAGAGGGGGGCGCGAAGGAACGCCATTTTCGGTTCATTCTGCTGTATCCGCGAGAACCCCATGTCCAACCGCTATGCCACCATCATCACCGACGATGACGGCCGCGAGGTCGTCAGCGCCATTGGCGTGTTCGAAGGCGCTCCCCCGCAGGCGCGTATCGGCCGTATCGAACAGGTCCGGCCAGGCGTCCTGATCGGCATGATTCGCGGCGGCCCCGTCGATGCGATCGGCGGCTTCGGCTTTCCGCGCGGTGCGCAAGGCGTCGACGGCCGGGCGATCGGTCTTGCCAAGGCAAGCCTGAAAGCCGCGCCTGCCGAAAAGCGCAACGCCCCAGCCGATGCCGTTGCCCGCAACGCCACGCAAAAACCGGCAAGGGCAAAACCGGCCCGGCGCAAGGCCGGCAAGGTCAAGCGGGCAAGGCCGGTGAAGCAGCCCACGGCAGAGCCCGCCGGGATCCCGGATCATGGCTGACCGGTCGGCGCCGCGTGCGCGCCCTGGCCGCAAAGCGCCCGCCGGCGCTGCCACAACGAAACGGACGAAGAAGACGCTTGGCGATGATTTTCTCGGCGCGGTGCGCGCCGATTTCCGCGCCCATGGCGCCGGCGTCATTGCCGCGGTCCGGGCCGACAAGCCCGATCAGTATCTGAAGATCGTGCAATCGGTGCTGCCCAAGGATCTGGCGAAGGATTTACATGTCTCCATCGACAATCTGGAAGCCCTGAGCGATGACGAGATCCGCCGCCGCATCCGTGGCCTCGAAGCCGTCCTCGGGTCCTTCCGCGACCAGCCGGGTGGCACGCCGCCACTATCTGGCGCTGCTGCAGGAGCTGGACCGCAGGCGCAGGACTAATCTGCTAGCGTCTTACAGGCCGTATGAACGCCAGGCTGAATTCCACGCCGCGGGAGCGCGAAATCGCGAGCGGCTGTTCATGGCCGGCAATCAGCTCGGCAAGACAAGGGCCGGCGGCGCCGAATGGGCCATGCACCTCACCGGCCGCTATCCCTGGTGGTGGCAAGGCAAGACCTTCGACAGCGCCGTGCGGCTATGGGCGGCCGGCGTGACCGGCGAGGGCACGCGCGACAACCCGCAGCGCGTGCTGGTCGGTCCGCCGCAACAGCAGGCAGCCTGGGGCACCGGCATGATCCCGGCCGACGCCATCCTGCAGACCACCATGGGCCGCGGCGCGCCGGGCGCGCTCGACAGCATCGTGGTGCGCTGGGGCGGCGGCGGCGACGTGCAGGCCGATGAATCCGTGCTGTCGTTCAAGAGCTATGAGAAAGGCCGCGAAAAGTGGCAGGGCGAAACGCTGCACGGCGTCTGGTTCGACGAGGAGCCGCCGCTCGACATCTATTCCGAAGGATTGACGCGAACCAACGCCACGGGTGGCATCACCATCGTGACGTTCACGCCGCTGCTCGGCATGAGCGACGTGGTGCTGTTGTTTTTGTCGGCGGAAGAGGTGGAGGTGAGGGGGTTGAAGTAGAGCCTCCCGCAAGGGGAGGGCGCCGGTGCTGCCGCAGCGACGCTCGGTATCTGCCTCAACGCGGACGAAGTAGAGAGACCTTTACACGAGGTGCAAAGAAGCAACGCAAATACAGCTGATTGGTTATGACGTAGGTACTTTCGCAGATATGGAATTGGCCGTCCGGGGAGTCCTGCACACGGTCCGCTGGAATGATGAAATTGTGCGGCAAATAGATGTAACCACCGTCGATCCTGGACCGCACCGAAGACCGAGGTATGGCGCGGCAATCAGAACCACCGCAACACTTGAATTTCGTCTGTGGGTCAATCCTGTCTTCGTACCAATCGTGGGCGCTAGCGGCCGTCGCGGCGGCGATACACATCGCCGTGAAGATCAATCTTCGCATGGCATTCCTCAAGCATCTGGCAGGCGCTGCTCGTTGGAGCGTCTACGTATATTAGCGTCCCGTCGAGAATACCATTGGCCGCCGACTGACAGACGCGGCTCCGGCAAGATTGGTTTGACCCTTCCTGGCCATCAATGACCGAGGTGAGGCATGTCCCGTCACGTCACCTTCATGACCATCGACGATGCCGAGCATTATTCGCCACAGGAGCGCGCCGCGATCATTGCCGCCTATCCCAAGCATGAGCGCGAAGCCAGGGCCAAGGGCATTCCGGTGCTGGGCTCCGGTCGCATTTTTCCGATCGCCGAAGAGCTGATCGCCTGCGAGCCGTTCCGGCTGCCGCGCTACTGGCCGCGCCTCGGCGCGCTCGATTTCGGCTGGGACCATCCGTCGGCCGCGGTCGAGCTGGCCTGGGATACCGAGGCCGATGTCGTCTACGTCACCAAGGCCAGTCGCGCTTCGCAGCAGACCCCGGCCATGCAGGTGCTGGCGCTGAAGCCCTGGGGCGAATGGCTGCCTTGGGCGTGGCCGCGCGACGGCCGCCGCGAGACGCTGGAAGGGGCGGGCACCGCGCTCGCCAAGCAATATGCCGCGCACGGGCTGAACATGCTCACCGGCCACGCCCGCTTCGCCGACGGCTCGGTCTCGGTCGAGGCCGGGCTGATGGAGATGCTCGACCGCATGCAATCCGGCCGCTTCAAGGTGTTTTCGACGCTGCTACCCTGGTTCGAGGAGTTCCGGCTTTACCATCGCAAGGACGGCCAGGTTGTAAAGCTGCGAGACGACCTGATGGCCGCGACGCGGTACCGCAAGCTGACGCTCGCCTATGTCAGCGGCGCCGGCACTTTGCCGACGACGGCCAACGGCATCTGGCTGGTGTTCGACCGCGCTGGCGACAAGGGCGCCGACGGGACAGGGGCAGGCGACTTCTCCGGCCCAGCGTCTTCGGTGATCGACAACATTGTCACTTTCGCCGGCACGACGGGCAAGGTGGGGAAGGATAGTGGCATCAAGGTAACCGACCTGATCGCCGGCCCGGCCTCCGCCGTCACCGACAACATCGCGACCTTCAACGGCACGACAGGCAAGCTGGCCAAGGACAGCGGGGTAGCGGTGTCGAGCCTCGCGCCAAAGGCCAGCCCGACGTTCACCGGAACGCCGGCTGCACCTACGGCGGCACCGGGAACCAACACGACGCAGCTTGCGACGACGGGGTTTGTCACCGCGGCTATCGCTGGTATTTCTTCAGTCTATCAGGCTGCGTCAGCGGTTTTGACCGCTTTGACAGGCATCGGCACGGCCGTTGCCGGAGACCTCATCTACGGCACAGGTGTGGGAACCTGGGGGCGCCTCGCTAAGGGAACGGCAAGTCAGGCCCTTCTAATGAACAGCGGCGGGTCAGCCCCGCAGTGGGGGACGTTACCGTTTACCAAATCGTTCGAAAGCGCCCCACAAACGCTGACGGCCGGCGGCTCTCTCATCCTTGCCCATGGACTTGGGGTCAAGCCGCCGCTCTACGCAGCCTTCATCCAATGTACTACGGCCAATTCGGGGTACGCGGTTGGTGATGAGATACCCATCAACCCCGCTCTCAATACAACTGATGCGACCGTTCAAGCTATTAGCATTGTGCCGGATGCGACCAATTTGAATGTACGGGTTGGTAGCGCCGCTGGCTCAATCAAAATCCTCAACAAGGCTGGAGCCGGTTTTAACGATATAACGAACGCTAGCTGGAAACTCGTTGTGAGGGCGTGGGCCTAGCTTGCCAAATATGAGCAACGGTCTAAACCTTGGAAATGCATATTACTATTGCGGTGCAAGGCAAAATACCCTCCAGAGGCTACGGCGGCACCCAGCGGCAAATCGACTGGCTAGCCAGCTCACTCGTATCTCTCGGACATCAAATCACACTGATTGCCGGAGTGGGGTCCAGCCATCCGCGTTGCGAGGTCCGGCAGGCAGCGTCAGCAGCGGAATGTCTGGCGGCGATCCCTGCCAATACTGACATCGTGCATTTCCATGGCTGGTATGATGTAGAGAGCCCATATCGTGCGCTTTACACCCTGCACGGCTATGTTCCGAACACGCCGAGGGAGGGGCTAAATTGCAGCTTTGTCAGCGCCAGTCACGCGCACCAGCATAACCGAGAAACGTTGTTTATAACGGTTTCCCGGTGGACGCCTACCGGCTCGCAGATCGGAAGGTTGACCGGCTGTTGTTTTTGGGCGGCATCGCAAGGGCCGGGAAGGGCCTCAACCGGGCCGTTGGTCTAGCGAAGAAATTCAACTTCGAACTCGATATTGCGGGTGGATCGAGGTGGAAGCTGCTGGGGCGCAGCCAGGCCCGGAAAGACGGTCTGTTCTTCAAAAGCTTGTCGTGGCGCTACCGTTTCCACGGCACCGTCGATGGCGACGAGAAACTGCGATTGCTCGGCGAGGCGCGCGCATTCCTTAACCCGATCTCTTGGGTAGAGCCGTTCGGCATGGCCCCGGTCGAAGCAATGCTGTGCGGGACCCCCGTGCTGACCACACGGTGGGGGGCGCTTGTAGAAACAGTCGATGCAGACAGCGGGCGTTTCTTTGAAACCGATGAGGAGTTTGCTCGCGTTCTCAATGAGATCGACAGCATTTCCGCGCTAACATGCCGTGAATCGGCTGCCGAAAGATTTCCGATCCAGAAGACCGCAAAGGCCTACTTGGAACTCTATAAACGCATCCTTGATGGCGAAGCGCTTCCGTGAACCCTCTTTAGCCGCTCCGTCCAAATTCCTATCCTGTGACGAAGCGTTATTGTGGGGAACCGACATGCCGGTCTGCACAGTTAGGGTTAGCGGGACGTCGTCTCGTTTGTTTGATTTGTGACCAGCTAAGATCTCCTAGCTAAAATCCCGCAACCCAAAGAGGCTACCAATGGACCGCAATTTCGCGCGGGCGCTTGCGCTCGTCCTCAAATCGGAAGGCGGCTGGTCCGACAATCCGGTCGATCCGGGCGGCGCCACCATGAAGGGCGTGACGCTGGCCAACTTCCGCCGCTATGTGAAGGCGGACGCTACCAAAGCCGATCTGCGAGAGATCAGCGGCGAGCAGGTGGCGACCGTCTATCGCCGCTTCTACTGGGACGCCGTTGCCGGCGCGGAACTCCCCGACGGCATTGACTACGCCGTGTTCGACTTCGCCGTGAACAGCGGGCCGGGCAGGGCGGCGAAATGCCTGCAAGTGGCGGTGGGCGCGGTGCAGGACGGCAGGATCGGCCCGGCCACGCTCAGGGCTGTCGGCGTCAGGCCGACGGGCGCAGTCATCGACGACCTCTGCGACGCCCGCCTGGCATTCCTGCGGCGGCTGCCGACCTGGCCGGTTTTCGGCAAGGGCTGGAGCGACCGCGTCCGGTCTGTCCGTTCCCAGGCGCTGTTGATGTCTGGCCCTCAGCCCGCTCCGGCACCTTCGCCGGATCCATCGGGTCCACAACATCCGCCCGGGCCATCCACCGCACCCGGCTCTACGCCATCGCATGCGCCCGCCGGGGCTTCCATTGCGCCCCCCGTCGAACGTCGGCCGTTCTGGCACACGCTGTTTCAGATCCTGAAATCCATGTTCGCAAGGAGTTCGACATGATCGCCGTCTTCATCCGCATCGGCCTGCGTTACGGCGCCGGCGTTCTGGTCGCGCGTGGCTTGCTCGGCGCCGACGACGCGGCGGCATTTTCTTCCGACCCCGATATCCAGGCCGGTCTGGAGATCGCCGCCGGTCTTGCCATCGCCTCGGTCACCGAGACCTGGCACTGGCTTTCCCGCAAATTCGACTGGGAGCACTGACATGGAAGGGCTGCAACAACTGCTCATCGCCTATCTCGAAGCCGCCAGACCCTACGCCATCGGCTTTGCGGCCGGGCTCATCGCCGGGTGGCTGCTGTGAGCGCGCTGCTCGCCGTCCTGCTCGGCAACAAGGCGCTGCTGGGCTTCTTTGCATCCGTCATCGCTGCCCTTTGCTGGGGCTTTCACCAGCGCCTGGCCGGGGGCAGGGCCGAACGCGCCAAACAGGCGGCCGCTGAAGCCGCGGCGCGCGCGGTCGCCGACAAGGTGCAGAACGATATCGGTGCACTGCCGGCGGACGCTGTTCGAAAGGAGCTGAAATCATGGGCAAGGGACTGATGCTTGCGCTGCTTGTGGCGCTGGCCGGCTGTACGACTGCTTCGGGTGGATTCTGCACGGTCTCGAGTCCGCTGCGCCTGTCATCCAAAGCCGTCGATGCGCTGTCGGACACCGAGGCGCGGGCGCTTTTGGCGTACAACCGCAAGGGACAAAAGCTTTGCGGGTGGAGACCTTAAGCCGATGCACGACCTTTTCGACATGCTTGGCATCAAGGGCCCCGTCGTCGCCGCCGGACTAGCAGGCGGCGTGCTGCGGGCGCTGTCGCGCCACCGCTACAAGCTGCGCGAGATGATCGCTTCGCCGATCTGCGGCGCGCTCGCTGCGGCCTATCTGACGCTACCCGCCGTCGCCTGGTTCAAGGCGACAGGCATGCCTATTCCAAATCCGGCCGACGACACCACGACATTGGCCGCCGCCTTCCTGATCGGCGTCTCGGCAATGTGGATTTCCGACATCGTCTTCGACGTGATCGTGCGGCGGTTCGGCTCGGCCGGCAACGAGTGATGCACTTGAGGTGCTGGAAGAAGCCGGCGACAATGCCTACTTAAGGAGCAATCCAAAGGAGGTATGATATGGCGATGTCCACCGAACGTGCAGTCCTTGCCGGCGGCTGTTTCTGGGGCATGCAGGATCTCATCCGGCACTATCCCGGCGTGATCTCGACCCGCGTCGGCTACAGCGGCGGCGATGTGTCCAACGCCACCTACCGCAACCATGGCACCCATGCCGAAGCCATCGAGATCATTTTCGATCCGGCCAGGATCAGCTTTCGCACGCTGCTCGAATCCTTTTTCCAGATCCATGATCCGACCATCAGGAACCGCCAGGGCAACGATGTCGGAATGAGCTACCGCTCGGCGATCTTCTATACCAGCGACGAGCAGAAGCGCGTCGCCGAGGACACCATTGCCGATGTCGATGCTTCCGGGCTATGGCCGGGCAAGGTCGTCACCGAGCTGGCTCCGGTTGGTGATTTCTGGGAAGCGGAGCCCGAACATCAGGACTATCTCGAGAAATATCCCAACGGCTACACCTGCCACTTTGTCAGGCCAGGCTGGAAGCTTCCGGTCCGCGAAAAGGCCGTTTCGTAGCACAGTCATAACCTGCCGATACCGGTATCGGTTCAGAACGCTGCACCCGAAAGGGTGTGGCGTTTTTCGCGTTTGTTCGTGGCGTTTCCACCGCGAGCGCATCCGGAGAGGCTCGCCTAGAAGCCGAAGAATTGCCGGCCGATCATGTATCCAAGCGCAACGACCACGAGGGGAAACAGGGCAGGCGCCAGCCGACCAAGAGCGGAGTTCTTAGGCTGTTGCCTGGGGATGCTCCTGGATGCATTGCCGAGATTCTTGGTCATTGGGCATAGTAGCAAGTGCTGATTAACGATTCCGTAACCCGGTGATAAGGGCGCAATGCTGACAGCGGGCGCGGCTTTTCGCGATTCCGGCGCGACCTTGACAATGCCCAGCCCGTGACGCAACTGAACCGTCTTTGAGAGGATTTGTGAGGCAGGTCAATGCGGGTGACGCTCGTTTTGAAGGGCGTAATCCCCTGTCGGGGTTACGGCGGGATTCAGCGTCAGGTCGAATGGCTGGCAACGGAGCTGGTTCGTCTCGGCCATCATGTCGTGGTGGTCGCTGGCCCTGGCTCCAGCCATCCGCTCTACGAAGTCCGGCACGCTTCGACCGATGCCGAATGCCGGGCGGCCATTCCGCGCGACACGCAAATCGTCCACACACACAGCTGGCCCGTCGAGGTGCCATTTCCAACGCTGAATACGCAGCGCGGCTTTATGCCGGATCAGCCCATGCCGGTTGCGAACTGGAGCTTTATCAGCGCCAATCATGCCCGCCAGCATGGCCGCAAAACCTTCGTCTACAATGGTTTTCCTGTAGACGACTATCGTTTGTCTGCCGCAAAGGGCGACCGCCTGCTGTTTCTCGCCGGCATTGCGCGATCGAGCAAAGGCCTCAACCGCGCCGTCGATCTCGCCAAAAAGTTCGACTTCGGTCTCGATATCGCCGGTGGTTCGCGTTGGAAGCTGCTGGGCCGAAGCCAGACCCGCCGCGAAGGTTTGTTTTTCAAGAGCCTTGGCAGCCGATACCGTTTCCACGGCATCGTTGACGGCGAGCCGAAGCTTCGCCTTCTCGGCGAAGCGCGAGCCTTCCTCAACCCGATCGCCTGGGAGGAGCCGTTCGGCAACGCACCGGTCGAAGCCATGCTGTGCGGCACTCCCGTGCTGACGACCCCGCGAGGCGCGTTGCCCGAGACCGTCGACGCCGATAGCGGACGCTTCTTTGAGACCGATGAAGAATTTGCGGCCGCGTTCGAAGCCGTCGCCGACCTTACGCCTCAGCAATGCCGCGAATCGGCCGCGACGCGATTTCCGATCCAGAAAGCGGCGCGTAGCTATCTGGATCTCTATGCCCGCATCCTTGACGGCGAAGCGCTTCCTTGACGACCACCGATCCAATCCTCTTCGTCGGCTTTCCGGCAGTCGGCGACTTCGTCCGTTGCCACTCCGCCATCCAGATCATTGCCGAGCGATTTCCCGGTCGCCCCATCGATGTCGTCACCTCGCCGGTCGCAGCACCGCTGGCGCGCCTGATGCCGCATGTCCGGAAAGGCTGGGCGCTTGCCAAGCGTCATCAGCGCCCCGGTTTTGGCGAACGAAGCCGTCTCATCCGCGATCTGCGGAAGGAAAATTATCGTACGGCCTATCTGATGACCAGCAGCACCAAGGCGGCGCTGACGGTGTTCATGACCGGCATTGCAGAGCGCATCGGTTATCCGCAGGAGTTGCAATTCGGCCTCCTCAATCGCTTCCCCGCCGGCTGGCTGGCACATCTATGGGCTTTCGGCCCGCGCAAGACGCGGCTCTTCGAGGAGGTCTGCTCGATTGCCTCTCTTGGCGAAAAGCCGGCTGCGGGTACAGAATGGCCGGCGCCCCGGCTTGTGGTCAATCCGGCAGAGCTGGACGAGTGGCGCCAGCGCCTGAAGATCGATGCCGGCCGGCCGGCGCTGGCGCTCTATACGGCAGGCATCGAGAATTTTCGCTCGTGGCCCATAGAGCGCTTCATTTCGGTCGCCCGGGACCATCATGATCGCGGCTGGGCAATCTGGATTGTCGGCGGATCGCGCGAGCGCGCCGGCGCTGCAAAAATCCGTGCCGCCATTCCTGAGGCAATCGACTTTACCTCGACCCCGTCGATTGTTGACGCGATGTGCCAGATCGCTGCGTCGACCATGTTCCTCGGGGTTGACGGCGGCATTTCCCACGCCGCCGCTGCCCTGAACGTCCCATGTGCGCTCATCTACGGGCTGAATCGCCCCTACGTGCACGGTCCCGTAAACAGCCATGTTCGCTTTATCGAGCCGCCGCTCTCGACGCCCAGCTGGGTCAAGGATACGTGCGGCATCAGCGAAACCCGGGTGAGGGAGGTGCTGGCTGGCCTTTCAGCCGGTATTCACAACTGACGGTGGTCTGGTCAGCCTCCGGCGCCTGATCCAAAAGGCGCCGGTGAGGGCGCCGCCCCGTTTCGGCTTTACCCCTTGGCCCTGCGGCTTTCGGGCTCGTGATTGCCGACCCAATGCGCACGGATGCGATCGCTGGCTTCAAGGTAAGCCATGTCGATGAGATAGGTCAGAAGCTTCTCGCCGTCGGCTTCGGCTTTCTGCCGAAGTTCCCGCAGTATCCCTTGCGCGAACTGCAGGTTCTCCATCTTGCTCGGCTGGTCCATCGGTGCCCCCAATGTCTGCGCACGAACTTTGCGCTGACTATGCTTGCATGAAGATTGCGATGAAGCTCACGGTAGAGCTGTATCAGGTTGTATTAGCGCTCGATCAACGACCCTATTGCGCTTTTTGCGAAAATGTCGATATTTTACGCCGCCAATCGGACCACGACGATGCACGAAGACGAGGGCAGTTTCCCCGACAAGTTGCAGACCATGCTGAATGTCATTGCCGGCAGCGTGTCGTCCGGTCGGGCCGGACACGCCGATCTTGGCCGGCTCAGGGTCGACGCCGCCAGCGCCGCGACGGTGTTGGTCGAGTTTTACGGCGACGCTGCTCTTGAGCGCGCCAAATTGCTGGAGCGTCGATGGCCTCAAAGCCATTTTGCCCGCATGGTGACGGCTGAACTCAACGATCGCGGCAAGGTTTCGCGCAAAAGCTAGCAAGATCTGCTCCAAGCCGATTTGCGCCTCATCGCCCCGCCGTCAAGGCGTTGCTGCGCCTCTTCCTGGGCATTTTCGAGAAGGTAGAGCAGCAGGTCCTGCCCCATCGATTGTGAGATCTCCTTGGCCTGTTCGATATGGCGGTGGATCTCGCGAAGTGCTGTCTCGCCAGAATCGACGTTGCCGGTCAAATCGATGAACCAGCCGGGGTACAAGGCTGCTTCTCCCTGACCGTCTACACAGCATTGGCCAACCGCCAGGATCCTGCGAATCCCCATCTTGTCTGAGCGGACGTGATAGATTTCCCTGAACCCCGCTCTCCGCTCCACCGCCTTGCGGATCGCGGTATGCACCCGGAGCCGATCTTCGGCGTCGATGCTCTGCATGCATCTTTCCATGGATACGCCATGCGAAAACTCTTCGAGCGTCAGCCCGAAATAGTCGGAAAGATTGGCATCGCCGTAAACACGGTTGCGCTTGATGTCCCAGGTCCAGAACCCATCAATCGGTGGATATTGCACGTGCGGACCGCGACCCTGCCTAAGCGCTAGCTGCATGAAAACCGCCCCATTCGGCTTCAAGATTCGCTACACTATGTAACAAAAAAGGAAATAGACAAGCTGTCCTTTTGTACAAGGTGGCAAGTTTTCTTTATGTCACGCCAAAACATACTTGGACAGCATAGTTGACGTAGCCATATCAGGGATATTAAGCTCTCGTTTTTAAACAAAACGCAGCACCGCTCTGCAACCGCAAGACGAATTCCGCTGACCGCAGCCATGGTAAATCGATCGGCGACTGCAAAAAGGCACCGAGTTCGAGCAGGGGCCAAACCCATGGCTCCGCAGCAGCCGGGGAGCGCAAGTCAGATGATTTATCCGCCCGCCTTCGGCTTAACGCCAAGGCGGGCTTTTTGCGTTTGGCTTCCGCATGGTGAAATGTTGTCGAACCCGGTTTTGTCGCATCGGGCGGTGTTCGAGAACGAATTCCTGCCTGTCGGCTGGCCAAGGCCCTCTGCATCGCGTGCGCTATGCCGATTTGCGTCGCGGCAAGTTGCTTGACAGTGTCTCGGCCCCGTCAGAAATCAGATCGGCTGTCAGGTCATCGCTTTTCGCCTCGTCTTCCACACGGTCACGCTCGAACTGCCGGGCACCGGGCAAAGGCTGTAACCAGTGTTCGCGGCGGTTGACCCAGAGTTCATAGCTGGGCTCCAGTCCTTCGGTGGGGACTTCATCGAGGCTGCCAATCGTCACCTCCACCTCATTCTCACGAACCAAAGGGACCCGGCCGCCACAGGTTGGACAAAAGCTTCTGTCGCCATAGCTGCTGACTATACCCGCCGTTTCAAACGCCTCAAGCGGCCACACCGCGAACGCCGAAAAAGTCGACCCGCTCGCCTTGCGGCAGTCCTTGCAATGGCAAAGACCGACCCGAAAGGGGTCTCCCGTCACCGAAAACTGGATGCCGCCGCAAAGGCAGCTGCCGCTTCGCCTTGTATCATTGGCCATGACCGCTCCTCCGTCTTGTTGGGCATCACACCGCTAAGCCTCGCAGCGCCATGCGCAGAATCAATTCACGCGGAGCGCAAGGGTTCCACGTCGCCGCGCGGAGTGCATTTGCTGGCGCCGTCAGCACCCAGTTGGTTCTGTCAGTTCGGGAAGTCGAACACCGGCTCCCGGCACCAATAGACGCGGCATTGTCCATCATGTGTTGGAACCGTGGCGGCGACCGGCACCTCCGGCCAGTCGCAGTCGTTGCCAAATTGACGAACGTAGCGATCGTAAGTGTTTCGGCCTGTCGTTAGCACGGCCGAGCGATGGCTCTGGATCAGGCGCTGTGTCTCCTCGCAGGTCATCCTGCGCGTGTCCGGACGAGCGTAGGCCGTGGTTGTTACGGCAACCAAAGCTGTTCCGACGATCCATGCGAGCCTGTGGAATCTCATAGCGGTTCTTATACTAGAACACCGCCAGATATTTCAGCAGCGAAATGATGCCGATGATGATGACGACAATCTGCGCGATCTGTCTCGTGCGGCCATCGAGAGGCAGGCGCTGGACGAGATAGAGCACCAGGATGATCACCAGAAAGGTGATCAGGATGCCGATAAGTACCGATGAAGCCATGTCCCTCACTCCGTTTGGCTAGGTCTGAAAAAAGTACGCAGCGGCAAACGCTCTGGCCGTTGATTGGTTCCTGTCAGTGCGAAGCTGACAGTTAGGGGCAAGGCCGCGAAACTGCGTTCCGCTGCCTTTGGCTGTTGGCGATCGCAGCTTACTTACCGCAACGGTTCCGCCTCGTCTTTTCGGCATTTGTGCAATCCCAGAGATCGGTGCCGCCTGCGTTGGGGATTGCCTTTTCGCAGGAGAACAACTGCCCCACCAAGGGTGCGACGGAACCGAAACCTCGCGCATGCATTTCAGCTATCGCAGCAAGCTGCAAAAAATGGAGCGGTAGGGGAATTCGTGGCAGGGGAATATGCTGATGTCGTCCAACAGCTGGAGCCTGGAATTCCAGGAATCTCCTCTGCCCATGTGATGGAGGCCTTGCCCGTTGCCGTCTACACAATCGACAAACAGGGCCGCATCACATTCTTCAACGAGGCAGCGGCTGATCTGTGGGGGCACCGTCCGGTAATAGGCCGAGACCTTTGGTGCGGCTGCTGGAAGCTGCGCCATCTCGACGGCCGGCCGATGGCGCATGGCGAATGCCCGATGGCAATCTCCTTGTTGGAAGGACGCGATATCCCATGGGATCAGGCAATAGCAGAGCGACCGGACGGTGAACTTATTCCGTTCAGAGCCCACCCACGCTTGCTCCGCGACGAATCGGGTGAAATTGTCGGCGCCATCAACACGCTGCTTGACCTGCGTACACAGACGCAGGCCGACGAGGCGCGAATGCGGCTGGCTGCAATTGTCGAATCGTCCATGGACGCCATCGTGTCGAAAGACATCAACGGCATCATCACCAGTTGGAACGACGCGGCCGAACATTTGTTCGGCTACACGCCCGCCGAGGCGGTGGGCAGGCCGGTAACGATGCTTATTCCACCCGAGCGCATCGGCGAGGAGGCCTCGATCATCTCGCGAATACGTGCCGGCGAGCGTGTGCCGTCATATGAAACCATTCGCCTGCGCAAGGACGGCAGCCTCGTCCCGGTCTCGCTGACTGTTTCGCCGATCCGCGATGGCATCGGGCGGATCGTCGGCGCTTCCAAGATCGCGCGCGACATCAGCTCCCACAAGGAGAGCGAGCGACGCATCCGTCTGCTCATGCGAGAAGTCAACCATCGGGTGAAGAACCAATATTCGGTCATCATCTCGATGATCCGCGAGACCAGCAGGTCGGCGGGCACGCCAGCGATATTCCTCGAACAGGTGCGAGAGCGCATCTCGGCGCTTTCGCAATCCCACGATCTCCTGGTCGATGCCGAGTGGCGCGGTGCGACCATTGGCGACCTGATCAAGGCGCAACTCAAAGCCTTTGCAGCGCAGGACCGTCTGTCGGTAGCCGGACCGGTGATCACACTTCAACCGAATGCCGTGCAATATCTCGGCATCGCCTTCCACGAACTGGCCACCAATTCGGCAAAGTATGGAGCGCTGTCGCGCCACGGCGGACGAGTCGAAATCGAATGGGATACGGCCCCGGCAACCGACCGCACCGACGCCTTTCGCTTGACCTGGCGGGAGTTGGATGGGCCGGGCATGAGCGGGACCATGCACCGCGGTTTTGGCTCCGTCGTGCTCAAGCGGGTTGCGCCACAAGCGCTTAGCGGCACGGGACAACTGGAATTTGGGGAACAAGGCGTCGTCTGGACGCTCCAAGCGCCGCTGCGCTCCGTCCAGGCCTCTTTCGCGGATTTCGGGTCGATTGAAGGGGAGTAAAGCGGGTCGCGTCCTCCAGGGACTGTCCCTGCAGGGGAGGGCGCGCGGTTTGGCCGCCTATGGTGTCGAAACTGTCGATGCCGAGCAGTTCGTACTGATTGTCGGCAAGCGAAGTCAATCTTCCTGCCTCAACGGAGATCAGGCCATCCAATTCGATCACCGCGCCGTAGAGTGGGCTGTCTGCACCACAAGCCACCCGACGTTTTCAAGGGCGATGTTCTCATCCAGGTTAGCCAATCGCACTTCCTCGGCAACCGCGGCGATATTGACCATTCCGCGGGAGCGGATGGCCGCCAGGACCCTTGAATTGAGATCCTCCCGCAGCTGAACCGAATATCCGTAGCGCATGGCTATGGTTGCAAGCCCGCTCCGGTTCGCCGGGGCGGGCTTTTTTCGTTTCCGGGAGATTTGCGCACCGGCACGTCGAACCGGGACATGCTGGACGTCTCACACCGATCTTGTCGTGATCGTTTCAAATCCGCTCAAGATTCCCCTCCACCGCACTCCAGGCATGCGACACTGTGGCCTGGGCAGCTAAGCCGGTGTGTTCCTCCGGGGCAGCAATGGCCATTCGAACTCATCCACCGGGAGCAAACAAAGACCTTGCGGGCTCCTTGGCAACGCGGACATTCCATCGGGCGCGCCAGCAAGGTCTCGTTCTCCGAAACGCGGCATTCCCTCTCAAGGACCTGGACCATCTGAAAACCCCAAGGCCGAAATACGGCTAAGCTATCCATACCCGGAAAGCCTAAATTAGAATTTAATTATATAAACCATGACCTTGGCAACAGCGAAGTCTCGCGAATGGCAATGTCAGGCCACGGCAGGCCACACGCTTGTCTCATTCACAATCTCGACCGTGTCAGGATAATGTTCCGCCTGCTCCCCGGCGTTGGTCGGCTCGTGATTTTGCCCACCGATTTTCACATCCGGATCGTCATCGACGCTTTCGCTTTGCTGGAGCGGCGTTAAAGCTGCGCGGCAAATGCCTGAGCGGGAACAATCGATTCCGGCGTCGGTTCGGTTGAACGGGGATGGTCTGCCAATGACATTGATGGGCGCGGCGGCGTTGCTGATCCTCATCCTGACCTATGCCGGCGTCGCCATCGGCCGCATCCCGGGCCTGCGTCTCGACCGGGCAGGAATCGCCTTGCTCGGCGGTGCGGCGATGATCGCCATCGGCGCGCTCAGCATGGAAGACGCCTATCGCGCCATCAATTTCGACACCATCACCCTGCTGCTCGGCATGATGATCGTGGTGGCGCATCTGAAGGTCTCGGGCGCCTTCCGGGCGCTTGGCGCTTACGCAATCGAGCACGCGCACGCGCCGTTCATGCTTCTGGTGATGGTGACGCTCCTGACCGGCATCCTGTCGGCGTTTCTGGTCAACGACGCCATCTGCCTGGTCATGGCGCCGATCGTCGTCCACGTCACCCGTGTCATCAACCGCAATCCCATTCCCTATCTGATCGCCACCGCCACCGCGTCCAATTGCGGCAGCGTCGCTACCATCACCGGCAACCCGCAGAACATGGTCATCGGTGCGCTGTCGGGAATTTCCTATCCGGCCTTTTCGGCAGCACTTGCGCCGGTTGCCCTGTTCGGCCTCGTCGCCGTCATCGTCATCGTGCGCATCGTCTACCGGGCCGAATTCGCGCGCAGTGCCGAGCTCAGCCCGGAAGTCTATCGCGGCCGCATGCTGCCCGGGCAGGTGCTGAAGGCAGTGGTTGTCTGCATTGGCCTGGCGGTCGCGTTCTTCGCCGGCGTTCCGGTTGCCAAGGCAGCGCTCGTCGGCGGCGCCATCCTGCTGCTCACCCGCGCCATCAAGCCCGCGCGCATCTATCGCGAGATCGACGGGCCGCTGCTGTTCATGTTCGCCGGCCTGTTCATCGTCGTTGCCGGCGCCGAGAAAACACTGCTGACGCCCGATATCATCGCCTCGGCCAAGAACCTTGGCCTGGACGACGTCTGGCGGCTCTCCGGCTTCACCGCAGTGCTTTCCAATATCATGAGCAATGTTCCGGCGGTGCTGGCGCTGAGGCCGTTCATACCCGGTCTTGAAAGCCCCGAGCGCGCCTGGCTGGTGGTAGCGATGAGTTCGACACTGGCCGGCAACTTCACCTTGCTCGGCTCGGTCGCCAATTTGATCGTCGCCGAACAGGCGCGGGCGGCCGGCACGCAGCTGTCCTTCTCGGCCTTCTTCAAGGTCGGCCTGCCGCTGACGCTGCTGACGCTTGCCGCCGGCACGGCCTGGCTAGCGGCTGGTTTTTAGGAGGGGGCTTTTCGTCCCAACCGTGCCCGAACCAGGGTTGCAGCGGCATGTCCCGCCGCCTCGACATAATCGGGGTTGCGGTGGATCAGCATGATCGAGAAGGCGCCATCCATCAAAAGCACGATTTCGCGCGCCAGTATTCGCGGCTCGTTGACGCCATGATCTGAGAGCGCGCCGGCCAGCCATGTCTCGAAATTCTTCTTGTGCCGTGACCCAGCTTTGACCGCCGGGTGTCCGGGCATCGAAGCGAGTTCGGCTGCCGTGCGCAGGAAGCCGCAGCCTTTCCATTTGGGATGCCGCGCCACACGCGCCAAATTGGTAAAGATCGCCTCGACCTTGCGCTCGACATCGCCGTCGGCCGCTTCGAACCAGCCGGCCATCTGCCTGATGTTCGGCTGGTCGCGGCCGTCGAGATAGGCGGCGATCAGATCGTCCTTGCTCCTGAAGTGATAGTAGAGCGTGCGCTTGGTCAGCCCGGCTTTTTCGGCCACCGCATCGACGCTGACGCGGCCGATCCCTTCAGCATAGAACAGCTTCGTTGCGGCATCGACGATGCGTTTACGGGTAGGGCTTGGTGCTTCGCTCATCAAGCAAGTATACCGACTAGTGAATATACATACAATCGAAAGCCTGTTCCTTTCCATTGGTAAACGCAGGAAAGGGAAGAGATATGACCGAACTCGTGCTCACCGAGGCCCGCAGCGGGATCGCCATCCTCACGCTCAATCGCCCCGAAAAACTCAACGCCTTGAACTATGCGCTGATCGATCGCCTGCTCGCGCTTCTTGATGCGATCGAGATAGACGATGCCATCCGCGCCGTCATCCTCACCGGAGCAGGGGAGCGGGCCTTCTCCGCCGGCGGCGACATCCATGAATTCTCGGGCAGCGTCGCCGAGGGGGCCGATGTCGCGCTGCGCGACTTCGTCATGCGCGGACAGCGGCTGACGGCGAGGCTGGAAGCGTTTCGCAAGCCGGTCATTGCCGCCGTCAACGGCATCGCTTTCGGCGGCGGCTGCGAGATCACCGAAGCCGTGCCGCTCGCTATCGCCAGCGACCGCGCCTTGTTCGCCAAGCCTGAGATCAACCTCGCAATGCCGCCTACCTTCGGCGGCACGCAGCGGCTTCCGAGACTGGCCGGGCGCAAGCGGGCGCTCGAGTTGCTGTTGACCGGCGATTGGTTCCCGCCGCCGCGCGCCCTCGAACTCGGCCTCGTCAACCAGGTCGTGTCGCACGAGGAGCTGATGCCGGCCGCGCTCGATCTCGCCCGACGCATCGTCGCGCACTCCCCGGCGGCAATTGCCTCGATCCTCACCGCGGTGGCGCGGGGCCTCAATCAGCCCATCGCCGAAGGTTTGCTGGTCGAGGCCGAGCAGTTCGCGCGCATGGCTCCGACCGCCGACCTGCGCGAAGGGCTCGACGCATGGATCGAACGGCGCAGGCCCGCTTATGGCGACTCATGGACCCATATCACGCGGCCGGACGAGGCAAGGCGGACTTCGCTGCGGCTCGACCGCGCCGGGCAGGATGGCGCTCCGCAGCCGATCGAAATCGGGATGACGGGTCGAACGAGGCATCGATAGACCTAGTTTTTCTAAGCCTAGGAGCCTGACTCTGTAATGGGACCCGCCGAGGCGATCTGGGTCGGCAGGGATTCTGGCGTGGATGACAGAGTGCGTCCGATCGAGCCGCGGTTGTGTCACAATGATCAGGCCGGTGTCATCGATCTTTGTGCTCCTGCCAGCTTG
>NZ_JBFUEY010000030.1:0-50905 GCF_056403715.1 Mesorhizobium sp. P2_F5 | reverse complement strand
CCGTACCCGTAAGGACAATGCGCCACAAAACCTGGCCGTCATCCGCAGGCTCGCGCAAAACATCTTGACGGCTCATCCACTCGACAAACCTATCGCCAGCAAAATGCGACGGGCAAACTGGAGCAAAGATTTCTTCTATGAGCTCTTTACTCATATGCGATAGCCCTGCCCACAAGGGGGAGATTACGCGCTCAACCGTCTCGCCAATGCCTCCTCATGGACTTCGCCAAAATACAACCCATATTGAATCCATGGAGCTTTGAGCGTGAAACGCGCGCATGTAGCCCTTCTTGCCGCGGCTTTCGTGGCCGCTGTGGTTGTTTGTCCCTCTACCGCAACCGGAGAGGCGAGCGGCCGGGAGAGGGTTGCGTTGAGCGTCGAGATAGACGGCGCCATTGGTCCGGCGAGTGCCAGGCAGCTCAAGGAAGCGCTGGCGGTCGCCGCAGGGCGAAACGCCGAGGTCGTCATCCTGCAGATAGATACGCCCGGCGGGCTGGTCACCTCGATGCGCGAGATGATCGCCGACATCCTCGCCTCGCCGGTTCCCGTCATCGGCTATGTCGCGCCGGCCGGCGGCCATGCGGCCAGCGCCGGCACCTACATCCTTTACGCGACCCATGTGGCGGCGATGGCGCCCGGCACCAACCTGGGCGCGGCAACACCAATCGAGCTTGGCGGGCCGCTGCCATCTCTTCCCGGTCCCGGCGGCGACAAGGGCACAGACAAGGACCAGAAGAATGCCACCGGACCACCACCGGCTGGCGATGCGATGATGGCCAAGGTGACGAATGACGCGGTTGCCTTGATCCGTTCGCTGGCCGAACTGCGCGGACGCAATGCCGACTGGGGCGAAAAGGCTGTGCGAGAGGCGGCGAGCCTCTCGGCCAACGCGGCGCTGCAGGAACATGTCATCGACTTCGTCGCCCGCGACACGACCGAACTGCTGCAGCTGGCCGACGGGCGGACGGTCGAGGTGTCGGGCAAGAAGCAGGTACTGGCGACGAAAGGGCTGCCGGTCGAGACGCTCGATCCGGGCTGGTTCATCCGGCTTCTCGCCGTCATCACCGATCCCAACATCGCCGTCATCCTGATGCTGGTCGGCGTCTACGGCATCGTCTTCGAGTTCACCAGCCCGGGCGCGGTCGCGCCGGGCGTGATCGGCACGATCTGCCTCGTGCTCGGGCTCTATGCCCTCAATCTGTTGCCGATCAACTATACCGGCCTTGCCTTGATGCTGCTCGGCATCGCCTTCCTCATCGTCGAGGCCTTCAACCCCACCGTGGTGCTCGGGCTGGGAGGCGTGAGCGCCTTTCTGCTGGGGGCAGCCATGCTGCTCAAGGTCGAGGGCCCCGGCTTCGCGATGTCGTGGGCCGTCATCGGCGCCGCCGCTGCCTTGACGCTTGGCCTGGCGCTGCTGACCGGCAGCTATCTGTGGGCGGCGCGCAGGAGCCTTCCGCGCGTCGGCGCGCAGGCCATGCACGGACTGCCGGCCGAAATCCTCGACTGGTCGCAAGGCGAGGGTCATGTGCTGGCCCAGGGCGAGCGCTGGCGGGCGAAAGCCGACGAACCCCTTGCGCCGGGCGACAGCGTCGAGGTGGCCGAGGTCAAGGACCTCGTGCTGACGGTACGGCGCCGGAGGTGAGTCTTTGTTTTGAGCATGTCCCAAACCGCTGCGCATTTTGGGGCGACATGCTCTGATGATGGAGCAAGGCAATGAGCATCGGTTATGTGGCCTATCTCGTTCTGGCGCTTGTCGTGGTCATGTTCCTGTCCGCGGCCATTCGCATCCTGAGGGAATACCAGCGCGGCGTGGTCTTCACGCTCGGCCGCTTCACCGGGGTCAAGGGGCCCGGCCTCATCATCCTGGTCCCCTTCGTGCAGCAGATGGTGAAGGTCGATCTACGGGTGGTGGTCCAGGACGTGCCGCCGCAGGACGTGATCTCGCGCGACAACGTCTCGGTCAAGGTGAACGCGGTGCTCTATTTTCGCATCGTCGACGCCGAGCGGGCGATCATCCAGGTCGAGGACTTCATGGCCGCGACCAACCAGCTGGCGCAGACCACACTGCGCTCGGTACTCGGCAAGCACGAACTTGATGAAATGCTGGCCGAACGTGACAAGCTCAACAGCGATATCCAGGAGATCCTCGATCAGCGGACCGATGCCTGGGGCATCAAGGTCTCCAATGTCGAGATCAAGCATGTCGATCTCAACGAGAGCATGATCCGCGCCATCGCCAAGCAGGCCGAGGCCGAACGGCTGCGGCGCGCGAAGGTGATTAACGCCGATGGCGAGCAACAGGCGGCAGCGAAACTGGTCGAGGCGGGCCGGATGCTGGCGGCGGAGCCGCAGGCCATGCAACTCCGCTATTTCGAGGCCCTGCACGATATCGCCGGCGAGCGCTCGTCCACGGTGGTGTTCCCGCTGCCGGTGGACCTGCTGAGCCAGTTCATGAAGGGGCAGGGGAAGTAGGGGAGAAGGGGGAGCGTTGCGGCAACTTCACGCCCTCCACGGCGGCTCCGGCGAAAAGCGCTTGCCGATCCAGTCGGCGAACGCGCGGGTCTTGGTGGCTTGGCCCTTGGTTGACGGCATGACGACATACACCGCGCCTTCGTCGGCCAGCGTCCAGTCCTCAAGGATCGGCACCAGCCGCCCGTCGGCGAGCTCTCGCCCGACCAGCCAGTCGGTGCTCATCATCAGGCCGACGCCTTGCACGGCGGCCTCGACCAGCACCTCGGCATTGTCGGTGACGAGCGGCCCCGACACCTCGACGCGCACACGGCGGCCCTCGCGGTCAGTCATCTCCCAGGCCGGAAAGCTCTGGAACCCGCTGAAGCCCAGGCAGGAATGTTCGAGCAATGCTTGGGGGGTTTCCGGCCTGCCATGGCGGGCGAGATAGGCGGGCGCGGCGCAGAGCAGCCGGCGCCGCGTCGCTACCTTGCGCGCCACCAGGCGCGAATCCTCCAGCGCGCCGAGCCGCACGGCGACGTCGAGATTCTCGGTGACGAGATCGGCGAAGCGGTTGGAGAACTCGGCCTCGATGCGCACATCGGGAAATTCGGCGAGGAATTGCGGCAACAGCGGCCCGATCCACATGCGCCCGAACGTACCGGGCAGCGCCAGCCTGAGCAGGCCGCGCGGCCCGCCGCCGGCATGCGCGGAAGCGGCCGCCTCCGCCTCGTCGACCGAGGCGAGGATGGCGCGCACGCGCACCAGGAACTCCGCGCCCGCCTCGGTCAGCGACACGCTGCGCGTCGTGCGGTGAAGCAGCCTGACACCGAGCCGCTCCTCCAGCGATTGCAGGCGGCGCGACAGGATGGTGGCGTCGCGCCCAACCCATGCCGCCGCCCTGGTAAAGGAGCGCGCCTCGGCGATGGCCGCGAAGGCCGCCATTTCGGCAAGCGCGGCCGGCTCATAGGATTGCGGCATAATACGCAATACTCAAATGTAAAAACCAAGGATTATCGAGGAATAGCGCAGCAGTTAGCTTCACTCAACCCATCAATCGTCTCACCGGAGTGAAACCATGAAAGCCATCGAACTCAGCCAGCCCAGGCTGGACGCCTTCTGCGCCGCCTCTGTCGCCACCCCCGAGCCGCAGCGCGGCGAGGTGCTGATCCGCCAGCGCGCGGCGAGCCTGAACTTCGTCGATGTCGCGGTGGCGAGCGGCAATTATCCCGGCCCGAGCTTCCCGCTCATTCCCATCGCCGACGGCGCCGGCGAGATCGTCGCGCTCGGCGAGGGCGTCACCAAATACGCCGTCGGCGATCGCGTCGTCGCCCATGCCAAGCCGCGCTGGATCGGCGGCCGGCCGCGTCCTTACGAGATGAGAGAGATGCGCGGCGTCTCGCTGCCCGGATCGCTCGCCGAATATTTCGCGTTGCCGGCCAATTCGATCGTGCCGATCCCGGCGTATCTCTCCTTCGAGGCAGCCTCCACGCTGCCGATCGCCGGCACCACCGCATGGAACGCCATCCGCGCCGCCGATATCGGGCCGGGCTCGGTGGTCGTGCTGCTCGGCACCGGCGGTGTCTCGATCGTCACCCTGCAGCTTGCCAAGGCGGCCGGCGCCACCGTCATCATCACCTCCTCGTCGGACGAGAAGCTGGAGCGCGCCAAGGCGCTCGGCGCCGATCACCTGATCAACTACCGCGCGACCCCGGATTGGGACGGCAAGGTGCTGGAACTGACCGACGGCCTCGGCGCCGACCTCGTCGTCGAGACCGGCGGCACCGCCACCTTCGCCCGCGCCGTCAACGCCACGGCGCCTGGCGGCACGCTGTTCACCATCGGCTTCGTCACCGGCGCCGAGGCGACCGTCAACCTGCTGCCGATCATCATCAAGGCGCTGAAGGTGATCGGCAACAACACCGGATCGGTGTCGGACCTCAAGGACGCCACCCGCGCCATCGGCGCCGCCGGGATCGAACCGGTCGTCGACAAGGTGTTTTCACAGCACGAAGCGTCCGAAGCCTACACCCACATGGCCGCCGGCGGCCTGCACTTCGGCAAGCTGGTGTTTGGCTTGGAGTGGTGAGGGAAGGGTGAGGTTTGCGCCTGGCCGCCCCCTGCCAGCAGGCCGAGGCGGAGCGGCCGCGGCGCGCCAAGGAGGAGCCGAGGGGTGGCGTTTTTGTGAGGGAAATTGGCAGTCCTACCCATCCCAGGCGCGGTCCACCGCGCTGATTCCCACCGGTATTTTCGAGTATTTCGGAAATTCTGCTGGGCATACCGATAAAGTTCGGGCGAATTATTGTCTAGAACAGCAGTGAAATTGCCGCACGCGGCATAAATATTGCTCGCTCTGGACAAGGGGTGAATTGGTCCAATACATAGAACTTCCAAGTGAAGACGCGCGCGCAGAAAAGGCCCCTTTGCCCTTGAAAAAGAACGTCTTCTCATCGGCCGACCTGCCGCCGCAGCTCGGCCACCAGGCACGGTTCGCGCTCTGGCAGGACATCCATGTCGCGGAGATATGGTCGGTGGAATATGCCATTTCCGGCAACGTGCCGTTCGAAGCGGCAATCGAAGCCACGCCCGTCGGGCCGCTGGTGCTCGGCCAGATGGCCGGGACGATCAAGCATGCCAGCCGCAGGGCGAGCAACATCGCCGCCGACGGCCGTGACGGCTATCTGCTGCTGGTCAACAATGGCGATACGATACTGAGTGGCACCCAGGTCGGTCGCGACTATCATGTCGGCAAGGGCGAAGCAGCGCTGGTCTCGGCTTCGGAAGCGCTGCAAATGACCGGCGGCGATAAGAACATCTGGGCGAATGTGGTGGTCCCCCGCGACGTACTGGAGAAAGCCTTCGCCCATGTCGACGACCGGCTGGCGTTGACCATCGGAGCCGACAATGAGGCGCTCGATATGCTCAAGCGCTATTGCCGCTTTCTGGAAGCAGGCCCCGCCTTGGTCTCGCCCGATCTTGTCACCCATGCCACCGAAACGGTCGTCGATCTGGTCGGCCTTGCGACCGGCGCGAAAGGCGAAAGCGCCGAGGTTGCAGGGTTGCGCGGCCTACGCGCTGCAAGGCTCCAGGCCATCCTGCAAAAAATGCGGGACAATTTCGCCGATCCCGCCATTTCGGCCCAGAGCGTTGCCCAGCAACTGCGGCTCTCCGTGCGCTATGTCCATGATCTCCTGCAGGAAACCGGGATGAGTTTTGCCGAGCGCATTCTCGAATCGCGCTTGCAGAGAGCCCATAGAATGCTCTCCGACAGGCGCAACGACCAGATGCGGATCAGCGAGATCGCATTGCTCAGCGGCTTCTCCGATGTCTCCTATTTCAATCGCTGCTTCCGCCGCCGCTTCGGCTCGACGCCGAGCGCCGCCAGGTAGTCTCACCGGCCACGAATCCCGGCAAACGCATGGCGTGCCGACCGACTGCGGCTGAATGGCCACACCGGCCGAGAAAGTGCT
The DNA here is from genome assembly GCF_056403715.1 of Mesorhizobium sp. P2_F5. Lineage (NCBI taxonomy): Bacteria > Pseudomonadati > Pseudomonadota > Alphaproteobacteria > Hyphomicrobiales > Phyllobacteriaceae > Mesorhizobium > Mesorhizobium sp. P2_F5. The sequence continues at coordinate 44,987 of NZ_JBFUEY010000030.1, read as the reverse complement.
GCGGCGCGCTCCACGACAATTCGGGTGCGGCTCAGCCCAAGACGCGGCCGACGGACAATGCAACACCGGGGCGTCGACAACGGCTGGATCTCCGCGAAGCATTTCCGCGGCGGGGGACGCAACATTTCTGGGGCAGCAAATTGACAATGAAAACAATTCTTCTCGCGACAGCTATCATTCTCGCGCCTGCCGGCGTTGCATCCGCGGCCGACATCAATGAGGGTTCGCCTGTCGCCGCCTACGACTGGTCCGGCCTCTATGCGGGCGTTCACTTCGGTTACGCGGCCGGAAGATCCGATTTCTTCATCGCAGGCGGCGGCATCGGCGGTGCCACCGACCTCAACCTTCCCCTCGATCCAGACGGTTTTATTGGCGGTATTCATATCGGCGCTAACTACGAAATGGCGAACCGCTTCGTCATCGGCGCCGAGGCTGACCTCACGTATAATAATACAGATGGAGTTATACCCCTCGATGCTGGCGGCGGTGGTTTCAGTACATTGCTTAAGAGCGAACTCAAGTGGTCGGGTGCGGCGCGGCTGCGAGCGGGCTACGCTTTCGATCGGACTTTGCCCTACATCGCTGCCGGCGTGGCCGCGGCAAAGTATGAAGTGACTGCGATCGGCGTCGGCGGCGGCGGCGGCGCCATTGAAATACCATTCCACGATGAGACCCATATCGGCTGGACGGTTGGAGCCGGCGTCGAGCACGCCTTCACCGACAGGTGGATCGCGCGGGTCGAATATCGCTACTCCGACTTCGGCAGCAAGGCTCTCTCGATCGCAGCCGGTCTTCCCTCGGCGACGAGCGTCGATCTCCAGACGCACGATGTCCGCGCCGGCCTTAGCTACAAGTTCTGATCTGCCGGCTCTGGGCGCGCGCAGGCACGGACGGCCGGCAGGCCAGAGGGGGTCGGTATGGCGGGGCTCGATCTACCGCGGCAGATGGAGGTTGGCGCTTCACGCGTAGCGACCCCCTCTGTCGCCTTCGGCGACATCTCCCCCTCGAGGGGGGAGATCGGCAGCTTCGTCGCTAAATCAATTTCTCCAGCGTGATCGGCAGGTCCCTGATCCGCTTGCCAGTAGCATGGAACACCGCATTGGCGATCGCCGGCGCGACGCCGACGATTGCGAGTTCGCCCACGCCCTTGCCGCCGAGCACCGAGGAATGCAGGTCGGGAATGCCGACCGAGATGACGTCTATGTCGGGGATGTCGGCATTGGTCGGCACCAGATAGTCGCCGAAATTGTTGTTGACGATGCGGCCATGGCGGCGGTCGACGATGCCTTCTTCGAGCAGCGCCTGGCCGATGCCCATGATGATGCCGCCCTTCCACTGGCTTTCGGCGAGTTTCGGGTTGTAGAGCCGGCCTGAGTCCAGCGCCGACACCACGCGCGACACGCGCACCGTGCCGAAATCCTCGTCGACCCGCACCTCGATGAAATGCGCGCACCAGGAGTGGCGCGAATAGTCGCCCTCGGTGTGCGGCACCGACGTGGCGATGGTGGTGTAGTTCTTGTAGCGATCCTCGGCGGTCGAATTCGCCGGCATGGTGTCGCCGGTGGCTTCGATGTGGTCGCGGCCAACGCTCGCCAGCAGTTCCGCAATCGAGACATCGGGACCATCGCCGCGCGGCGCGGTGATGCGGCCATTGGCGACGACCAAAGTGTTGGCCTGCAGCGCATGGAAGGGCGAGCGCGGATCGGAGATCGCGAGCCCGACCAATTCGTCGAGCGCCGCGCCCGCCGCCTTGTAGACCGCACCTGTCATGACGCCGGCGAGCCGTGAACCGCCGGCGACGCCCGCGCGGGCAAAGCGCGAGTCACCAAGCTTGACGACGACATGCTCGGCCGGCACGCCGAGCGTCTCGGCAGCGGTCTGCGCCAGGATCGTATAGGTGCCCTGACCCATGTCGATCGAGGAGCTTTCGACCTCGACGGAACCGTCGGCGAGGATGCGCACAACAGCCTCGCCATAGGCGCGCCGCACCGGATAGGTGCCGGCGGCGACGCCCCAGCCGATCAGCTGGTTGCCGTCGCGCATCGAGCGCGGTTTGGGGGTGCGCCTGGCCCAGCCGAAGCGCTCGGCGCCGGCTGCAAAAGCCTCGCGCAACTGGCGGGTCGACCAGGCTTTCTTCGCCTCCGGATCCTGTTCGGCATAGTTCCTGAGCCGGATCTCCAGCGGATCGATGCCGACCTCGTAGGCGAGCTCGTCAATGGCGCTTTCGATGCCGAAGGCGCTGGGGTTTTCGCCCGGCGCCCGCTTGGCGCCCGGCACCACCGTGTTCACCCGCACGACATTCTGCTTCGAGGAGAAGTTCGGCGTGGCGTACATGATCGAGGTGACCGAGGCGAGCGGCTCGACCCACATGCCGTCGATCGAGGTCTCGTTGACGCCCCGATGCACGATCGACAGGATCTTGCCGTCGCTGTCGGCGCCGATCGTCACCGTTTGGCGGGTGGCGGCGCGGCCACCATAGGAGGTGAAGTTCTGCGGCCGGGTGAGCACCAGCTTCACCGGCCGTCCCAGCATTTTCGCCGCCGCCGCCGCCACCGCGCTGTGCGCCAGCGCCAGCGCCTTGGAGCCGAAGCCGCCGCCGATATAGGGCGAGACCAGTCGCACCTTCTCGAAAGGTATGCCGAACCATTCGGCATAGGTGCGTGCCATGCCGTCGAGCCACTGGCTGGGCTCCCAGATGGTGAGCTCGTCGCCTTGCCAGCGCGCGATCAGCCCATGCGGCTCCATTGCCGCCTGGAATTCGCGCGGCATGTTGTAGGCGGCGCAGACGCGCACCGGAGCGGCGGCGAACGCACCTTGAGCGTCGCCCCATTCCTTGGTCATGGCGTCGATGGGGATGCCATCGCCGGCCTTGGCGTCGCTGAGGTCGACGATGGCCGGCGTCTCGTCATAGCTGACCTCGACCAGGGCCGCGGCGGCGACCGCCTGCTCGAAGGTCTCGGCCACGACGGCAGCTATATGCTGGCCGGAATACGTGACCGTGCGGGCGAGCGGTGAGTATGTCTTCTGCGTTGGCGGATTGCCCAGCCAGTCCGACGCGCCCTTGATCTCCATGATGGTGTCGGGCGTCAGCACCAGAAGCACGCCCGGCGCGGTCTCCGCGGCCCGTGTGTCGATCGCGCTCACCGTGCCGGCGGCGATGGTGGCCTCGACCATCACCGCATGCGCCAGCCCGTCGAGCTGCTGCTCGAAGGCGTATTTGGCAGCACCGGTGATCTTGGCCGGGCCGTCGACGCGCGACAGCCGTCCGCCGACCGCGCCGTCGGAGGCGTCGCCGTGCCGGGTTCTGGGGTCGTGAATGGTCATGCCATGGCTCCTGTCTTGAGGATGGCGCGGGCGATGACGCGCGGCGCCAGTTCGATCTTGTAGTGGTTGGCGCCATGGTCGACGGCGCCCTCTACGGCGAGCAGGCTGGCGGCCCGCACCGTGTCTTCGCTGAGCACCTTGCCCTTCAGCGCCGCTTCCACGGCATGCGCCCGCCATGGCTTTGTCGCGACGCCGCCGAGCGCGACGCGCAGGTCGCGAATGGTGCGGCCATCGGCTTCGAAGTCGATGCCGACCGCGGCACTTGCCGCGGCGAACTCATAGGATTGCCGGTCGCGGATTTTCAGATAGGTCGAACGCCGCGCAGCGGCCGAAGCCGGGATTTCCACGGCGGTGATCATCTCGCCCGGCTCGATGGCATGTTCCCTGTCAGGCGTGGCGCCGGGCAAGAGGAAGAAATCGTCGACCGCGACCTGGCGTTCGCCGAGATGCACGATGGCGTCGAAGGCGACCAGCGCGGTGGCGAGGTCACCGGGATACATGGCGATGCAGGAGTCGCTGATGCCGAGCACTGCGTGGCCGCGGGTAACGCCGCCGATCGCCGAGCAGCCGCTGCCGGGCGAACGCTTGTTGCAGGCGGGAAAATTGGCGGGATCGCGGAAATAGGGGCAGCGCGTGCGCTGCATCAGATTGCCGCCGATTGTCGCCATGTTGCGGAGCTGCGCCGAAGCCGCCTGCCACAGCGCTTCGGAGACCGCGGGGAAGCGGCTCTTGATCTCGGCATGGTCGGCAATGCGGCTCATTTTCGCCAGCGCGCCGATGGTGGCGCCGCGCTCATCGACGGTGATCGTGTCGAGCCCTTTGAGATGGGTGATGTCGACCAGAGTGTCAGGTTCGGCGACGCCGCATTTGGCAAGATCGACCAGCGTCGTGCCGCCGGCCAGCAGCATGGCGCCGGGCAGGGCGGCCGCCTGGCGTGCGGCGTCGAGTGTATCAGCACGAACATACGAAAAATTCCTCATGACGCGACCTCCAGTGCCGCCTGGCGCACGGCGGCGACAATGTGCGGATAGGCGCCGCAGCGGCAGAGATTGCCGGCCATGTATTCGCGGATCTCATCGTCCGAACCGGCATGGCCCTCGCGGATGCAGGCCACCGCCGACATGATCTGTCCGGGGGTGCAGTAGCCGCACTGGAAGGCGTCCTGTTCGAGGAATGCGGCCTGCACCGCGTTGAGCGTGCCGTCTTCGCCGGCCAACCCTTCGATGGTGGTGATTTCGCGGCCTTCGACTTGTGCGGCAAGTGTCAGGCAGGCGAGCACACGCTGGCCGTCGACATGCACCGTGCAGGCGCCGCATTGGCCCTGGTCGCAGCCTTTCTTTGTGCCGGTCAGGTCGAGGCGATCACGCAAGGCGTCGAGCAGGGTGACACGCGGCTCGACCTCGAGCTCGTGACGGTGTCCGTTGATAGTGAGATGGATGGAAGTTTTCGTCATAGGCGTCTGGCTCCAGTTGCTTGACGCGAGGGGAATGAAATGGCGTCCGGACGGGGCAAGGCAAGAGGAGGCGTAATCTCCCCCCTAGAGGGGGAGATGGCCGCGAAGCGGCCAGAGGGGGTCGCCTCGCGTGGAGCGCTAGCCTCCATCTGCCGCAGGAGGTCATGTCCAGTCGAACCGACCCCCTCTGTCGCCTTCGGCGACATCTCCCCCTCAAGGGGGGAGATTACGCTCGCTTCGGCTTTCGCCACTCTCCAGCGGACAGGGGATGCTTCAGTCTTCACAATCTCAGCACGTGACATACCGGCTTCCCTGATTATATGATAAGGCTGCTCCACTAAAGCGGAGGCGCCTCCGTTTATTTACGTGGGGGCTTACCCCTCTGGGTTCAAGCCCCCATATGCCGACAGTGGAGAAAAAATTGGACGACCAGCAGACAGCAACCGCCCAAGGTGCACGCGAAGCCGCAGCGCCAAAGCCGCTGCGCGCCGACGCGCAGCGCAACCGCGACCGGCTGGTCGAGGTGGCGGCGACGGCGTTTGCCGAGCAGGGCGTCGATGCCTCGCTGGAGGAGATCGCGCGCCAGGCAGGCGTCGGCATCGGCACGCTCTACCGGCATTTTCCGACCCGCGAGCATCTGGTCGAAGTGGTCTATCGGCGTGAAGTCGAGGCGCTCTGCGCGGCCGCCGACGACCTCGCCAGCCACCACCCCGCCGACGTGGCGCTGGAACAGTGGATGCAGCGCTTCGTCGATTACATCGCCACCAAGCGCGGCTTGGCCGCCAGCCTGCGCATCCTGTTCAATACCAATTCCGCTGTGTTTTCCGACATGTCGGGCCGGGTGTCGCTGGCCTTGCGGCAACTGGTCGAGGCTGCAGTGGCCGAAGGCTCGATCCGCAGCGACGTCGACGCCTCCGATGTGCTGCATGCGCTCGGCGGCATCTATTCGGCGCCCGACACCAAGGACTGGCGCGACCGCTCGCGCCGGCTGGTCAAGCTGCTGATGGACGGCTTGCGGTTCGGGGCGAAGGCAAAATGATCAGGCGAACCGTCACGCTCCGTTGACCGAAAAGAACTGAAGCGCGCCGGGCAGGCCGCTGGCTTGCATTTCGCCACGCTCCTCGAATGTCAGGCCGGAGCCGACCACCAGATCGCGTACCGTGCGCGACACGATGATCTCGCCTGGCCGCGCGTGGTCGAGCAGCCGCCAGGACAGTTCGACCGCGATGCCGGAAAAGTCATCGCCGCGCTGCTCGCATTCGCCGATATGCACAGCCGAGCGGACTTCGACACCGGATCGCCGCAAGCGATCGCGAATGGCGATCGCGCATTGGATCAATCGCGTCGGCCGCTGGAACACGGCGACCAGCCTGCCGCCCGATCGCGTGATTTCCCTGCCTCCGGCAGCAAGCAATTGCCCGCGGATTTCCTCTTCATGCCGTTCAACCCGATCCTTGGCTGAGGTTGGTCGATCGAACGCCATGGACAGCACCGACACCAGCACACGTTCGGTCGGGGCCGTCGGCAAGGCGCCGGTGACGAACGCCTGGATCTCGTCGACGAGGCGGTCGGAATTCTCGCCCCAGATGACGTGGTCGCGGCCGGCGAACTCGACGTATCTGGCGCCTTCGATATGTGTCGCCAGGTAGCGTCCTTCTTCCCGCTTTACCCAGCGGTCGCCGGTCGCCTGCGCGATCAGCGTCGGAACATGGATGGCAGGCAGAATGTCGCGAACATCGATTTCGGTTCCCCAGCGCCACAGCGCGATCGCGTCGGCGGGCGAGGCGGAATTCCTGAGATAGGCGGCGAACCATTCTGTCTCGAACGTGTCGCTCATCAGACTGGGCGCCGCGTTGCTCATATCCGCCGCCGCCCCCCATTCTCTCTCGACGATCGCCAGATCTTCTTCCACCTGCTCGCTTGTCTTCGCCCAGGGATAGTCTTTCGACCATCTGCCGCGGGCGTAGGCCCCATTGAGCACGAGTGCCGCAGTGCGCTCGGGATAGGTCGCCGCGAACAGCATGCACATCGGGCCGCCCTCGGAAGTGCCCAACAGCACCGTGCGCTTCGAGCCGACCGCATCCAGCACTGCCCGCACATCTTCCATCCGCTCTTCCAGCGTCGGCAGACCGACATTGCGGTCCGAGAGCCCGGTGCCGCGCTTGTCCATGCGGATCAGGCGCGAGAAAGTGCCGAGCCGCCGGTGCACGTGCGAAAGCCGCGGCGAGGCCCAGGCATGGTCGAGGTTGGAGACCCATCCCGGCACATGGATCAGGTCGACCGGCCCGTCGCCGGTCACCTGATAAGCGATGTTGATCCCGGCCGATTTGACGTAGTGGGTCTGCGGCCGTACGGGCTGATGACTGAAGCCGTCATCCGCATCAGCCGTGTCTGGCCGTGCCGGCGCTATCGTCCGGCGCGTCCTCAGCGTCTCGAACAATTGCCGCGTCTCCGGCTCCGGCTGCAGCTTGAGATCGCGTTGAAGCGCTGTGCGGCAGTGCTCATATTGCTTCAGCGCGAGATTGGTCCTGCCTTGCGCCGCATAGGCGCGCATTAGGGCGCGGTGGACGTCCTCCCTCAACGGCTCCATGGCCAGCAGGCGCGTCGCTGCGCGCACGCATGCGGCGGGATCGTTCGTCGCGGCATAATGCGCGACGAGCCTGTCGAGAGCGGCCACGGCCAAAGCCCGCAGCCGCTCGCGTTCGATCCTCAGCCAGTCCTCGAACGGCTCCTCCTTCAGGCCGAAGCCGTCGAGCAGGTCGCCGCGGTAGACAATGAGCGCCAGTTCGAGGTCTTCGGGTGCCGGGCTGGCGACCAGCGCCTCGAACCTCGCGACATCGAAATCAAAGTCGTCGAGATGCAGCGCGACGTTGTTGCCGTCGGTGAGGAAGCGCCCGCCACCGGACGCTCGCATGACCTTTTTGACCGCCGACACCGCTTGCCGCAGGCTCATTCGCGCCTGGGTCTCGCCGTTGAGCCCCCACAGCAGCGTCGCGAGCTTCTCGCGCGACTGCGAATGCCCCGACTGGAGTGCGAGATAGGCGACCATCGCACGCGCCTTGCGGCTGATGGCCGGAACCGCGGCCCCGACGCCGGCAAAGTCGAAACCACCCAAAAGGCGAAGATAAGGTCCGGTCATCGGATCCGCCACAGTCACAGCGTGACGACGATCCGCTCAAGCTTACTCCATTTCAACACTTATTCCGCCGCCGAGGCGCTTTTCACGATTCCATCACGCAGGTTCCCACGCGTTTCTCACGACGCTTGAGGAGATTGTCGGCACTGGCTCTCTTTTCGCAGGAGGACACCGTGCATCGCCCTGGCTCGACCGAATGGCCCATCTGGCATGACGACCCCACTCACGATCAGCAAGGGCAAGGCGCGCCACAGCGTCATGATATTGCACTGGCCGGCTATCTCGAAAAGCAACAGGCCTGGCGGGCATCTGCCGTTCGCAGGTTCGACCTGTCGGCCGCCGTGGACCGTGCCCATGTGCTCGCCGCTCGTGCAGCGAAAAATGCGGTTCTGCTGATCGACGGCATCGGCTTGACGCTGTCGAAGGCTCATTCGCAATTTAGCAAGACGCTCTGGGGTCGTTGAACGCGGCGCTCGAAGCGCAGGGCGTTCTCCGCCTACCCCTTCGTCTCCACAAGGATCACCAGCGATTCCGGCACCACGCCATCGTGAGCCATCGCATCGGCGGCCGCCTTGCTTTGCATCATCGCCGCGAGCTTATCCATGTCTGGAACGTCCATCATGATCGCGACCCGTTTCGGGTTCTGCGGATCGACGAAGGTGCGGACGTTGGTGATCCCGAGTGAACCGAAAAGCTCCTGGCGCTTCGGTGAATTGAGCCAATGCTTGGTGTCTTTCGAGATGTTGTGATGGCCAATTACAGTCGGCATGGCATCCTCCCGAGGTGACGCCGCGGGTCGCAATTGCCCGCTTGCTGCGGTCTACCTGCGCGAGCCAGTGAGCGCCGTTTCTCCTGGGCTGTCAATTAGCCGCTTCTGATGTGCGGTCTCCAGCTCTGGCTTTGCCTTCGCTCCGGCCCTCATCCCCATCCGCCGCCGCCACCACCACCACCTCCTCCGCCACCGCCAAGGGCAGGAATCACGGGCGGCTTTTGCGGGGTCTCCTCGGCCGGCTTGACCACTTTGCCGGTGGTCGCCTTCTTGTATCGGACCACCTTTGGCTGCGGCGCCACGCGAACCACCTTGCGATGTTTCACCGGCGGCGCCGGCTCAAACATGGGCGACACCGAGGTGCAGCCCATGAGCCCGGCCAGAACGCCGGATAGAATTGTCCCGATGAATACCTGCTTCAATGCCTTGCCCACCATGTCCTCCATTGTTCAGAACAAGTCCCGACGCGGATTGGCTTCTTCCCAGACTCCCCGGGCCGCATTGATCAGTTGCGTGTCCAGCGAACCGGACGGGGGGATCTTCGACTTGAGCTCTTGACGCAGCGCGTCCAGAGCTGCCGTTTTCGGCTTCGAGCCGAACTGCGCCAGGCCTTTCTTGGCGTCCGGCAGCTCCTTGCGCAGATCCAGCGCGACGGCGAATGCCAGGAAACGCACCGCGACAGCCTGATCGGCCGTGTCGCCTTTCGCCATTTCGAGCGCCGCGCGATCATAGGCGCTGGACGGATCGCCGCGCGCGGTCGCCAGTTCGAACAGTCTTTGTGCTTCCGCCGCGTCCTGGCGCACGCCGACGCCATCCCTGTACATGCGGGCGAGACTGCCCGGAGCGTAGGGCTGGCCAAGATCGGTGGCCTGCTGGAACAGTGCCTGAGCCGTCTTCGGATCCTTGTCGATGCCCTGGCCGGCGAGGTAATTGCGACCGAGCAGGTTCATCGAATACATGTCCTGGCGCTGCACACCCGCCTGCAGGAAGGCGACGGCGCGGGCCGGATCGGCAGGCACGCCATTGCGGCCCTCGGTGAAGATCGCGGCAAGGTCGTTCATGGCATAGGTGTGCCCCATGGCCGCCGCCTTGAGCAGCAGGTCGAGGCCCTTGGCCGTATCGCGATTGACGCCATAGCCATTGAACAGAGCGCGGCCCCACGAGGTCATTCCGTAAGGATCGCCCTTGTCGGCGGCAGCCTTGTAGAGAGCGTTGGCCTGGGTGCGGTCAATGGCCGTTCCGGTCCCCGTTGCGTTGAGATAGCCGAGTTCGAAGACGGCGCGCACATGGCCTTTCTTGGCGGCGTCCTCGATGGCTGCCTTAGCCTCGCCGACCCTGCCGGCCGCAAGCAGCGCGCGGCCGAGTTCGTAGCGGAAGCGGGGGACATCGGGATAGGTTTTCACCGCGGCCTCGCAGGCTGCCACCGCACCGGCGCCGATCTCGTTCGGCAGCAGGCCGGGCACCACCCCTTGCAGGTCGAGAGGCTCGCCGGCGGCGGTATCGCAGGCATCGACCGTAGGCGACAGCTTCATCGTCGCGGGCTTGGCCGAGCTGCTGTCGGCGCGGATTTCGAAACCGACCTCGACCGGCGCGCCGGCGCCGATCTGCGGCTCGTAGCGAAGATGGTCGACTTCACCGGCCAGAAGGCTGGATTGCGGCGAAAGCGTCCGATCTGGCAGCGACAGCGTTCCCGTTGCCGGATAGCCCGAAACCTTCAGGCTGACGGCAGGATCGTCGGTTGGGAAATCCAGATTGAGCGCGACCGGGCCGACGCCGACGGGAATATCGATCTTGCGGTTCTCGATCGCTTCGGCAGCACCGGTGATGTGGATGCCGCGATCCAGCACCAGCTGCTTCTGCTCGGCCTCGAGCGAAGCCATGATCTGTTGGCCGGCGGCACCTTCGCCGCTCTTGACGCGGAACACCAATATGCCCTGGCTTCCGCCGCCCCAATTGTCATGCGTGGCATAGGCCAGCATATCCACCTCGTCCTGCGTGGCGGCGCCTTTGGGGACTTCCATCTGCAGGCGCGGCAGATCCTTGCCCGCGATCGGTTCACCCACCGCGACGTCCTTGCCGTCCAGCATCAGCCGGCCCATTGCGGGCGGCCTTTCGATGCTGACACTGATAGCGCCGCCATCGACATCGACCGGCTCCGGCAGGCCAAGCGCCACGGGACCGACACCCGACAGCACCACCTTCTCCAGCACAGGCGGCAGCGAAGGCCGGTTGCTGCGGCGCACCAGCACCACGTCATCGATCAGCGAGGAATTTTCCCAAGGCACCTGCATGCCGTTGGTGGCTTGCACGACATCGCGGCGCACCGCCGACATGACCGTGCGGATCTCCTGGTTCGGCGCCAGCGCGCGCCGCGAAAATGCCGATGAAAACGGGCTGAGGTCGCCGCTGCCGTCATAGGCGACGGCGCCCGGTTCGGTGGCGAAGGCAATCAACGTGTTGAGCGAGCTTCGCACCTGCGCCAGTCCGGTGTTGCCGGCGGTGACAAGCTGGTCACGCAGCCAGTAATTGTTGCGCGGGAAGGGGTTGTTGCGGCAGGCATCGAGGATGATCACCTGGATCTTCGACTTCGAGCGCAACTGCTCCAGCACATCGTTGAGCTTGATGGCCTGGACCTCGATATCGGCCGCCTTCTTCAGCGAGGCGTCGACCGGTATCAGGAAATTCTCGCCGCCGATCTGAAAGCCGTGCCCGGAATAGTAGACGACGGCGAGATCGGCGCCATCGGCGGCGGCCAGATAGTCCCGGAACTGGCCTTCGAACTGCTGCTTGGTGAGATTCTCGGCGACGAAAACCTCGAAGCCGGCCAGCCGGAACGTGGCTGAGACATCCTCTGCATCCTTGGCCGGATTTTTGAGTGCCGGGATGTCACGGTATTCGGAATTGCCGATGACGAGGGCGACCCTTCGATCGGCGCAAGCCTCAAAGGTCGTGAGGCTAACGAGGATGAAGGCCGCGATGAATCCGCAAAGTCGGAGCATGGCAAAACCCCTGGCCGCTGCCTGACGCCGACGAGAACACCGCTTGCGGCATCAAGGTCTGTTGACGGGTATGCAACCTGCAACAGGATAAAGTGAAAGGCCCGTCACCGCCAGACCATAGCAGGTGATTCTTTTCCGCGCCGACTGACCGCAGGGTGCAAGTAGCACGCGCTTCAAGGTCGGGTATGTGACAAGTCTCACAGTTCGCATCGACGTGCTGAATGCGCCGGGTTGTATCAACCGGGTGTTCGACCTTCAGCGCGCCTGAGGGAACTCAAACCTCGAGGCAAACCTTGCCGAAATGCTTTTGCGCTTCGTAATGCCTGAACGCTGCGGCGATGTCCTGCAGCGGAAAGCTGCTGTCGATGAGGGGCTTCTGGCGGTTGACCTCTATGGCCCGGATCATGTCTTCCTGGTCGGCCCTGCTGCCGATGGAAATCCCGCTGATGCGGATCTGGTTTGAAAACAGCGCCGGGATCGAAACCTCGGCCGCAAAGCCGGTGAGGACGCCGACGAGCGCGATGTGCCCGCCTGTCCGGCAGGCCGCTATCGACTGCGTCAGCGTGGCGGGTCCGCCGACCTCGATCACATGATCGACGCCGCGTCCGTCCGTCAGATCCCTGGCCTTGCCGCCCCAGTCCGGCACCGCCTTGTAGTTGATGACGCTGTCGGCGCCGAGGCGTCTCAGCTTCTCCAGCTTTTCTTCGTCGGACGACGTGGCGATGACCCGGGCGCCGGCGGCCTTGGCAAATTGCAAAGCAAACAGCGAAACGCTGCCGGTGCCGAGGATAAGCACCGTGTCGCCGGGCTTCACCTTGCCGCACGTCACCAGGCCTCGCCAGGCGGTGACGCCGGTGCAGGTGAGCGTTGCCGCCTCGAGATGTGTATAGCCCGCCGGCGCCCTGGTGAAGGCCTGCGCCGGCATGCACACATACTCGCTGGCAAAGCCGTCGAAACTGTCTCCCGGAATGTCGCGCCTTGTATCTGATGTCATGTCGCCGCCCAGCCAACCGGGGTAGAAGGTGCTGACGACGCTATCTCCTGACTTGAACGCATAGACGCCGTCGCCGACGGCAATCACCTCGCCGGCGCCGTCCGACAGCGGCACGCGCCCGTCGGCGAGCGGCACCTTGCCTTGCACGGCGAAATCGTCGCGCATGTTGAGCGAGCAGGCGCGGATCCTGACCAGCACCTCACCCGGCCCGGGCCGTGGCTGATCCTCCTCGACCAGGTCGAGCCTGTCCAACCCGCCCGGCGCTCTCAGCCTGACCAGCCTCATTGTCTCTCTCCGACGTGCCGGGTGTTGGAATGGCAGTGGCGAGCCGGACTATTGCCGGACCGGCCGGCCGGAAATCACGCGCAACCATGGCGCCAGATGGAAGGCGCTCATCAAGAGATACATCACCGGCATGCCGGTGAGCAGGGAGGCATCGGCGCCCAGGCACGACATGACGCCGTCGCCAGTGTGAATGCAGGTGAGCAGCGCCATCACAGCAAAAGTCGGCGCCGCGGCGAGGCATAGCCAGTCGGCGATGCCGACAGGGGCTGTGTCTGTGGTTTGAGGGATCTCGTTGCCAGCGCCAGTGCCGATGTCGCTCATGGTTCTCATCCCTTGATGGTCAATGCCTGGGACTTGGTTCCTCGCCCTGCGGGGGCGAGGAACCAAGCTGGGTAGCCCTTACTTGCCGTCCTTGTCGCGGAACGCGGCTTCGCCGGCAGCGGACACTTTTTCCCATGTCTTGTCGGGTCCGGCGTCGTAATTGTCGTGCCAGTTCCACCAGCTGTAGAGTTCGGTCTGCGGATAGCCTTCGGGCGAATCCTCCCAGACTTCCTGGCGGCCGAGCGGCGTGGCGTCGAGATAGCTCCAGACCGTGCCCATCTGCTCGTCGCCGCGGCTGTTGATGAAGTAGGTGCGATACACCTTTTTGCCGTCCTGGATGAACACGTTGTGGCCGTGCCATTCGTCGACGCCGAAATCCTTGTCGAAGCTGTCGGTGATTGTGTACCAGGGCATCTCCCAGCCCATCCGCTGCTTCAGGCTGGCAATATCGGCCTGCGGCGCGCGCGAAGCATAGGCAAGCGTGGTGTTGCGGGCGTTGAGATGGGCGAGATGACCGACCTGGTCGGCGCCGAGCGAACAGCCGCGGCAGGCATGTTCGGGCCAGCCATAGACGCCGGGTTCGTAGAAGGCGCGGTAGACGATCAATTGGCGTCGGCCCTCGAACAGGTCGAGCAGGCTTGCCTTGCCGTTGGGGCCTTCGAACACATAGGTCTTGTCCACTTCCATCCACGGCATGCGCCGGCGCTCGGCCGACAGCGCGTCCCTGGCGCGCATCGTCGCCTTCTCCTTCACCAGCATCTTTTCGCGCTCGGCTTCCCATTCCTGCCTTGAAACGATTGGCGGGGTCTTCATTGCCACGTGCTTGGTCATTGCTCGTCTCCTTTGCCAGTCATTACGCCGCTGCGGCGCGTCGTTGTCTGCTGATCGTGAGGTAGGGTAGGGCCGCGAGGCGGCGAGGGCGGAGTTACAAATGTGACGGGATTTGCAGGCGGCCCACCGCAGCAGGGGTGGTGGGGTCGCGCAGTGTGCTCAAGGTCCTCGGAAGCAGGCATTGTCAGTTTTCCCTTATGAGAAGCTTAAAAGTACCATCTGAGATGCTCAGGCTAGTGAATGCCGATATTGGCGTCAACGGCAGCCCGAGTGTCTCCTGCCAGCCCAGATGGCTAGGTTGCCGTCCCCGGCTTGCTGCTTGGCGGCGGTGACTTAAGTTAGGGCCATGACCGGCGGGGGTGGGAGTTACAAGTGTGACGGGATTTGAATGGACTCGCTGATCACCGCGGCAGGGTTGGCGCTGGCAGCGGGTGATCCGCTCGCCGCACTCGACCGTGTCGCCTTGCGCGAGGACGCGCCGGCGTTGGCGCTGCGCGGCATCGCCATGGCGCAGCTCGGCGATCTCGATCGCGCCAAAGCACTGTTGCGGCGGGCCGGCCGCGCCTTCGGCCCGAAAGAGCCGGTGGCGCGCGCCAGATGCATCGTTGCCGAGGCCGAGATCGCGCTGGTCTCGCGTGACCTCGGCTGGCCGGCCAAGGCGCTCGATGCGGCGCGGGCGACATTGGAAAAGCATGGCGACAGGCTGAACGCGGCGCATGCCGGGCATCTCAAGGTGCGCCGCCTGCTTTTGATTGGCCGCCTCGACGAGGCTGAAGACGTGCTGGCCGGGCTCGATCCGGCGCCGCTTCCGCCGGCCTCACGCGCCGCGCACGAACTGGCGGTTGCCGGCATTGCCATGCGGCGTCTGAAGACGAAAGCCGCGCGCCAGGCATTGGAGTGGGCGCGCCATGCCGCCCGCCGGGCCGGCATTCCGGGCCTTATGGCCGAGGTCGACAGCGCCTTTCTGGCGCTGGACACCCCAGCGGCACGACTGATCGCGGCTGGCGCCGAACGCCCCCTGCTGCTCGAAGATGTCGAGGCGCTGCAGGCGTCACCGGCGCTGGTCGTCGATACGTTCCGTTACGCTGTGCGCAAGCAGGGAATCGCTGTCTCTCTGGCCACGCGGCCGGTGCTGTTTGCGCTCGCACGTGCGCTCGCCGAAGCCTGGCCGGCGGATATGTCACGGGCGACGCTGATTGCCCGCGCCTTTGGCGGCAGGCACGCGGATGAATCGCACCGGGCGAGGCTGCGGGTCGAGATCGGCCGGCTGCGCGCCGAGTTGCGGCAGCTGGCCGGCATCGAGGCGACGAGCCAAGGCTTCGCGTTGGCGCCGCGCCAGGCCGGCACGGTGGCTGTACTGGCGCGGCCGATCGAGGAGCGGCACGCGGCGGTGCTGGCCTTCCTGGCCGACGGTGAGGCCTGGGCAAGCTCGGCACTGGCATTGGCGCTCGGCGCCGGCCAGCGCAGCGTGCAGCGGGCGCTCGAGCAGCTTGCCGAGACCGGCAAGGTGCAGTCGTTCGGCCACGGCCGGGCGCGGCGCTGGATGACACCACCTGTGGCCGGTTTCACGACCACCTTGTTACTCCCGGCACCGCTGCCGAACGGCTAGGGAAGGTTCCGTGACCATGATCGAGGACCAGGACATGAAACATTCAGCCGCCGAAATCCTGCGTGAATACGGACCCTTTTCTGAAGTCGACACCGTGCATGGCGTGAGCTTTGACGGAGAAAATGTCTGGTTTGCTTCGGGCGAGCGGCTGACCGCCTTCGATCCGGCAAGCGGTGAGACGCTGCGCTCGATCGATGTCGCCGCCCACGCCGGCACCGCCTATGATGGCCGGCATCTGTTTCAACTGGCCGGGGATCGCATCCAGAAGATTGATCCGGACACCGGCGAGATACTGGCCACTATTCCGGCGCCCGGCGGCGGCCGCGATTCCGGCATGACCTGGGCCGAGGGCACGCTCTGGGTAGGGCAGAACCGGGCGCGCAAAATCCACCAGATCGATCCCGAGACCGGCAAAATCCTGCGCACCATCGAATCCAACCGCTTCGTCACCGGAGTGACCTGGGTGGATGGCGAGCTGTGGCACGGCACCTGGGAAGGCGACGACAGCGATGTCCGGCGCGTCGACCCGCAAACCGGAAAGGTGCTGGAGCGGCTCGATATGCCGGCAGGCGTGGGCGTGTCGGGGCTCGAATCCGACGGCGGCGACCGCTTCTTCTGCGGCAGCGGCCCCGGCGGCATGGTGCGGGCGGTGCGGCGCCCCAAATAAGGGCGGCAGCGTATTTCCTATGGTCGTCCTGCCGTCATTATATTCCCGACCCATCGAGCAGAGGGACGTCTTCGCCTTCCCACGGGCTGGGCATGGAAGCCCGGCTCAGATTGGCCGTTGGCAGCGGCATCCAGCATTTCAACTCCGGTTCGGGATACTCGATCACCCGCCCCGGAGACGAATCGGAAGAGCGCCAGCCCTCTGAGCCGAACTGGTCGGCGCGCGACCAATAGGCGAGGTCGACCTCGGCCGGGCCCTGTTCCGACGGCCGCACCGTGACCAGGATGCGGCTGCCGTCCTTGGGCGCACTCGCCATGTGCCGCCAGCGATCGGGTTCGTCCATCTCATGTCCTCCTGCAGTCTGCATCCTGGCTATCCAAGCTGAATAGTCGCTTCGTGGCCGAGGCCGGTCAACCGATCTTTGTAGGGGACAGCTCTATCGTCGACGGCTAATCTGGCCCGGCCGCGATCCTGATGCCACCGCCACGCGCGGTGCATACGGAGGGGACATGGTTGACCGACTTCGGCCGGTTCGAACCAGGGAAGAACAAATATGTCGATCAAGGTGATCGGAACGGGCTTTGGCCGCACCGGAACGGATTCGATGCGCGAAGCGCTGACCATCCTCGGCCTGGGTCCCTGTCATCATATGTCCGAAGTCATCGCCAATGAGGGGCAGAAGCGGCTCTGGCGCGCGCTGGTAAATCGTGCTGCGCCTGACTGGAGCGAGCTGTTTGCCGGCTATGCCTCCTGCATGGACTGGCCGTCGGCGCATTACTGGCGCGAGCTGATCGAGGTCTATCCCGACGCCTCGGTCATCCTCACCTGGCGCTCGCCGGAAAGCTGGTGGCAGAGTTTCGAGAAGACCATCCTGGCCGGCATCAGCCAGCTGAGGGATGAGGAGGCGCTCGGCATTTCCTTGATCGCCAAGCAAGTCTTCGGCGGCAAGGCGCAGGATCGCGCGACCGCGATTGCCATCTACGAGGCCAACGTCGCCGCGGTCATGGCGACAGTGCGGCCGGAGCGGCTGCTGGTCCACAAACTGGGCGACGGCTGGGAGACACTGTGCGCGCATCTGCGCGTTCCAGTGCCGGACCAGCCCTATCCCAATCGTAACGACACCAGGGCATTCCAGGCGCAATTCGCGCTTGACCGGCAGCTCTAAGGTCGGCAGCTTCGCCGATCCGCTGCCCGCTCTCGGTCGTGACTCCTGAGACTAATACTCCTGCGCCGTCGGCCGGAACAGGATCTCGTTGATGTCGACGTCGTCGGGCTGGCTCATGGCGAACACCACCGTTCGGGCGAAGGAATCGGCCGGGATGGCGGTCTTGTCGTACATGTCGCGGATGGCGGCCGCAAAATCCGGTTCGGTGACACTGTCGGGAAGCTCCGTCGCCACGGCACCGGGCGAGATGATGGTGGTGCGGATGTTGTAGGGCTTGACCTCCTGGCGCAGGCCTTCCGAGATGACGCGCACCGCGTGCTTTGTGGCGGAATAGACAGCACCGCCGGCCCGCACCTTGTGGCCGGCAACCGACGACACGTTGATGATGTGGCCGCTCTTCTGCGTCTTCATGTGCGGTAGGGCAGCGGCGATGCCGTAGAGCACGCCCTTGATGTTGACGTCGATCATCCGGTCCCAGTCCTCGACTTTGCCGCGCTCCAGCGGTGAGTGCGGCATCAGCCCGGCATTGTTGATGATGACGTCGACCCGGCCATGCACCTTCACCGCATGGTCGACGAGACGCCGGACCTGGCCCACGTCGGTGACGTCGGTCTGCAGGATGGCGTCCTTGCCGAGTGAAAGCTCAGTTGCCAGCGCCTGCAAGCGATCGAGACGTCGCGCGCCCAGCACGAGTTTCGCGCCTTCTTTCGCCAGCAGCCGTGCGGCGGCTTCGCCAAGCCCGCTGCTGGCGCCGGTGATGACGACGACCTTGTTTTCGATACCTTGTGCCATGACTCTACCCTTCTGATTTCGTCGCGATCAGCGGTCGATCCTTGCCGCCTGCTGCGGAGAATAGCGCTCTCCCTGCACGGCAATCGCCGAGACCGCGTTTTCGATGTTGGCAAGATCGTCCGCCGTCAGCGCAACGGCAGCCGAGCCGATGTTCTCCTCGACGCGGTTGAGCTTCGTTGTGCCGGGGATCGGAACGATCCAGGGTTTTTGCGCCAGCAGCCAGGCGAGCGCGACCTGCGCCGGGGTCGCCTTCTTCTCGGCCGCGATCGCGCCGATCGCATCGACCAGAACCTGATTGGCCTTGCGGGCCTCCGCCGCAAAACGCGGGACCGTGTTGCGGAAGTCGTTGCTGTCGAACGTCGTGTCGGCGCGGATGGCGCCGGTGAGAAAGCCCTTGCCCAAGGGGCTGAACGGCACGAAGCCGATCCCCAGCTCCTCCAGCACCGGCAGGATCGCCTCTTCCGGCTCGCGCCACCATAGCGAGTATTCGCTCTGCAGGGCTGCGACCGGCTGCACCGCATGCGCGCGACGGATGGTGCGTACGCCGGCCTCCGAGAGGCCGAAATGCTTGACCTTGCCTTGGCTGATCAGCTCCTTCACCGTGCCCGCCACATCTTCGATTGGTACGATCGGGTCGACGCGGTGCTGGTAGAGGAGGTCGATGCGATCGGTCCTCAATCGCTTGAGCGAAGCCTCGACGACGTCACGTATGTGCTCCGGCCTGCTGTCCATGCCGCTGTGCCCGGCGGTGCCTGCAATGTCGATGCCGAATTTGGTGGCGATCACCACCTGATCGCGGATCGGCTGCAACGCCTCACCGACGACCTCTTCGTTCTTGAACGGTCCATAAACTTCGGCGGTGTCGAAGAAGGTGATGCCCCGCTCGAACGCCGCGCGGATCAGGCGGACCGCATCCGCCGTCTCCATCGGTGCCCCGTAGGACTGGCTCATCCCCATGCAGCCGAGCCCGATGGCCGAGACTTCCAGACCGCTGTTTCCAAGTGTGCGTTTTTGCATCTCAATTCTCCTTCAGTGTGATCCGCACCGTTGCGGCGCGGGCGCGCGCCGCAATCATCGGCGCGAGATAAGGGCTCGCTGCGTATTTCGCCCGGTAGGCATCGTCGACGCGGTCGTTGATAGCTTCGTCGACCGGCTCGAAGCCGACGTCCCTGGTCATACCGGCGGCGCTTATGCGACCGGCCTTTTGCCTGATCGCGGCCTGGTACCAGCGCGATGCCTGGCCATTGTAGCCGCGCACATAGAGTTCGCCGTCAGTCACGACCGACCAGATCCAGGTTGGCGTGCCAAGGGTCACGCCGTCATCGCGCAGCGGCGATATGTGCAGATCGTCGCTCGCTCCAATCTTGGCGAGCTCATTTTTCGACCACGTCATGTCCTCATCCCCTTCTTTCGGTGTCGGCCTGTTCGAAGACCTTGCGGGCAATGCCCACAGCCGTGGCTGCCGTCGGCCATCCGGCGTAGAAGGCGAGATGGGTGATGGTTTCGATGAGCTCGTCCCGGGTGACGCCGTTGTCGAGCGCTCGCTTCATGTGCCCCGGCATTTCATTGATGCGGTAACCCGAGATCAGGCTGGCGACGGTGATGAGGCTGCGGTCGCGCGGCGACAGGCCGGGACGCTTCCAGACGTCGCCGAACAGCACCTCGTCGGTATATTTGCCGAGGGCGGGAGCGATATCGGAGAACGGATTTTTGGGAACCGCTGGTGCATCGGTCATGATGGCTTAACTCCGTATTGTTCGTCGGTGACTTTCTCCATCCAGTCGACGACCTTGCCGTCGAGCGCTTCGGCGATGGCGATGTGGCTCATCGCCGTGGTTGGCGCCGCACCATGCCAGTGCTTCTCGCCGGGCGCGAACCAGACGATGTCGCCGGGGTGGATCGGCTCGACCGGCCCGCCCTCGCGCTGCACCAGTCCGGCGCCCGACAGCACGATCAATGTCTGGCCGAGCGGATGCGTGTGCCAGGCGGTGCGTGCGCCCGGCTGGAAGGTCACTGTGGCACCGCCGACCCGGGCAGGCTCGCTGCCCTTGAAAGGCGCGTCGACGCGCACCGTGCCGGTGAAATAGTCGGCCGGGCCCTTCGCCGAGGGCTGCGAGCCGCTTCGCTTGATGTCCATGGATCTGTTCCTTCCCGATGCCGGCGGGGGGGTTCCTTCTCGATGCCGGTGGGGGGATGGCCGCCGTCGTTGCCGCCGCCGAGGCTGCTCGATTTGTGATGGAGCCTATTTAGGCTCTGCGATTATCCGCGATTAGGTGCTATATCCGGCATGTACCTATGAGGAGAGCTCATCAATGCCGCGCGACAATCTGAATGAGCTCACCGCCTTCCTCGCCGTTGCGCGCGAGAGGAGTTTCACCAAGGCTGCGGCCAAGCTTGGCGTCTCGCAATCGGCGCTCAGCCATACGTTGCGGGCACTGGAGGAGCGGCTCGGCGTACGGCTTCTGACCCGCACCACGCGCAGTGTAGCGCCGACCGAGGCCGGCGAACGCCTGGCGCGCACGATAGGTCCGAGGCTGGACGAGATCGAAACCGAACTCGCGGCGCTCAGCGAACTGCGTGAAAAACCCGCCGGCACCATCCGTATCACCGCCGGCGAGCATTCGGCGGACGCGATCCTGTGGCCGGTCCTGGAAAAATTCCTGCCCGACTATCCCGACATCAGGGTCGAGATCATCGTCGACTACGGCCTGACCGACATCGTTGCCGAGCGCTATGATGCTGGCGTGCGGCTTGGCGAACAGGTGGCGCGCGACATGATCGCCGTGCGCATCGGCCCCGACATGCGCATGGCGGTGGTGGGGTCGCCGGCCTACTTCGCCACGCGGCCAAAGCCGCGCACGCCGCAGGACCTGACGACCCACAATTGCATCAATCTGCGCCTGCCGACCTATGGCGGACTCTATGCCTGGGAATTCGAAAAGGCCGGACGCGAGCTGAAGGTGCGCGTCGAGGGCCAGTTGGTCTTCAACACTGCGGCACTGCGCCTGAATGCCGTGCAGGCGGGGCTCGGCCTTGCCTATTTGCCTGAGGATCAGGTGACGCCCCAGCTGGCTGACGGTCGGCTGATGCGGGTACTGGCCGACTGGTGCCCGCCTTTTCCCGGCTACCATCTCTATTATCCCAGCCGCCGCCAGGCGACGCCTGCCTTCTCGCTGCTGGTCGATGCGCTGCGCCATCGCGGCTGAGCCCAACGTTTGTCCGCATGCCTTCGGCGAAATAATCGCACCTGCAGCGGATGCAGCGGCCGGGTCGGCGCGTTAGCGCGGGTGCCGATTGCGCTGTCGGAACTATGCTCAGACATGCACGGTGCCATGCGAAAGCTCACCCTCATCGCTTGAAATGAGGAAAGCGGCTGCGAGCAGGCCGACATAGAACAGTCCGACCATGCAAACCACATAGATGCCCGGAACCGGGCCGAGCTGCGCCACGCGCGCGGCATCGAGGAATGACGCGCCGAAGCCGATCGGCGATCCTTCGCGCTGCAGGCTGGGCGTCGTGATCTTCAGCACCCAGGCCAGCATCAGGATCGTGTACATAAAAATGTACGTGCGGCGCAGCCGGCGCACCAGAGCCGCGCGTTGCGAGATCAGAAAGCGTGGCGAACGCAAGCCTTCGCCGACGATGGCCAGCCAGTTGGAGGCGTAGTCAGGCTGCGGCGAGAAGATTTGGGCGAAATAGTAGCGCTCGAACTGGCGTACCCTGGCCCGGTAGACGTCGAAGAAGCGGTAGCGCCGCGCCTCGATCCACAGAAGCAGCGTGATCAAGAGCATGGCAAACAGCAGCACGCCGTGATGGGCGCTTGGCGTCGATAGCGATACAGAGAGCATGGCGGCGACGACAGTGATTGCCCAGTTGCTGGTGCGGTCCAGCCGGTCGCGCCAGCCAGCCATGCGGGCGATTTCTGCGCGGTGGAAATGTGACATGGTGGTCGCGAGTTCCGATGAGGTGAGCTTCAGCGCAAACGCATCCGACACCCGCGGCGGCGCCGCCGCCTCGTCGGGCTTCACGGTCTTGACCTGCGACATTCCCCGCCACGCGCCTCCCTAACGCCATGGCCGGCCGAAACAAGCCGGCCTTCACCCCAATAAACTCAACGCGCGGCGGGCCGAAACGTTCCACCCTCTTTCCTGGAGGGGTTTATGCGCTCAGCCAAACCCGCCGGCTACGCGATCGAATGCGGTGCGCTAATGCCCGCTTCCCGCGACCTTTTGCCGACGAGACCTGACCGCTTCCAGCAGTTCGCACTCGCTGGTGCGAGCATTTCGAACAATGGCCACAACCATCACCGCCAGGATTTCGGCGTCCGGGTCCAAGGGGTTGAGATGTTCATCCGCGCAGACCTGATCGAACACATGTTCGCAAATAGCCAGATCGTGGGGGCTGAGGCAGGTGCGGTTGAAGCGCCCACGCGGCATTTGTGCGAACCTTTCAGGGCCCGCTGCCCGACCAGCCGCTGAGGCGATGGAATGCTCCAGCGACAATATCGGCGACAGTGTATTGCGGTGAGTTTACTCGCTTCCTGACGATTGAACGGTCAGCAGTCCCAAAATTTGCGCGCACTCACGAGCTTTATACTGACCAATATTCATCAGCTGGTAGTAATCATGTCGCTTGTTTTCCGGGATATGAAACCCGCGCCTAAAATCGGCCGCCTCCTGCGGAGTTCGAGTGCAGCCGATTTTACTGGCTGTAACTTTCAAACTCGCCAGTGAGCATCCGATCCTGGCCGCAATATCCTTCAACGGCTCGTTGTTAATGTATCCGTCAAGAATTATCTTGCGACGAGCTTCGCTGTTGAGCTTTGCGTTCATTTCGACAGTCTCCCCGACTACGCTTCCACAATGCTCAATTGTATATGCAGCGGGCTGAAGAGTGTCGTTAGCGTCGCATCCAGAAACTTATCTCGGAATGCATTTCTTGCTGCAACTCAGCGTGATCGCCTGCTCTGCCGACGCGAGTTCCGCTGCGGTTGGCAGTCGTTTCGGCTGTGGTCACCGAACGGCTTGATCCGGCTGGTTGTCGATATCGGCCGCAAAGTCTTGCCAGATACCCGAGATAGACCACATGATTGCGAGGGGCATGGGCATAGCCGATTCGGATATGGCACCACGCGATGGACGCAAAAAGGCAAGGCAAGACCCCTGCGAAGCAGCCGCCGGAGCGTGATCGACGTCGTTGGCCGCGCGACGCTCAACCTCATAACGAGTCAGCTTCGCCACTCGGGCCGGCGCTCCAGCCTTTGTCTTTTTCAACGCGCGAACTGGCACCAGAGGATCAATTCGCCACCTGGCAAGCGCACATGGCTCCGCTTGTCGAGGTCAAGTTGCCGGATGACAAGTCGCCGGACGATGGCTTTGCCGCCGACCACACGGCTTGGAACCTCGGTGGCATGCTGATCGTCCAGCAGCACGCTCCGGCACATAGTTACAACCGTTCTGCCGCCAAGCTTCGGTCCAGTTCGATCGATCACTGGTATGTCGCGTTGCCACGTACTGGCCGGTCGTGGACGGAGGTCGATCGCCGCGTTGCAGAAGGCCAGCCGGGCAAATTGGAGATCAGGTCGCTTGGCTATCCGTTTCGCGGGAGGACAACGGACTCCGAAAGTCTCTTTCTCTATCTGCCGCGTGATTTGTTCTCTGATGTGGCCGCAACCCTCGACGCGAAGAACAATTCAATTCTGTTCGGCAACTTTGCCAGCCTCTTGGTTGACTACGTCAACAGCATTGAAGCAAGACTGCGCAGTCTCACGGCCGAAGATCTGCCCCGCATCGTGCACGCAACACGCAGCATGATCATTGCCTGCCTCGCGCCGCCGGCGGAACATGCTGCCGCCGCCGAACAATTGGCGGGTGTCGCGCTGATGGAGCGAGCGCGCCGATACGTCCAAAACAATCTGGATACGCCTCATCTGACACCGGATTCAATGTGCCGGGCGCTCGGCGTATCGCGCTCTCGTCTCTATCAGTTGTTCGAACCAAGCGGTGGTGTTCTCCATTACATACAAAGCCGCCGGCTTCTGGCAGCCCATATTGCCCTTAGCGATCCGGCGGACAGCCGGCGCATTGTTGAAATTGCCGAAGCCTTCGGGTTTAGTTCAGCCGCTAATTTCAGCCGGGCATTCAGCAAGGAATTCGGTTACAGCCCCCGCGAAGGCCGCACCACTGTGGTGTTGCCGCGC
The DNA here is from genome assembly GCF_056403715.1 of Mesorhizobium sp. P2_F5. Taxonomy (NCBI): domain Bacteria; kingdom Pseudomonadati; phylum Pseudomonadota; class Alphaproteobacteria; order Hyphomicrobiales; family Phyllobacteriaceae; genus Mesorhizobium; species Mesorhizobium sp. P2_F5. Next base: position 20,443 of record NZ_JBFUEY010000030.1, on the reverse strand, counting down.
CTCGCCAACTCTGTTTCGCCTGCTGTGCACGAGAAGGCCTCTTCCTTTGAAGGTTGGCTCAAATCGCTCGGAAATTGAAACAGGATCGGCGATGTTGAGATGGGCAGGTTCAAGCAGGCTTGCAGGCTTGTCGGGGGCGGCCAAGGCCACGCTGCCTCATGAACCAGAATATTTCGTGTCGCGTCGACCGCGCCATCAATCTACAGCCAATTTCCGCCAATTGCCGATTTATTAAGGAACTGTGACTGTTCATCATTGTCGACAATTTGCCGCCAATCACGGCGGCGCATACATTGCAACTACGCAGCATGCGGAACTTGTTAAGACTGCAAGTTGAAAAGTTTGCCAAGCTTGGCAGTTATGCTATTTCTGGACTGGGGGACGCGAATTTGCACCGCCTATGGAGGTGGCTCTTGCGCCCAGAGGCATCAGGCGTCGGCACGGAGAGTGAGGGGCCTTCCTCAAGCGATGTTCCACGTGCCGGCGAAGCGCTTCTCGCTGACCTTTTGGCAAACACGACCGAACTTTTGTCGTTCTATGACCGCGACTTCTGCCTGACGCACTACGCAACCAAGCTCAAAGGCGTGTACGGAGGCGCGGTAGCGCCGGGTGCCGCCGTTTGGGAGATCTATCCGAGCTTCCTCGATGCAAGGTATCGCGACGAATTTCTTCGTGTGTTCCACGGCGGCACTCCGGCAAGCATCGACTTGCCGCGATCATCGGGCGAAGCGCCTCGTTCCGTTTTCGTCTTCGCCGCCGCGAATGGTGTGGGGATCATCGAGACAAGGGGGCACGGCGAGCGGAGCGCGGCGGAGGAGCAGGAGCATGTAATTCTGCTCCATCAGGCGACGCACGACGTGCTGACCGGACTGCAGAATCGGCGGCGATTCGGCGAGCGGCTACAGCAGGCGCTGACGGCCATCGGCGGAGCAAAGCCGAAAGCCGCCCTGCTGCAAATCGACCTCGACGATTTCAAAGCCGTCAACGACACGCTCGGTCATGGAGCCGGCGACACGCTTCTTCAGCTCGCGGCGGGTCGAATCCGCGATGCGCTGCAGGACGGCGAATCCGCATACCGGTATGCCGGCGATGAGTTCGCCGTCATCCAATTGGGAAAGGATCAACCTGCGGAAGCCGAGCGCCTCGCAGGATCGCTGGTCGACGCGTTCAAGGAGCCGTTCGTCATCAACGGCATTCCCGTCTTCGTCGGATCGAGTATCGGAATTGCTTTCGGGCCGGAGCACGGGACCGATGGCGAGCAGTTGATGAAAGCCGCGGACATTGCTCTTTACGCAGCCAAGACGGACGGACGCGGTTGCGCTCGAACGTTCAACCGTTCGATGCTGCTCTTGCTCGAGCAACGCGAGAATCTGAGGCGCAACCTTCGAACCGCGCTGGAGCGGGGCGAGCTTTATCTGGAGTATCAGCCGCTCATTCGGTCTCCCGCGTCGGTGATCGGTTTCGAAGCGCTACTGCGGTGGCGGCACCCCGAGATCGGAATCATTCCACCCGGCGTGTTCATACCGATCGCCGAGGCGGACGGTCTGATGGACGAGATTGGACGATGGGTGCTCGAAGAAGCCTGTCGCCAGGCATTGACGTGGCCCTCCTCGCTGACGGTCGCAGTGAACCTGTCGCCGGCTCAGTTCTTTAGCGGTTCGCTGACGGATACCGTCGCTCAGGTCATCGATGCAGTTGGAATCCGAGCCGACCGACTTGAACTCGAGATTACCGAGACGGTTCTTCTCGAGAAGACGATCGACAATATCGACACATTAAACACTCTGAACGTCTTGGGAATACGAATATCGCTCGACGATTTTGGAACATACTACTCATCGTTGAGCTACCTTAAGAACTTTCCCTTCGACACGTTGAAGATAGATCGGTACTTCATTGCGGATCTGGAGACCGATCTCAAAAGCCAGACCATCGTGCGATCGATCATAAATATGGCGCACGGCCTGGGAATAAGCGTCACCGCCGAGGGGGTCGAGACGTCGGCACAGGCGCGGTGGCTGATCAAGGAGAATTGCGATTGCCTGCAAGGCAATTTCCTTGGGCGCCCGCTCGGAGCCGAGGCAACCAGCAATTTCATCAAACGGTCCCCGCTGAGGGTGGTGCGAGCAATGGAGGAATCAAATCGGGCGGTTTAGAGCGGTTCAGCTTTTGATAGTGCCGCCGACCCGCTTTAAGTATTTGTTTTTACGCAATTCCGGACGGAAAACCCCTGCGCACCTTTCCTGGAATTGCTTTGCACCTTGCACCCTTTGTTAACGGTGAAGTGGAGATTTGTAGAAACGATCGAGGCAGATACCGCTCAATTCTTCGAGTCGGTGCAAGAGTGGCTCATCACGGCGCGCGGTGAAATTTTTCGTCGCGGAGACCATCGCCCTACCAGGGCTCAATGCTGATGGAACAAGGGAGGTTGCCTATGGGACCTGTTCATCATGAGCTGGCTGGCGAGCCGACTTTTGCGCCCATGATCCAGATCGACATGGAAATCAAAGCTTTCGTCTCCGCCTGGAGACACTGCGATTATGTCTCGACATACATGGCCCGGATGATCAGTCAAAACAGATCAGACTCGGTCCGGCATTCAAATCTCTTTTCCTCTGCCCTCAATGAATTGCTGGAAGTCGCCTTTCGTACGCGCCATGCCGGTGGTGAACTGGCATGCAGGGTGTCCCGCCACGGCGCGACGGACAGGATCGAGCTGACGTTCCCATGCGTGCCAGAGGAGCGCCAATTCTACGAAGAAGCCGTGTCACACGTCGCGGGAACAGAGGCCAGGGAGCGATACCTCAATTCGGTGTCTGGGGATCTCGCGCCCAGCCGGGAGGTCGTGCTCCTGGAACTGGCTGTCGACTACAACGCGACACTCAGGGTCGAGGAAGCCGATGGTGATGCAATCAAGCTTGTCGTGGATCTTCCGCTTGAGGGCCTGCAACATTGAGCCCTTACGACCTCCTCCCGCGCTTCAAGGCGCAATATGACGCCAACAACCAGGAGTTCTCCATATCCGGGGTGGTCCGGCCTCAGGCGATCGATGAGCTTGGGCCTAGCATAGCGTTGCTCCGCGATGCGATCGGCCGTGTGCGCGGCGTTCTCTACGTCAATGTCAGACGCCTGACGCAGATGAACAACGCCGCGTTTCACGCCTTTTCGAGGATCATCATCGACGCCTGCCGCGCTCGGCCCGATCTCAAATTCGTCGTCATCACGTCAAGCGTCGTCGGATGGACCTCGCGAAAATTCGGCCGCTTGAGCGGAATCGAGCCGAACATCACGGTCGAGGAGTACGACAGCGAATTCTATCCGGGACAGGGCTTCCTCGAGGAAGGCGGGTTCGTTCCGATCCTGCGTTCACAGACGAAGATGACCTGGCGCCACGAGCGCGCAATCTTGCCGCGACACGGCATGAGGCAGGGGATCGTCATGGCCGACATCTGTTGCGGGATCGGCGATTTCGCCGTGCTCGTGCAGAAGGAGTTCCAGCCATCGCGGATCGTCGCCCTCGACCACTCCATATCGAGCCTGAACTATGCCCGACAGGTGATGCGGGAGTTCGATATCCGGGGCATCGAATATACCTATGGCGATGCGTCGGAGATGCTGCTCGATGAAGCGCAGTTCGACCTGGTGACCTGCCGGCATTCCCTTCAGATATTCAATCGGCCTGAACTCATCCTCAAGGAGCTCTACCGCATATGCAAGCCGGGCGGGCGGGTCTACATCACCAACGAGAAGAATTCGCATTGCCTCGGCGAGCCGCGCGCCGAAAGCATCCGCTGGACCTACAACGAGGTGGCGAAGCTGTTCGGGCATTTCGAGATGGACGTCGAGCTTGGGCCCAAGAGCCGGCGATATCTGATGGAAGCAGGATTCGAAGACATCCGTGTGGAGACCTTCATGGTCACTAACCTGGACGGCGATCCGCAGGATTTCGCTGATGTCATTGCGGCCTGGGCGGATGTCTATGCGGGCGAGATGGCGACCAGGCGCGGCGATGGACCGGAGTTCGTCGCACAGTTCCGGCAGGGCTTCGAGGACCACATTTTCGCTGCGCTCCACCCCAAGGGTTATGCGGGGTGGCCGATCTGGGTCGCATCCGGGCGACGGCCGCAATGAAAGCCGACAATGAGCCTACGCCGCGCTTCGGCCTGCGCTCCTTTCGAGCGAAATTCGTGTTGGTCGTTGGCGGCGCCGTCCTGTTCGACCTCCTGCTGAGCGGTGGCTTGGCGCTTTGGAACGTTCAGAAGCTGTCGCGCGACGCAACATCGGAAGTCGGTGAGGGCCTGACGACCGCAAACCAGGAATACATTCGTTCCTATGCCGAATCGACAGCGTTGAGCGTTGATCTGCTGCTCGATCGGGTTCACGGCGACGTCAAGGCGCTGGCTGGCATACTGCAGGCCCAGATCAACGAACCGTCGAGGCAGCAAGAGGTCGGAGCGACGCTTTCGCATGAAGCGCCCGGCTCCGTGAAGGTCGTCTACGACGCGCAGGGCGATTGGGCGCAGAACCTGCCGGGCGCGCCTTCCGTGGTCAGTGTCTGGGGCTACCTGCTGGGCGCCGACCACGCTCCGCTGCCGGGAGTTCAGAAGGAAATAGAAGACAGTACCGTGATCGATCTCGTCGCGCCGACTCTCATGGCCAGCGGATCGTCCAAACTGCAAATGTACTATATTGGTCCAAAAGAACGGCCGATCTTCAGGACGGTGCCGTATACGAACCAGGCGCAGACCTTCGATAAGCTCTATCCGGGCCACAACAAGGCGGAGTTCTGGGAGTTCTTCTTTCCGGGAATCTATGGTTCATGGCAGCAATGGGCCAAGGATCCAGCCTCGCGTCCGGTCCCTGACGATATCACCCAGACAGCGCCTTACACCGATGCAATCACGGGAAAGCTGATCGTCAGCTTTTTCCACCCGCTGTGGACGCGCGATCACACCGGTATCGCCGGTACGGCCGGGGCAGACATCACTCTCGATCAGCTCGCGGAAGTCGTCGAAAGGGTGAAGATCGCTGAAACCGGGTTCGGCTTCCTCACCATGTCGACCGGCAATGTGGTGGCGATCAATCCGTCGGGCCAGGCGATCATCGGCCTGACTTCATCAAGCGACGCGGGCACGCAAGGCGTCACCGGCCTGGAGCGGTCCCTGCGGGGAAGTACGCAGCCGGCTATCGCGTCGCTGCCTCTCGGCCAGAACAATGACGGTGTCATTCAGCATATCATGCTCGACAACAAGGGCGAACGCGTACCCTACATTGTTGTCCTCAAGCGACTGAAGCCGACCAATCTGTGGAGTTCGGGACCGATCAAGTCCGAAACGATGTCGGTCGGGATCGTCGTTCCCGAACGGGAGATCTATGCGTCCCTGTTTGCCGCGCAGAGGAGTATTTCGCTCGCAACCAATCGTATCCTGCTCTTTCAGATCGGTGCGATCATCGTTTCGCTTCTGATTGTTTTCGCGGCCGTGCTCGGAATTTCGAAACGGATCACCGCGGGCCTCAGGGCGCTTGCCAGTGCCGCCCAGCGGCTCCAGACCAAGGACTACTCTGTCCGCGTCAGCATTCCGACGCGCGACGAGGTTGGAGCCGCTGGCATCGCTTTCAACCGCATGGCCGAGCAGATCAGCTTCCACACGGAAAACCTCGAGCAACTCGTCGACGAACGAACCAGGGAGCTCGGCGACGCCAATCAGGAGATTTCCGCTCTCAACGAAAAGCTGCAGGACGAGAACGTCCGCCTCGGCGCCGAGCTCGCGGTTGCCAGGCAGATCCAGTTGATGGTCCTGCCGAAACCATTCGAACTCGAAGCGATTCCGGGGCTGGAGATCGCAGCCTACATGCGGCCGGCCGACGAGGTCGGCGGTGACTATTACGACGTCCTGCAGAACGGATCACGGATCAAGATCGGCATTGGCGACGTGACCGGTCATGGTCTCGAGAGCGGCGTGCTGATGCTGATGGTCCAATCCGTTGCACGCGCGCTGCAGGAGACCAACGAGGGGGATCCGCACCAGTTTCTGGACCGGCTGAACAGAGCGATCTACAAGAACATCGAGCGGACGAACACCGGCAAGCATCTCTCGCTGGCCTTTCTTGACTTCGAGGATGAGCGGGTAACGCTATCCGGCCAGCATGAGGACGTTCTCGTCGTGCGTGCGGACGGGGAAGTCGAACGCATCGATACGCTTGATCTGGGTATGCCGGTTGGTCTGGAGAACGACATCTCGAAGTTCATCGACACGCGTGACATCCGGTTCGAGAGTGGCGACGTGATCGTGCTGCACACCGACGGTGTGACCGAGGCGGAGGATCAGGACAAAAGGCTATTCGGGTTCGAGCGCCTCTGCCAGAGCGCAAGAAAACGTCAAGGCGAGAGCGCCGAGGACATCAAGATCGGGATCATCGAGGATCTTATGGCCCATATCGGAGTCCAGAAGATCCATGACGACATCACCCTCGTGATCATAAGGCACACATAGCAATGACTACGCTGTTCGGGACCCCTGACATTGCAATCGGGATGAAGGAGAGCGTCAGTCGCGTGCGGCTGTTCGACGGACCTCTCGACTTGAGTTGGCGTCATTGTGCCACGACCTCGGACTTCATCGCCGATCTTTTCGCCTTGCGCTTCCGGTCGTCCCGCAATGACTACATCGAAGTACGGCACAGCATAGGATATCTGGTCAACGAGCTCATCGAGAACGCCGTCAAATTTCGCGCACCGGGTGAGATCGTGATCGAGGCGTCGATGGATTCGGAGTGCTTCAAGCTTAAGGTCTCGAATGACGTCGATGGTGAAAACGCATCCGAGTTCAAAAACCTCCTGGCGGACATCACGGTTGGCGACCCCAGAGACCTGCTGATACAGCGAATTGAAGCGAATGCCGCGAGCCCCGACGTGTCACGCTCCGGACTTGGATTGCTGACGTTGATGAGCGACTATGGCGCACGCCTGGCCTGGATATTCAGCTCCGCCGACGAAGGTGATCGGATTTGCCTGGAAACCTATGCCTCCATTCCGATCTCGCAAACGCACAACTAGAAGAAACGAAGCCAGGTCATGGAAATCAAGACAGACGACTACCGCGTGTGGAACGAAGGAAGCGATATTTTCTTCGACGGCGCAATGCGGCTTGCCAGCTCCGAGGCCGGTGCGCCCGTCACGGCTTTGGCGACCAGTGTTCTTGCCTCAAATCCCGCTTCCATTACACTCAACCTGAAGGACCTTCACTTTCTCAACTCTTCCGGCATCAACCTGCTGGCGAAATTCACCATCGAGGTGCGCAAGCATCCCGATGTTCGACTTGTCGTGCGTGGAACGCCCGACATACCCTGGCAATCGAAATCATTGCCGAACCTGAAGAAGCTGCACCCCGCCCTGGTGCTTTTGATGGACTAAGGTCTGTTGGGTCTTCAGGCCTGAAGACCCAACAGACCTTAACTGGGTCGCCCGAAATTGGCCAAGGGACTGCGTGAGTCAGCGGCAATCCTGGCCAGCATCGGCCAGTCGGGGCAAGAGCGCCGCATCGAGTGAGATATGTACGCAAGGATAAGTATCTGGATGCGAAGCTAACGACATTCCGGCCTCGTCCGTAGATGTTCGCAATGGGTCTGGCGGGGGCTCGGCACAGGCGGCAGGCGTCCAGAAAGCTGGGGTGTCGCTGCCTGTGCCGGCAACGCCTCCCGCTACGCGGTCAAAGGTGTCCGTCATTGAGTAAGCGTGGCAAGGTCAGCGGCGGCCGGCTGGAGTTCATTCCGCCGCAGGTTCCGACTCTGGTCGAGCAACCGCCTGAAGATGAGGGATGGGTTCACGAGGTCAAGTTCGACGGCTATCGGACGCAGCTCATCATCGATCAAGGCGGCGTGCGTCTTTTCAGCAAGAACGGCCATGACTGGACGACAAAATACTGGCCCATCGCGCTGGCAGTCGAGCTGCCATGCAGGGCTGCCATTCTCGACGGCGAGGTCATTGTAGCCGGCGAGCAGGGCGCCCCCGATTGCCCTGCGCTGGAAACCGCGATCTGGAATGAGCCGAGCCGGCTGGTGTTCGTGGCGTTCGACATCCTCCATCTCGATGGCCGCAATCTTGCCCCTTTGCCCCTGCTGCAGCGCAAGCAGGCGCTGTGGCAACTGGTTGAGCCTGGCGCCGGCAAGATCCGGTACAGCGAGCATTTCGACGGCGATGCGCTGGCGATCCTCCGCGCCGTCGACAAGATCGGGCTTGAGGGCATCATCTCGAAGCGCGCCGACAGCCGCTACCGGAGCGGACCGTCGACCGCATGGCTGAAGGCCGGATATTTCGAGGAAGGCGATTTCCGAATTGCCGAGCGTCATTCGCGAGCCTGGCACGGCTCCAATGGCCCTGATGGCCACGCGTGACGGCGAGAGACGGTACATCGGCTGCGCTGTCATCGCAATGAAACCAGTCAATTCGCCTCGCGTGATCAAAATATATTAGCACAGACGCAAATAGGCCGCAGAGGATTCCGGAAGCGCGAGCCAGTACCGTGAGAGCGGTCCGCCTCGCTTTTCAGATCGCCGCCAATTCCGTCTGCTAGGGGTGGTCTTCCGAGTTACATCCCTCCGCCGCAGCCGTCGGAAAGGTCCCACACATCCACGATCTGCTTGCCGGTGAAGCCGTGCTCGTGGATCAGGTATTTCGCCAGTCCGCCATACACCTTCCAGCGCCAGCATGGACAGCAGCACGGGCCTTTCTCCTCGGAATTGGCCATTGCGTAGTCGTAGGCCATCTGCTCGTCGCCGCTGAGGTTCAGGTCGTAGTAAGGCATCATCTTCTGAGCGATGCCCGCCGGAATGTCATAGGGATCGCTCGGGATCATCGCGATGTCGCGGTATTTGGCCAGGCCGTTCACCTGGTCGGCATATCGTTTCATTTCCATCGGGCTGCAACATGAGCCTGTAATCCGTGACATCGCAGGCAGGGTCGCGATCGACTCTGTAAACTTGGCCGAACAGGTGCTGTTGCCGTTCTGGCTGAGATCCTTGAAACGGGCCGCCAGGTCGTCCGTAGCCATAGCCTCGTCCTCGAATAGGCCAAGGGCCGTGGCGGCGCCGATTGCGCCGAGAACGACCGTTCGTCGGTTTGGGTTCGCCGTCATTTGCCGCTCCTTGCCTGCCGGATCAGTTTCTTCATCGTCTCAAGATCGGTAGCACCCGGAAAAATCTGATCGCCGACGACGAAGCCCGGCGTTCCGGTGATCCTCAGCGCCTGGGCCAACTCCGTGTTGCGGTCGATCAATGTTTGGATGTCGGGCTGCTGCATGTCGGTCTTCATGCGCTCGACGTCGAGCCCGACCTCGCCGGCGATCCTGAGTACGGCCGCCTCGGTCACCCTGGTCCGCGCACCGATTAGCGCCTTGTGAAAAGCGCCATATTTGCCTTGAAGTTGCGCCGCCAGCGCTGCCTTGGCCGCGAACAGGGAATCCGGACCGAGAATGGGAAATTCTTTGTAGACGATTTTGAGCTGCGGATCGTCGGCTGCGGCCTGTTCCATGATCGGCGCCATCTGCCGGCAATAGGGGCAATTGTAGTCGAAGAATTCGACCAGGGTGACGTCGCCCTGCGCGTTGCCGCCGACGGGGCTTTGCTTGTCGTGGAAGATGTCGTCGGCGCGCGACGCCAGCACCTGCTTTGCCTGGGCCGCCTCTGCTTCACGCTGACGCTGGTCCAGGCTTTGCAGTGCTTGCATGAGAACCTCAGGATGCGCCAGGATGTAGTCATGGATTTGCTGATCGAGCTGGTCCTGGGACATCTCGCCGGCCGCACGCGCCGATATGCCTTGCAAACCCGGATTGAGCAGTAGCCAACCTGTCAGCGTGGCAATAAGGAGCGTGCAGAGGATGCCGCCACGGGAAGGGCTTGCCTGTCTTGGCCTGATGAACATGTGCCTTTCTCCTTTTCTCGCAGTTGCCCGGTGCTCTCGCCTCAAAACAGGTCCCTCAACTTCGCCAGCCAGCCTTCGTCCGGCTCGGCGTGCGGGCGCTCGACATTGTTGGTCAGCGCGTTGACAAAGGTGACGAGATTGACGGGCGCGAAGTTCAGGCCGTGGAAATTCGCCCGCCAGCGTCCTTCCTTGTCGATCACATGGGTGACGATGCCATGCATCTGGTAGCCGTCATCGGTCATGCTGAACTTGTGACCGAAGGCTTCCGCCAGCTTGCGAGTCGCATCCTCCGGCTGATCGGGGGTCGTGGTCAGGAACAGCCAGTTGGCCGGGTCGAGTCCATGCGCCGGTCCGTACGCATTGAGCACATCTGGCGTATCCTTTGTAGGGTCGGTGGTGATGGTCACGAAGGTAACCTGATCCTTCATCGGCGCGCCATTCACCATCTTCTGGATCTCGGCGATCTTCTCGGTATGGAGCGGGCACACGTCTGGGCACGATGTGTAGATGAAATGAAGCACGACGACATTGCCGAGGAGATCGGCCGGTCGCACGGTGCGACCGTCGGCGGTACGCAGCGTGAAATCGGGCGCAGGCTTGTCGATCGGCTGGAAATATTTCTCGTCGTTCTGCAGCATGGCGTCGACATCGTCGAGCGAGTGCGCCCGAGCACCGTGAGTGAAGCCAGCGACCAGCGCCGCGAGCGCGACCAGCAGCACACGCGTCCATTCGTTCCAACTCGATTGGATGTGCATCGCTCATTTCCTTTCCGGGTTGGCGGCGATGCGGCCGCGGATGAAGTCGACCATATCGGGCGCATCCCATTCGGCCGACCCGATCAGCCGGCCGATTTCCTTGCCGTCACGGTCGATCAGCAAAGTCATCGGCAGGCCCACCGCGCCGAGCGTGAACATGGCCTTGGCCGAAGTGTCGATGTTGACTTCAAGGTGCTCTATGCCGATCTCGGTAAAGAATTTCTTGACGGCGTCGGGGCCCTTCCTGTCCATCGACAGCGCGACGACCTCGAAGCCCTGTCCGCCGAGTTTTGCCTGCAGCCGGTCGAGCGTCGGCATTTCCTTGCGGCAAGGCGCGCACCATGTCGCCCAGATGTTGAGCAGCACCACCCTGCCGGAATAATCGGCCAGCGTTCTCGGCTGGCCGGCGGCGTCCGTGAAGCCGATCTCAGGCACTGCAGCGGGCGTGTCGACAACCGCAAAGTTCTGCGGCGCCTCCGCCGCAGAAGCGGGCAGCGCCGCGGCGAGCAACGCGCCGAATATCGCCATCGTTACTCTGCTTATGACCACCGGGCTCTCACTCCGTCGCGTAGACGGTTGGCGCCTTGCCGTCCTTGGTGAAGGCGTAGATCGTCCAGGTGCCATCCTTTTCGCCGCCCATGCCGGGGGCGCCTGTCGGCATGCCGGCCAGCGTGATGCCGGTGATGGCGGGCCGTTCGGTCAACAGCTTCTTGACGATGTCGACCGGCACCAGACCGTCGACGACGTAGCCGTCAACCATCAGCGTGTGGCAGCCCTCAAGGTCGGCGGGCACACCTGCATCGCTGCTGATCTGCGACAGATTGTTGACCGGCTTGATGTCCACTTTGAATCCGTTGTGCTCAAGGTAGTTGGCGTAGGATTCGCAGCAGCTGCATTGCGGGTTCTTGTACATGACCGCCTGGATCGTCGCCGCGACTGCGGGCAGGGGCGTTGCGACAAGGGCGGTGAGGGCGACTAGGCGATAGATCAGTTTCATTTCAGTCTCCTTTGGGTAAGCGGTTCAACTTCATTTGACGCGGAGCACGGTCATCAGGCCGGCCATCTGGTGGTCGGCGACATGGCAGTGCAGCATCCAGTCGCCGGGATTGTCGGCGACGAAGGCGCATTCGATCGTGTCCTTGGGGGCGAGCAGCACCGTGTCCTGCCATTGCCGGTGTGGCACGGCCGCGCCGTTGCGCGACAGCACCAGCATGCTGAAGCCGTGGATGTGCATGGGATGCCACCAGGCGGTCTCGTTGCGGATGGTGAGGTGGCAGGTGGCGCTCCGTTCGAGCGTGAACTGCGGCGCCATGCCGGCGTGGCCGTCGCCGGTCATCGACATGCCGTTGATCGCCCAGGCGGCACCCCCGTTCATGCCGGGCATTCCCATGCCCATCATGCCGCCGACGCCCTTCAGCTTGCCGCCGCCCATCATGCCGCCCTGCAGCATGATCTCTTGGTGCACGGCGTTCGCGAGGTCCGGCGCGGGTAGCGGATTGCGCGGCAGGCCGACAGGCGCGTCGAGAGGATGGGCGCGCAACGGCGCCGCTTTGTCATAGGCGAGATTGGTCAGCGTATAGGCAAGGCCGTCATAGAAGTCGTCTATGACCGCGTGGCTGCTGCCGGGGTCACCTTGCAAGTCGAGAACGATGTCGATGCGCATGGCCGGCGCCAGCACCAGGCGGCCGTCCTCCGGCTCATGCGGGTCGCAGGGCTGGCCGTCGACCGCGACGACGACCGGGCGGTGGCCTTCGAAGCGAAGCGCCATCATGCGGGCCAGCGAGGCATTGGCGAGCCGCAGCCTGACGCGCTCGCCCGCCCTCACATTCTGATCGCCCGGCGCGGTGCCGTTGATGGTGATGAGGTTGCCGACGCGGCCGGACATCGACGCATCCATGGCGCTGCCGAAGCCGCCGGCGATCTGGCCGTCGGCGGCGAGTCGCCAATCTTGCAGCAACCAGAGCAGGTCGCGGTCGACGGCGACGGGCTCGGCCTCCTCGACGATGAGCGGGCCGGCAAGACCGCGGCCGAGTTGCACCAGGCTGTCGGCATGCGGGTGGTACCAGAAGGTGCCCGCGTCTGGCGGCGTGAACTCGTAGATGAAGCTTGTTTCCGGCTTGATGGGCGATTGGGTCAGGCCGGGCACACCGTCCATGGCGTTCGGCAAGCGGATGCCGTGCCAATGAACCGTTGTGTCCTCATCCAACCCGTTCTCGATGGTGATGCGGACGGGCTCGCCCTGCCGCAGCCGCAGCGCCGGCCCGGGGACGGTGCCGTTGTAGGTCCAGACAGCGGTAGATTGGCCGTCGACGCCGTTCAACGGCGCCTGGCCCGGCGCAACCTTGATCTGGCGTTGGTCCACGGCCGAGGCGCGCGCGGGACGCAGCGAAGCGGACACGGCAGCGCCCGCCACTGCCGCGAGAAGCCCGCGGCGGGATATGGAATAATGGAAATCGTAATTCACCCTTCAACCCTTTGCGATCTCGATCGATGGCGGGCATGCCGACATCGAACTGGATTGCCATGCGTGCCCGCGGCGCTTCTTGCGCGCGCAGGCGATCAGGCGCCGGGGTCAGCCGTAAGACGGCTGAATCGGCGTCAGGCGCTGGGTCTGGGAGGGTATGGGTCGGGCAGGGAACTTCGCCCGTACGGGAACGGTGTGGGCAGCGCTGCCGGCTGCCGCAAGCGGGGAGCTGTCGTCATGGCAAGGCCCTGCGGCAGCACCGCAAACACGGGCGCGATGCAGGTCGGCGAACAGTGCATCGGATTGCCATTGTCACCGGCATCCTTGAGGCAGGCCTTGCAGTCGCCCTTCATGCCGACATCGGCCATCTTGCCCATGCCTGCACCGGCGGGCATCGCCATGCTGTCGTCGGCTGTCATTGTCATCGTTGCGGACATGGCGCTGGCTTGAGCGGCGGACAGGCTGAACCCGGCGGTCAGAAAGACCGCGAGCAGCATGACGAGCAGATGTTTTGGCGAAAGCCGGGCCACCATCCCTTTAGGCTGACCGCAAAGCGCGGCTTTTGCAAGTCCCAAGCCCGTGATCGCCAGCTGTTGCAACATCACGGCCGCTCGGCATCGCTGGCGCGACTCGTCAACCCGGACAATCCTTGCCGCTGCACGACGCCGGCCGTCCTCCCGCACGCGCCTTCTGGACCGGCGGACACGGCACATCTCCGTACGAGCAGAAAACGCAACAGTCTCCCGCCTTCGGCCGGAGCAACGTCCCGCAGCCTCTGCATTCGTAAAAGAACTGGCAGGCATCGACCGGCATCGTCTCGCTGGCCTGATGCCCGCAATGCGGACAAGTGAGGGTGGATGTGAGTTGCGTCATGCGGATCGCACCGGTTCAGCAATCAGTAGTGGCAACGCTCGCACCGACCATGACCGCTGCCGACACAGTCGCGAGTGCATCGGCCTCCAGTGAGGTTATGCGTACATCACCATCTCACATGCTTTCCGCTAAGCACATAGGTGATCGGGCGAAAGCCTAGCCCTTAATGTCTACACTCGCTTTCGCGGCCGATACCAGCTGGATCGAGGGCCGCTCGCCGGGCACGCCGCTTTTGGCGACGACGACGCGGTCGCGTCCTTCGCCCTTGGCTTCGTAGAGCGCATGATCGGCGGCATTGGTGATTTCAGCCCAGCCCGCGCCATGCTCGGGGTAGGCGGCGACCCCGAACGAGACCGTCACGGTGCCCAGTGTGCGGCCGCGATGCGTCAGGTGAAGCTGCCTGATTGCCTGGCGCAGCGCTTCGGCCCGCTCGGCGCCTTCCTCGAGCGAGCATCCCGGCATGACGATGGCGAATTCCTCGCCGCCGTAGCGCGACACGACATCGCTGTCCCTGGCGTGCTCGATCAATGTCGCGGCGACCTGCTTCAAGACGAGGTCGCCTGCTTCGTGCCCGAACGTGTCGTTGAACTGCTTGAAATGATCGACGTCGAGCATGAGGATCGTCAGCGGCTGGGCCGAGCGCTCCATCCGGCGCAGTTCGCGGCTGCTCGTTTCCTCGAGATAGCGCCGGTTGAACAGGCCGGTGTTCGGATCGCGGATCGATTGCTGCCTGAGCGTCTCGCGCAGGCGCAGATTGGCCAGCGCCAATGCCAGCGTGTCGACGACGCCGCGCAGGATCTGCTGCCGTTCAGCCAGCCATTGCGGTCTCTCGGCTGCATTCGGCTCGCACAGATGCAGGATACCCAGCGTCTCGCCTTGCGCCGCCAGCGGCATGCAGACATAGCCCTTCTTGCCGTTCTCGGTGATATGGGCGCAGCGCGGGGTCAGCATGCCGGGACCGGCGACATGCTCCTGGCCGCGTCTCAGGGCCCAGCAGTCTTCCGGCGCAAATTGCCCGACGCTCGACCGAATATCGCCCCAATGCGCCATTTCCTCGACCAGGTTGCGCGAGGCGCTGGTCAAGTGGACGGTTCCGCTCAAGCCACCAAGGAACTCGGCCATGGCGGTGCCGACCACTGAAAACGCTTCGGGGAAAGTCACACAGGCCTGCAGCAGCTCCCCGAGCTTGACCAGACGGGTCGTGGTCTCCGACTTCTCGTGCAGCTCACGGTTGAGCACCGCCAGCTGATCGGCACGCTCGTTGACCACCCCCTCGGCGCGGCGCAGCTCGCTGATGTCGCTCAGCGTCAGCACGAGACCGCCGTCGGACCTGCTGAGCGGACTGCAGCTCGCGATCACCGGCACATGCGAGCCATCCGACTTGGCCAGGCGCACTTCGCTTTGGTGCTGGCGGCCGGTGGTCAAGGCCTGCTCGACAGGCGACGCCCCGCCGGCGAACTCACCGCCTCTGGGATCACGCATTGTCATCACCGCGGCCCAGTCCTGCCCGACGATCTTGTCGGCGCGCCGTCCGATCATCGCCGCCGCCGCGGGATTGACGCTGGCGACGCGGCCATCGGCGTCCAGCACGGCAATACCTTCGGCCGCCGTCTCGACGATGTCCTCGATGTGAGCCTTTGCGGAGGCAAGCTGGTCGGCCATCATGTTGAAGCCGTGCGCCAATTGCCCGAACTCGTCCTTGCGGGTGTGATCTATGCGCGTCATGGCATCGCCTTTTGCCAGCGATTGCATGCCTCGCATCATGTCGGAAAGGCCGGCGCCGAAACGGTTGAGCAGCAGCCATGCGAATGCCGTCGCAACCAGCATTGCGGCCGCCGCGCTGAGGCCAACCAGCCAGAGCATGTCGTTGGTGCGCTGTTCGGCGGCGCGCAGCAAGGGATCGTATTCCAGCAGTACGGCGCCGGCGATCGCACCCTCGGCATTCTGTATAGGAACGGCGAGTATGTCGTTTCCTTCATGGGCATCGGAAAACTTGCGCGGGACGCCGTCCACCAGGGTCTGGCCGACTTCGTTGTTGGGGTCGTGATCGAACCGCGAGCCGGTAGGGTGTTCTTCGTCGGCGGCATGGGCGACGACGGTCTTGTTGCGGTCGACGATGACGAAATCGCGCAGCGAGCGAGGGTGCTGCAACTCCAGGAATTCGCGCAGCGCGTCAGGCCGCTCGAGCAGCGAAGGCGAACCGTCGGATGATTTGAAGACGATGGTGTCGGCCAGTTCGCGCGCGACGTTGGTCGCTTCGGTCAATCCCAGCGAGCTGGTCGCTGCTTTCTGCGTAAAAATGGCGACGCCGCCAACCAGCCCGATCAAGGCCGCGGCGCTCACCATGCTGAGGATGATCTGGCTTCTAATGCGCATGACACGAATCCGCCGAGGATACCGGCATCCTATACGCTGGATCGAGCCTGTATTTCATTGTCTGTCTTGTATTACCAAATGCTTATCAACGTGCTAACGGCGAGCCCGAACCTTGTCCCGTCGCACGCGATCAAGGCGGGCGATTGCCGGCTCGTCAGCCGATGGCATGCCGAGGCCGCTCCCACCCGAAGCGACCTCTTCGTGGGACTACCGCAGCCTTGCCGACCGTGGAAAATCCACCACCTCCGCCGCTGGCGGTGTGTACTGGGCCGCAGCGATCGCCTCGATCAACAGGTCGAGCGCCGCAAGGGCCTCGCTGCTCGTTTCGTCGTTGCCGCGCAGATAGTGGCAGGCCCGCTCCAGATGCAGCCGGGCGGCGGCAAAGTCGCTTTTCATTAGCTTCTCCTTATTGCCCGCCGTGCGCCGAACATGTGCGACTCGCTTTACCCGAAAGCAAACATCCACAGCCGCATTTGAATCGAATTGTCCTGACCGCGCCGGATGTCCTGGATGGGGAGAAACCTGTACAACCTATGTCGGCTGCAGCCGTTGTTCCGGCAGGAAGAGATCGCAGCTTCCGACGCCTTGCTTCAAAGTTTTTCCAGATCGGTTATTCTTCGTCGCTCACGAGGTCACGATGAGCTTCAGCGCAAAACCCCTCGACGAAAACACCTGGCCGCATTTCGCCACGCTGGTCGAGCGGCACAATGGCGTCTGGGGCGGCTGCTGGTGCATGGCCTTCCACGCCAAAGGCGTCGGCGCCGCAGGAAACCGCGCCGAGAAGGAGGCCCGGGTCCGCGAGGGCCATGCACATGCGGCCCTCGTTTTCGACGGCGCGGCCTGTGTCGGCTGGTGCCAGTTCGGCCCGACGCAGGAGCTGCCGCGCATAAAGCACCGGCGCGCCTATGAGGAAGGGCTGACGAACCTACCGGACTGGCGTATCACCTGCTTCTTCTCCGACAAGGCCTATCGCGGCAAAGGCGTGGCCGCGGCAGCACTTGCCGGTGCGCTCACCGAGATCGCCCGACTCGGCGGCGGCACGGTGGAGAGCTATCCCGAGGATGCGGAAGGCCGCTCGGTCGCTGGAGCCTTCCTGCACAATGGCACGCTGGCGATGTTTGAACGCCAAGGTTTTCAGCGCGCCCGCAAGATCGGCAAGCACCGCTGGGTGGTCGCAAGGACGGTGGAGGCCGGCGGCGTCTGATAGCTTGGTCACCAAGCCGTCTCCTCGGATTTGCTTAATATGATTTGATACTAATATGATTGCCGCATCAGCGGATTTTGACGACTTCGGCGGGCGCCGATGCGTTGCTGATGATGTGCAAGGCAATTTGAGAAGGGACGATTGGCAACAGGGAGGACACACGGGATGGCGGCCTATCTTATCGCCGATGTCGATATCACCGACGCGGCCGTATTCGATCAATACAGGCGTGAAGTTCCGGCCACCGAGGAGCGCTATGGCGGCCGCTATCTCGCGCGCGGCGGCGCGACCAAGGTGTTCGAAGGCGACTGGCATCCGCACCGCCTCGTCATCATCGAATTTCCCGACATGGCATCGCTTTCGGCCTGGTATGACTCGCCGGAATACGAGCGTTTGAAGGAGATCCGCTTTCGCAGCGCCAGGACACGCATCCTGGCTGTCGACGGGATCGCTTTGTCGCCGACCTAGGCCGCGATCTGTCGCGCTGGGAGAAAGGTGCCGGAGCGATCTGACGCGCTTACTTGCCGTCRAAGAAACTGCGGATCGCTGCTTCCAGCTTCTCGATAAGCTCGGCATTGCGGGTGCTGCCGGCCCAGATCAAGGCATTGAGCCGCATGTCCTTGTTGAGGAAGTTCACCTTCCTCGTTTCCAGCAGATATTGCGCCACGTCATAGTGCCGCCCCTTGATCGCCTCGATGAGCGCGCTGTTGCGGCCGGTCTTGTCGGCCGCATTGACGTCGGCGCCGTGTTCGACGAGCAGCTTGACGATATCCAGATGCCCGGTCCTTGCCGCCTCGATCAGCGCCGTCCGGCCATAGTAGTCGGCGCGCGCGTCGATATCGATGTCGGGATGCTTGACCAGCGCCGTTACGGCGGCGTGGTGTCCCTTGGCCGCGGCGAGGCTGAGCGGCGTGCTCTTCCACTTGTTCCTGGAATTCACGTCGATCTGCGGATGCGAAATCAGCGCTTCGAGCACCGGGCCGCGGGCGTTGTGGGCCGCCAGATGCAACGCCGACCAGCCGCCCTCATCCGTCTGGTTGATGTCGGCCCCGGCAGCCAGCTCGGCGCGGAGGGTCTCGATGTCGCCTTTCTCCGCCGCACCCAACAGGGTCGACCAGCCTTTCGCGTCCTCGGCTTCCAGGCCCATCGCAACTGCCTCCGTGAACGGACTTGGCTAGGATCGCACGCCGGCAGGCCGGCGTGCGATATCTTCGGCCAGAAGCCTTTCACAATCGCATGCATCGGGCAAACAGATTTCCGCGTCGCCAGGGCGGAAACCAGGGACTTCACGCCGCTTGCAGCCGCTCCCGGCCGGGCTGCGGCGGGAAGGCGATGGCGATGCCGGCAGCACCCAGGCCAATCAGCGCCGAGCCGATGAACAGCCAGGAGTAGCTGGCATAGGCGTCGAAGATCATGCCGCCGGCGAGCGGTCCGAACGACATGCCGAGGCTGGAGAGCAGGGTGGCGGCGCCAAGCACCGTGCCGATGATGCGCGGTCCGAAATAGTCGCGCGCCAGCACCGCATAGAGCGGCATGACGCCGCCATAGGTGGCGCCGAAGATGATAGCCAGCAGATAGAACTGCTCGAGATTGCCGACGGCGAGATAGGCGGCGATCACCACCGCCTGGATGGCGAGGCCCACGATCAGCACCGGCTTGGCGCCCAGCCTGTCGCCGAGCACGCCGTAGAGCACGCGGCCGCCAAGGCCGGCAAGGCCTTCGACGCTGTAGATCGACACCGCCGCCATCGGCGCCACGCCGCAGGCCATGGCATAGCTCACCATGTGGAAGATCGGCCCGGAATGTGCCGCGCAGCAGGCAAAGAAGGTCATGCCCAGCACCAGGAATTGCGGCGAGCGCAACGCCTGGCCGACTGACATTCCGGGATCTGCGGCAGGCGCCGGCGCGCTGCCATCCGATGCCGCGACCGCCGCCGACGGCTGGCGCACCAGCAAGACGGCCGGCAGCAACAGCACCCAAGCCATCACGCCGATATCGAACATCGCCGTGCGCCAGTCATAGGCCGTGATCAGCCAGCGCGCGAAAGGCGAGATGGTCATCGGCGCCACGCCCATGCCGGCCGAGACCAGCGACACCGCAAGGCTGCGATGGGTGTCGAACCAGGCGGTGGTGAGCGCGATCATCGGCGCGAAGAAGGCGCTGGCCGCGAGACCGACGATGACGCCATAGCTCAGCTGGAAGACCAGCAGCGATTGGGCGCGGCTTGCCACCACCAGCGACAGGCCAAGCAACACCGCGCCGGCAAGGACGACGGGCCGGGCGCCGACGCGGTCATAGATGGCGCCCCAGGCGAAACCGCCGGCGCCCATCACCAGAAAGTTCAGGGTCATGGCGCTGGAAATGCCGGTGCGCGACCAGTTGGTGTCGAGCGCCATCGGCTCGAGAAAGATCGCCAGCGAAAACATCGCGCCGAGCGCCACACAGGTCATCAACGCGCCCGCCGCGACGATGACCCAACGATAGGAATTGTTCATGGTCTTCTCCCGAAATCGGTTCGATGCGGCGCGCCAGCTCCGTTGCGCCGCTTGCGTCCGAAGGACGTTGGCTCGATGTCGAATCCGACAATCCGGTTGCATTTTTTATCTGGTTTATGCGGAAGTCCATCCGGAGGCCGCAAAAGCAGGCGGAAGGGCTGCGCGGCGCCGACAAAATGCACTGCCGAATTGACGAGTGGCTCTGCGGCGCTAGGAGCCTGACTCTGTAATGGGACCCGCCGAGGCGATCTGGGTCGGCAGGGATTCTGGCGTGGATGACAGAGTGCGTCCGATCGAGCCGCGGTTGTGTCACAATGATCAGGCCGGTGTCATCGATCTTTGTGCTCCTGCCAGCTT
>NZ_JBFUEY010000029.1:0-56815 GCF_056403715.1 Mesorhizobium sp. P2_F5 | reverse complement strand
CCGAGGCCGGAAACAGCTGCGGCTGATCGATCAGCCAGGGGCGAAACGTCTTGCTCATGCCCCAAAGAATCACGCCGTAATCCAGCTGTCTAGGCGCAGCCCGCCGCCGACCGCTCATTCCACACCCAAATACGGGGACAGGCTCCTAGTTCTCGCCGGCATCCGGCAGGCGGCTGTCGTGAACCTCATCGTCACGGTGGCAAAGATCGCTCCGATCGTCCTGTTCGTCGGGGTTGTGGCCGTCGCCTTCAAACTGCAGGTCTGGTCGCTCGACTTCACCGGTCTGGGCAACACCAGTCTCGGCTCGATCACCGCGCAGGTGAAAAGCACCATGCTGGTGACCCTGTGGGTGTTCATCGGCATCGAAGGCGCCAGCGTCTTTTCCGGCCGCGCCGAGCGCCGCAAGGACATCGCCACGGCGACAGTTCTCGGCTTCTTCACCTGCCTCGCGCTCTACGCCCTGGTGTCGCTGCTGTCGCTCGGCATCCTCAACCAGCCCGAACTCGCCGCACTGAAGAATCCATCGATGGCCGGTGTGCTGGAGGCGATTGTCGGCCCTTGGGGCGCCATCCTGATCAACATTGCGCTTGTCGTGTCCGTGATCGGCGCCTTCCTGAGCTGGACACTGCTTGCGGCCGAAATTCCGCACGTCGCCGCCAAGGACGGGACGATGCCGAAATTCTTCGGCGGCGAAAGCGACCGAGGCGTACCCTCGATCTCGCTCCTGATCACCAACCTGCTCGTCCAGGCCTTCCTGGTGATCACTCTCTTCGCGCAAAGCACCTATCAGGCGCTGTTTTACATCGCGTCGGCCGCAATCCTGGTTCCTTACATCTTTTCCGGGGCTTACGCGGCCAAGCTCGCGCTGACTGGCGAGAGCTACGAGAGCGGCGAGCAGCGCGCCGGTCCGCTTTTTGCGGGGTTGCTGGCGACGGTCTACGGACTGTGGCTCGTCTATGCGGCCGGACCTGCCTACCTGTTCATGTGCGCGATCCTCTATGCGCCCGGCATCATCTTCTACGTCTGGGCACGCCGCGAAACCAGTCAGCGCGTGTTCCATCCTGTTGAAGCAGCGCTCGCCGCAGCCCTTGTCGCCGTCGCCATCCTCGCCGTTTACGAGATGTGGACCGGTGCCGTCAGCCCGCTTTGAAGGATTGGTTCGATGACAAAGCTGGGTGTTCATTCCGAAGTCGGCCGTCTGCGCGAGGTGATGGTCCATCGTCCAGATCTGAGCCTGCGCAGGCTGACACCGGAAAACTGCAAGGCGCTGCTCTTCGACGACGTGCTGTGGGTCAAGCGGGCTCGCCAGGAACACGATGTCTTTGTCGATGCATTGCGTGAACGCGGTGTCCTGGTCCATTCCTTCGGGGAGCTCCTGGCTGAGACAATGAGCCTGGCCAAGGCTCGCGACTGGCTTCTCGACCGCCGGGTCCACCCTGGCGTCGTCGGTCTCGACATGGTGGACGAGCTGCGCGGATGGCTCGACGATATGCCGTCGGCGCAGCTGTCGTCTTACCTTGTAGGCGGCATTGCCAGGGCAGAGCTTCCCTTCGAGCCCAAAGGCCTGACCGGGCGAACGCTCGCCCCCCAGGATTTTGTGCTACCGCCGCTGCCGAATCAGTTGTTCACCCGCGACAGTTCCTGCTGGATCTACGGCTCGGTCTCCGTCAATTCCATGTACTGGGCAGCGCGGCGCCCCGAAGCGGCCAATGTCGAAGCGGTCTACCGTTTCCATCCCCGCTTTCGCGACAGCGGCATTCCCTTTGTTTCGCCGGATCTAGGAACAGGCACCAGCCTGGAAGGCGGCGATGTGATGCCGATCGGTGGTGGAACAGTTCTCGTCGGCATGGGAGAGCGCACCACGCCGCAGGCCGTGGGCGACCTCGCGCGCAACCTGTTCGCTGCTGGTGAGGCCACGCGCGTGATTGCCGCCTTGATGCCCCGCGACCGCAGCTTCATGCATCTCGACACCGTCTTCACCTTTTGCGACCGCGACCTTGTCACCCTGTACCCGCCGGTGGTCGACCGGTTGCGCACCTTCTCGCTGCGGCCGGGCGATGGCGAGACGGCCGTCGAGGTCACCGATGAGACAAAGCCGTTCACGACGGTGGTTGCTGAAGCCCTTGGACTGAAATTGCTGCGGATCATCACCACCGGCGGCGACCGCTACGAGGCCGAGCGCGAGCAATGGGACGATGGCAACAATGTCGTTGCGGTCGAGCCCGGCGTGGTCATCGGCTACGACCGCAACGTCTACACCAACACGCTGCTGCGCCGTGCCGGGATTGAAGTGATCACGGTCGAAGGCGCCGAACTCAGCCGAGGCCGCGGCGGCGGGCACTGCATGACCTGTCCGATTGTCCGCGACCCGATTTGACCCGAAAGGAAATCCCGATGTCGATCAATCTTCATGGCCGGTCCGTCCTGACCCTGGACGATCTCACCGCCGACGAGATCCGCTTTCTTCTGAAGCTGGCCGCCGACCTCAAGGCGGCCAAGCTCGCCGGTCACGAGATCCCGCGTCTCGTCAGAAAGAACATCGCCCTGATCTTCGAAAAGGATTCGACGCGCACACGCACCGGGTTCGAAGTGGCGGCCTATGACCAGGGCGCTCACGTCACCTATTTCGGCCCCACCGGCAGCCATATCGGCCACAAGGAATCCATGAAGGACACAGCCCGCGTACTCGGCCGCATGTATGATGGGATCGAATATCGCGGCTTTGGCCAGCACCAGGCCGAAGTGCTGGCTACATATGCAGGCGTGCCAGTCTACAACGGCCTCACCGACGAGGCGCATCCGACGCAGATCCTCGCTGATTTCATCACCATGCGGGAATTCACCCACAAGCATCTTTCAGACATGACCGTCACCTTCGTCGGTGAGGGCCGGGACAATGTCGCGCTCTCCCTGGCACTAGGAGCAGCCAAGGTCGGCATCGACATGCGCATCGCCTCGCCGAAAGAACTCTGGCCGGACGAGGAGTTCTGCGTTCATGTCAGGGACCTGGCGGAACGCAGCGGCGGCCGCTTCCGGCTCGACGAGGACGTGACGAGTTGCGTCCAGGATGCTGATTTCATCTACACCGACGTCTGGATGTCGATGGGCGAGGACAAATCGGGCTGGGGCGAGCGCATTCGCCTTTTGACGCCTTATCGGGTCACCAGCGAGGTGATGGCCGCCGCCGGCAACACCCACGTCAAATTTATGCATTGCCTGCCGGCATTCCACGACACCGATACCGAGATCGGCGCCTTCGTTGCGAAGGAATACGGCATCGACTGCATGGAAGTCACTGACGAGGTGTTCGAATCCGCCGCGTCCATCGTCTTCGACCAGGCCGAAAACCGGATGCACACGATCAAGGCCCTGCTCGTGGCCACGATCGGCAACTGAGATGCTTATCGTTGTTGCGCTCGGCGGAAACGCACTGTTGCGTCGTGAAGAACCGATGACGGCCGGAAACCAACGCGCCAACATCGTGCGCGCTGCATCCGTGCTGGCCCAACTTGTCGGCGGAGGGCATTCGATTGTGGTCACTCACGGAAACGGTCCGCAGGTGGGACTTCTGGCGCTGCAGGCAGCTACAACCTCGGATGGCCGCACATTTCCACTCGACGTGCTTGGCGCCGAAAGCGCAGGGATGATCGGCTATGTCCTTGAACAGGAGCTCGGCAACCTCCTCAAGGAGAGGCTTTTCGCGACCCTGCTGACACAGGTGAAGGTCGATCCGCACGATCCCGCTTTCGCTCACCCGACGAAGCCTATCGGCCCGGTCTACGATGAGGCAACCGCACGTAGGCTTGCCAGCGAGCGCAATTGGCAGATCGCGCCCGATGGCGACAAATGGCGCCGAGTCGTGCCCTCACCCAGGCCCCTGGAAATCCTGGAAGCGTCTGTAATCTCGTTCCTGGTCGAGCGCGGCGTGATCGTCATCTGCACCGGCGGCGGCGGTGTTCCGGTGATTGCCCGGGACGACGGCACGCTTTGCGGCGTCGAAGCAGTCATCGACAAGGACCTGGCAAGCTCGCTGCTTGCCCGCCAGTTGAAAGCTGACATGCTGCTCCTGTTGACCGATGTCGACGCCGTTTATGTCGACTACGGAACAGCAGCCGCTCGGCCGCTTCGGCGCGTGACCCCCAAGGAGCTATCCGGGAAGAATTTTCCGGCCGGCTCCATGGGACCCAAGGTCACCGCTGCAATCGAATTCATTGAAGCGACAGGCAAGCCTGCTGCTATCGGCAAGCTCGATGACGCCGTCGAAATTGTCAGTGGCGAACGTGGTACCTGGTTTGAAGCCGGCTGGAGCGTGGATTGATGCGTTTCAAAGCCGTGTGACCGCATAGTGCCATGGGTGGTGTCCGTAACAGGCTTCGCTTCGGACCATGCCGGCGGTGCGGTGGTCCATGACGATGTGGCCTGATGGATTGGCAAGTTATGCAGGCTTTGATGCGCATCAAGGCGCAAGGTCGCACCTCCGGCGATCCTGCAATAAATCTCATCGGAGGCACGGCAATGACCTTTAACACCATCATGGTTCAACTCGACGTCGATTCCCCGGCAGCGCCGCGAACGGCCTATGCGCTGGAGTTGGCGCGACGCTTCGAAGCTACCCTGATCGGTTTTGCGGCGGCCGATTCATATGTGTTTGTTCCAGGCGACGATGGCGGCGTGGCGGCAGCCGAAATCATGCGGCAACGCCGCACGGATATCGAGGATCGCCTGAAGACTCTGAAGGAAGAATTCCTCAGTGTCGTCGGTGGACAAGATGCCTCCTGGCGCGAGGAGATCGGCGATCCAACACGTCTGCTGGCGATGCATGCACGCGCCGCCGACCTCATCGTGACCGGGGCTCCCGCACGGGGCGTTCCCAGCGACCGCCACCGGATGGTCGATGTCGGAACGTTGGTGCTGTCGGCCGGACGGCCCGTGTTGCTTGCGGCTGACAAGGTTGCACCGCGTAAGTCCGAAAATGTTCTGGTGGCTTGGAAGGATACCCGCGAGGCGAGGCGCGCGGTCACCGATGCAATGCCCTTTTTGACCGGTGCACAACATGTCCTTGTGGCGACGATCGAGGAACAGAACATGACGAGCGCACGCGAGAGTGTCGGGGACGTGCTCCGCTTCCTGATGAGACATGGCGTCAAGGCAAGATCGGAGGTTCTGGACGTGGGCCAAGCGGACGCTTGCGAAGCCGTGTCCGAAGTCGCCCGAGCCATGGGTGCCGACCTTGTGGTCGCGGGCGGCTACGGCCACAGCCGTATCCGCGAATGGGCGTTTGGCGGTATGACCCGCTCCTTGCTGAAGCAAGGGGCGATTAACCGGCTGCTCTCGAACTGATCTACTGAGAGCAGGAAACGATATGCAGAGCCGAGGCGAAAGTGAACGGGAGTCCAATGATGGCAAAGAGAACGGACAAGGTCGAGGTTGGCATGGATCTGGCCGCAAGGTGCCGCGTTACCGAAACTTGGCAAGACGATCTGGGGGACCGGTGGGCCACGGTTCTGATCGAGGGCCACGACATCCCGGTCACACTCAAGGTAGTCCACTTTTACCCGTTCGATGACGGCAACTAGCGCGTGACGAGAGCATATGGCGGCGCGACTGTCGGACCTGATCTCTTGAAGCCGCGGCTGGATTTGGGGAAGGCCGTTGGCGGATGAGTCACACGGTCTGGCGGCTCTAAGAGTGCATGCCATCGCGGCGGAATGGCTGAACGTGGCTTGGCGGTGCCGAATTTGCTGCAGCCTCTGCAGTCGTGCGTTTGTAAACAAGGCGTATGACAAAGGCGAAGTATGCGACCTGCAGAACTACAAGGTCGATAATCGTCCAGCCTACCGCGCTCCAGACTGAACCCGTTGCCGCGTAGGCCCACAGACCCACGATACCCGACGTCAAAAACATTCCGACCATGAATTGCGGAAGATACATCGCTGCCCACCCAGCCGTTCCGATGCAAGATTTCGAAACGACTCCCTATTGCTATCACCCAAAGCGAAAGAGGACTTAAGCGATCGGCGCGCCTGGGCACTTGATATGGATCAACAATCCGCGCGACTAGGTAGTTTCCCTTAGGGATAAAACCGAATTTCGCGACCTGCGGATTCGCGCGATTGCTGTGTCACGGAACAACCGGGAACACAGCCATGCACGCCTACACCACCTCCAGAATTTCATTGCCGTCGCATTCTGCTCAGCCGGGCCTGCCAGCGGCATTTGACTCGGAAACGCAACAGCCCGTCAGCTTCTTTCCCGCCGGTTCGGAGATTTATGCTCAAGGCGAGAAGGCGGGGGCTTTTTACCAGGTCGAATTCGGCGCCGTGCGCATCTATCGCCTGCTCGCAGACGGCCGCCGACAGATCAGCGCCTTCCACCTCGCCGGAGAGACTTTCGGTTTCGAAGCCGACACGACGCATCATTTTTTTGCCGAAGCGATCAACGCCAGCGGGGTGCGCGCCTTCCGCTTCAGCGCTGGAGCAGACATGTCCCATCAGCTGCTGCCCCTGGCGCTCAAGGGCCTGACAAGGGCGCAGGAACACCTCCTGGTCCTCGGCCGCCAGAACGCTATCGAACGCGTCGCCGCTTTCCTCGTGGATATGGCAGAGCGGCAGGGCGGGTTGCGGCAGGTCGAGTTGCCAATGTCACGTATGGACATCGGCGACTATCTCGGCCTGACCATCGAGACCGTATCGCGGGTCTTCACCCGGCTGAAGGACAAGGGCGTCATCCGGCTGCTCAACCTGCGCAGCATCGAAATCGTCAAGCACGACGCGCTCCACTGCATGAGCGAATGAAAGGCGCCTGCCTGCGCAAGAGACGACAATGACGCCGAAGAACCGGCCCCAGTTCAAGGACCAGATGACGATGGACAACACACTTACCACCCATACCGGCTTTCGCTTCGAAGTGCGCCGCGCGCGCCCTGAGGATGAGCCAACGCTGGCCGAGTTCTTCACTCATGTAACCCCAGACGACCTGCGCTTCCGCTTTCTCGGCGCTGTGAAGGAAGTCTCGCATGAACGGCTGGTGGCGATGACGCGTTCAGACGACGCCCATATCCACAATTTTCTAGCATTCTCGATCGACGGGATGCTGATCGCGGTTGCGACGCTGGCAAGCGATCGAGCCGATCGAAACGGCGAGGTTGCGATCTGTATTCGCGCGGATCGCAAGCATCTGGGCGTTGGCTGGGAGCTGCTCGCTTATGTTGCGAAATATGCCGAAGAACTCGGCCTCAGAGCGATCGAGTCGATCGAGAGCCGTGAAAACCGTGCCGCGATCGAGGTCGAGCGCGACATGGGTTTCACCGTCACCACCGATCCCGACGATGCGACGCTTGTCCTGGTTCGGCGGGAGCTGGGGGCGCGATCAGCCGCTTAGCTACCGCGCTCCCTCCTCGGGCCGTGCGGGCGCAGCAGAGCGAAAGATGAGCATCTCCGTGGCCACAGCGCTTTCTTCATCCGCTGGAATGACAAGGACATCGACTCGGGAATTCGCAGCGCCGACCATCTCCTCGCCTCCGCGGTTTCGCTCGTCGTCGAGACCGACTCCAAGCCAGGCCGCGGCGGCGCCGATCCTTTCCCTGACCAACGGCGCGTTTTCGCCAATGCCGGCAGTGAACACCAGCGTGTCCAGTCCTCCCATGGCAGATGCCAGCGATCCTATCTCACGTCCGATCCGATAAACGAAGAGGTCGACAGCCTCGGCGGCGGCAGGGTCGTCTGAGCCGATCAGGGTCCGCATATCCCCAGATATTCCAGACACACCGAGCAGGCCGGATTGCTCGTAAAGAAGCGTGACCAGTTCGTCCCCAGATAGTCGCCGTTCCTGCAGCAAGTGAAGGATGACCCCCGGGTCAAGTGCGCCGCAACGCGTGCTCATCACCAGGCCGTCGAGCGTCGAAAACCCCATCGTCGTGGCGATGCTTCGTCCGGCATCCATGGCGCACAGGCTTGCGCCGCTGCCGAGATGGGCGACGATCGCCCGACCGCCGGCGCGCGCGCCGTATCGGTCACGCAGTTTCGAAGCAATATGACTGTAGGACAGCCCATGAAAGCCGTAGGAGACGATGCCCGCGACAGTCATCGCGCGCGGCAGCCCGTAGATTTTGGCGAGCTCCGGCCTGGTCGAATGAAACGCTGTGTCAAAGCACCCGATCTGGAGGGCCTGTGGCAAGAGTTCAGCAGCCAGTGCGACAATCTCGATATTGATCCGCTGGTGGATGGGCGCCAGCGACTCTAGCCGGCGCAATTCTTTGAGCGTGCGTTCGTCGAGCAGCGTCGCTTCGGTGAAGTCACGCCCACCGTGAACGATCCTGTGCCCTACCCTGTCGATGCGGCGCAGGAGATCGTTTTCGGCGAGCACGGATGCAACCGCCGCGAACGCCTTGCCCATAGCAATCGGTGCTTCGCCCAGGCTCTTGTCGATCTTGGACCTGCCGGCCGCGGCCTCGACACGCAGCCGCGGTTTTTGACCGAGAGAGGAGACATTGCCGCGCAGCAGCACCGGGAGCTCGCCTCGTCGCTCGAAGACGGCGAACTTCAAGCTCGAAGAACCACCGTTCAGGACAAGGATCGCATCGGTCATGAAGCCATCCGATATGTTGCCGCCCCTATGCGCTTGCGAACGGGCATACGTTCAATCCGGACGCTTCGGCCCCGCATCGGCATCCTGTCCCCACTTCCACTCAAGGATCTCCGGCATATCCTGCCCATGGGCGCGAATATAGGCTCGATGTTCAAGCAGCTTGCTGTCCATCGCCTGCTTGATGCCGACCTGCATGCTTTTCAGTCGCGGAACCCAATCTACGACGCTTTGGACGATATGAAACCGGTCGAGACCGTTCAGCACCGTCATATCGAAAGGTGTCGTGGTCGTGCCCTCCTCGTTGTAGCCGCGCACATGGATGTTGTCATGGTTGGTGCGACGATAGGTCAGGCGATGGATCGTCCAGGGATAGCCGTGATAGGCGAAGATGACCGGCTTGTCGGTGGTGAACAGCGCATCGAACTCACGATCCGAAAGACCGTGCGGATGATATTCCTTTGGCTGGAGAGTCATCAGGTCGACGACATTGACCACCCTGATCCTGAGGTCAGGAACCTGATGCCTGAGGATCTGTACGGCGGCCAGCGTTTCGAGCGTCGGGACGTCGCCAGCGCAAGCCATCACCACGTCGGGCTCGGCGCCATCGTCTGTTGACGCCCAGTCCCAGATGCCGATCCCTGCCCTGCAGTGAACGATTGCCCTGTCCATCGACAGCCACTGCCAGGATGGCGGCTTTCCGGCGACGATGACGTTGATGCGGTTCCAGGTCTGCAGCACGTGGTCGGTCACGCAAAGCAAGGTGTTGGCGTCCGGCGGGAGATAGACACGAACGATGTCGGCCTTCTTGTTGAGGGCGACGTCAATGAAGCCGGGATCCTGATGGCTGAAACCATTGTGTTCCTGATGCCAGACATGGCTCGACAACAGATAGTTCAGCGATGCGATCGGCCGCCGCCACGGGATGTCGCGGCAGGCATCCAGCCATTTCGCGTGCTGATTGAACATGGAATCGACGATGTGAATGAACGCCTCGTAGCAGGAAAACAGACCATGGCGCCCGGTTAGCAGGTAGCCTTCCAGCCAGCCTTGGCAGGTGTGTTCGGAGAGGATTTCGAGAACCCGGCCATCGCGCCCCAGATGAACGTCTTCGGGCAGGATCTTCTCCATCCAGCCACGCTCGGTCACTTCAAACACGTCCTGAAGGCGGTTCGAAGCAGTCTCGTCCGGGCCGACGATCCGGAAGTTTTTCGAGGCCTCGTTTAACTGCATGACATCACGCAGGAAACTGCCCATGACCCGCGTCGATTCGGCCTTGACGCCACCGGGGCGCTCGACCGCAATGGCGTGGTCATGCAATCCGGGCAGTTCGAGAGACCTGCGCAGCTGGCCGCCATTGGCATGCGGGTTGGCGCTCATGCGCCGTGTCGCCTGGGGTGCCGTGGCACGAATCGCGGCGACAGGAGCGCCGGCGGCGTCGAACAGTTCCTCGGGCCGGTAGCTTTTCAGCCACTCCTCGAGCAGCTTGAGATGGGCGGGGTTTTCCGCAAGGCCTGACAAGGGAACCTGGTGCGAGCGCCAGAAGCCCTCTGTCTTCAGACCGTCGACCTCTTTCGGTCCCGTCCAGCCCTTGGGGCTGCGCAGCACGATCATCGGCCATATTGGTCGCGACGTCGGAGACGCCGAGCCAGCGCGCGCGGCTTGCTGGATCGCGCGGATGCGGTCTAGCGCATCGTCGAGCACGCTCGCCATGCGCTCATGCATCAGGGCAGGCTCGTGGCCTTCCACGAACAGCGGCTCATAGCCGTAGCCGGCAAACAGCGCGCGCAATTCGTCTTCGGGAATGCGGGCCAGAATGGTTGGATTGGCGATCTTGTAGCCGTTCAGATGCAGGATCGGCAGCACCGCCCCGTCGCGCGAGGGGTTGAGGAATTTGTTGGAATGCCACGCGGCTGCCAGTGGCCCCGTTTCAGCCTCGCCGTCACCGACGATGCAGGCGACCACGAGATCCGGATTGTCAAAGGCCGCGCCATAGGCATGCGAAAGCGAATAGCCCAACTCGCCGCCCTCATGGATCGAGCCGGGCACATCCGGCGCTGCATGGCTCGGGATACCGCCGGGAAACGAAAACTGCCGGAACAGCTTGCGCATCCCCTGCTCGTCCATCGCAATGTCGGGATTGAGCTCGCTGTAGGTGCCCTCCAGATAGGTATTCGCCACCATTGCCGGGCCGCCATGGCCGGGGCCGCAGACATAGATCACATTTGCGTCCCTGAGCCGGATCGCGCGATTGAGGTGCGCATAGATGAAGCTCAGGCCAGGCGACGTTCCCCAATGGCCGAGGAGACGCGGCTTGACGTGCTCCAACCGCAACGGTCCACGCAGCAACGGATTGTCGAGCAGGTAGATCTGGCCGATCGTCAGATAGTTCGCAGCTCGCCAATAGGCGTCAATGTCGCGCAACTCCTGTTCGGACAACCGTTTGGTGTTGCCTGATGTTGCCGAATGTTCGGTCATCTGATTTGGCTCCGTTGCTCATTTTGCGAAAGCCTGCGGATTGCGCCTCAGACATGGCACCAACGCATCGTTCGCCTTTCGGTTCATCACTGCTCGGCCCGACCGTCAAAGCGCGCACTCCGCAAGCTGGGCGTTCGCCCTGGTCGGAACCGCGGGCAGACTTGCATCAATGATCAGGTTTTCAGCCGCTCCCGCCAGAAATGTTTCAGGAACTCAAGGCAGACCAGCACTGCCAACCCGGCCGCAAGCGTCACGGCGAGGTCGTCCAGGTGCAGCGGTCCGAACTGGAAGAGATTACTCGCGAGCGGCCACAGAAGCGTCCCGCCCAGCGCCGCTGCAACCACAACGACGACAAAAGCAAGCGATCGATTTGGCCGGAAAAGAGCAGTCAGCAGCAACTCGCTGAACGTACGGTTGACGAAAATCAGCCCAACGATCGTCAGCACCAGCGAGAAGAACGTCAGGGCTCGAATCTCGTCTTCAGGCATTCCCCAGTGCAAGGCGAAGAGGAAGATGCCCGCAACAAGCACG
Source organism: Mesorhizobium sp. P2_F5 (assembly GCF_056403715.1). NCBI lineage: Bacteria > Pseudomonadati > Pseudomonadota > Alphaproteobacteria > Hyphomicrobiales > Phyllobacteriaceae > Mesorhizobium > Mesorhizobium sp. P2_F5. Next base: position 45,223 of record NZ_JBFUEY010000029.1, on the reverse strand, counting down.
AATGCCAACAGTCCTTGCACTACGCTCCATGCGATCAACGAGCGCGAGAAGAGCGCCGCTTCCGGATCCCGCGGCGGACGCTTCATCGTGTCGTCTTCCTCGGTTTCTGCTTCAAAGACCAATGAGCAGACTGGATCGATCACCATCTCCAGAAAGGCAATGTGAATTGGCCCGAACAGGATAGGAAGCCCAAACAGCAATGGAAGCAGGGCCAGCCCGGCGATCGGCACGTGCACGGCAAGAATGAAGCCCATTGCCTTGCGCAAGTTGTCGTAGATGCGGCGGCCCAGCCGGATGGCTTTGACTATCGACCCGAAATCGTCGTCGAGGAGGACGATGGACGACGCCTCCCGCGCGACATCCGTGCCGCGACCGCCCATGGCAATGCCAATGTTTGCGGCTTTCAGCGACGGAGCATCGTTGACGCCGTCGCCCGTCATGGCGACAATCTCGCCGTTGGCCTTCAAGGCTCTGACGATTGCCAATTTCTGCTCGGGCATGATCCGCGCGAACACCGCCGCGGTTTTCACGCGCGCCGCCAGGGCTGCGTCATCCAGTGTCTTGAGCTCTTCACCGCTGACGACATCGTTGAAATCGAGCCCGGCCTGACTGGCGATTGCTCTCGCGGTCGCGGGATAATCCCCGGTAATCATGATCACTCTTATTCCGGCGGAGCGGCAATTGCTCACCGCGTCCGGAACCCCTGAACGCAGGGGATCGGCAAGTCCGACGAGGCCCATGAACTTAAAATCGAAACCAGTCTGTTTGTCCGGCAGCTGATCGCCAGCATGACAAGAACGCGCCACGCCTAGGACGCGCAGTCCTTCCGTTGCCATGGCGTCCACAACATCCTTGACCGAAGCGACACGATCCGCAGGTAGACGACAGAGTGCCGCGATGGCCTCCGGCGACCCTTTGGCGGCAATCAGGCAGTCGGCGCCTCCAGTTGACGACTGCCAGGCATTCGACATTGCCAACAGTTCAGGGCGCAACCCGTAGGCGCGGGCCAGCTTCCGATCGGTGCTGTCTGCGCGCTTGGGCAATCGCTCCTGCGCGAGTTTGTGAAATGCCCTTTCCATCGGATCAAAAGGAATCTCGGCACTGGCTAGCATGCCGATCTCGACCAACTCCCCAAATGCCGCCGGCATCTCTGTGTTTGAGTTGTTCAGCAGGCGAAACAGTTTGCCATCGGGCGTTCTCAGTTCTGCAATTGTCATGCGGTTCTCGGTCAGCGTTCCGGTCTTGTCGGTGCAAAGGACCGTTGCCGAGCCAAGCGTCTCGATCGCTGCTGCACGACGCGTGAGCACGCGCGCCTGCGAGATGCGCCATGCGCCCATGGCCATGAAGATTGTCAGCACCATGGGAAATTCCTCGGGCAGCATCGACATGCCGAGCGCAATACCGGCCAACACCGCATCGAGCCATCCGCCACGCAGCAGGCCATAAAGCACGACCGCGAGAACACTGACCGCGCCGCCGACCAGCGCGAAGATGGCGACAAGGCGTTTTGTCTGTCGCTGCAGGCGGGGTGCTTCGGTCTCCATTGTGCTAAGCGATTGCCCGATCGCACCGATTTGGCTGAGCGGCCCGGTTGCCAGAACTTCGCCGATGCCTGACCCGCGAACGACGAGTGATCCAGAAAAAGCTAAAGGCAAGTCATCGCCCCCTGGCCGGCGTTCGGCTGGCAGATCGCTTTCGCTGGCTGCAATCTTTCGCACCGGCACGGATTCTCCTGTCAGCAAGGACTCATCGGTCTGGATATCCCGACTCTGGATGAGCAAGATATCGGCCGGAATCCGATCCCCCTCGCCCAGCACGACCGTATCGCCGCGCACCACCTCGCGACCCGCAATCCGCCTGCGTTCGCCATCGCGTATTACCAGGGCGCGCGGACTTGTCAGGTCACGCAACGCCTCGAGAACACGCTCCGTTCGCGCCTCCTGAACGATGGTAATCCCCACCGACAAGGTGGCAAATGCGAGCAGTATCAACGCTTCCTGAAGATCGCCAAGAAGCAGGTAAACGCAGCCTCCACCCAACAGCAGGGCAAGCATCGGCTCGCGCACGACCTCGATAGCAATTCGCAAGGGCGTCCGACGGTTGGATCTGGGCAACTCGTTGAACCCTTCGGTGACAAGCCTAGCCTGTGCCTCGGCTTCGCTGAGGCCGGTCAAGGCAATGGTCGATGAGGTGGCTCGAGACATTTTGGCTTTCTTCCATCACCAGCGCACTGTTTGGGTGCGCCGTCAGGCTCCGTCACTTGCTCAGATGCTGCTGTCGCCGGTGTCGAGCGCCCTGCGCATGCGCCTGATCACCGCTGCTCGGCTCCGTTCGTCGGCCGCGGCGCTGACCGCTTCGTTTACGTCAAGGAGAAGCTTCGAAAGGTCATTGTGCCAGTCGAGGCGGGCAATCTTTTCCGGCTTCAGACGGCGGGGCTCGTTGACCTCGACCGGCAAACTGCGACCGGGGGTCAATTGGAAAGCATCGTCTAGCCTCGGGATGATGATCTTGTCGTCGGGTATCAGTCCCGCAAGCCTTACGCGCAGGCCGCCGAGTCCAGCTTCCTCTCCATGCGTCAGGAACACCTGCTGCTTCACTGGAGTTCGGGCCTTGAGCCAGGCGACCAGTTCACTGGCGTCGGCGTGGCCGGAATAGAGGTCGAACAGGCTGATACGCGCCTTGACCTCGACTTCCTCACCCTGGATGCGCACACGCTGCGCGCCGTCGAGCAGGATCCTGCCAAGCGACCCTTGGGCCTGATATCCGGCCATCAGCACCGTGGCGTTCCGGCGCCAGAGATTGGCCTTGAGATGATGGCGGATACGCCCCGCATCGCACATGCCGCTGGCGGCGATCACCACGAAGAAGCCGGTGAGGCGGTTGATCGCCTTGCTCTGTTCCACCGTCTCGGTGAAGCGCAGCTCCTTCGAGTTGAGGGCCTGGCGTAGCACGTCACCATGTTCGATCTCGTTGGCATGGCGCTCAAAAATCGCACTGGCGCGTGTTGCCAGCGGCGAATCGACGAAGACCGGGGCTGACGGCACCTCCCCCACTTTCATGAGCAAATGCAGATCGACCAGCAGTTCTTGTGTCCTCTCGACAGCGAAAGACGGAATGATGAGCGGGCCGCCGGCCGCGGCGGCGTCACGCACGATATCACCGAGTTGGGATCGCCGCTGTTCGGGCGAAACGTCCGGCCGGTCGCGGTCGCCATAGGTCGATTCGCAGATCAGATAGTCGACGCCTGCCGGCCCCTCGGGATCGGTCTGAAGCAGCTTGTGGCCTGGACCGATGTCGCCCGAAAACATGATGCGCAACGGCGCATCGTGTCGGTCGATCTCGAGCTCAACCGATGCCGAACCTAGCAGGTGGCCAGCGTTCCAGAAGCGGGCGCGAAGGCCTTCGGCGATCGTGGTCCATTCGCCATATTCCAAAGCCCGGAATAAGGTCATGCACGCGGCAGCATCCTGCTGACTGTAGATCGGCTCGACGGGCGGGCGACCGCGTTGCGCGTTGCGACGGTTCAGGTGCTCGACCTCCATTTCCTGGATGTGCGCCGAATCCGGCAGCATGACCGAGCAAAGATCGATGGAGGCGCGGGTCGTATGGATGGGACCAGAAAAGCCCTGTTTGACCAGTTTCGGCAGAAGGCCGCTGTGATCGATGTGCGCATGCGTCAGGATGACAGCGTCAATCGCGTCCGGGGGAAACGGGAACACACCGTAGTTCAATTCGCGTTCGGACTTCGACCCCTGGAACAGGCCACAGTCGATGAGGATGCGGGAACGCGGTGTCTCGATCTCATAACATGAGCCGGTGACGCCATGGGCTGCGCCATGGAAACGCAGGACAGGATCCGTGTCGCCTCTCATCTCGCCACGACCTAATGCGACAGCAGGACAGGCAGGCGCAAATCCGCGAGAATGCCTTCGGTGGCGCCGCCAAGCACGAAGTCCCTGACGCGGGAGTGGCCGTATCCGCCCATGACAAGCAGGTTGCCGCCGATCTTCAGGGCATGTTCCTGAAGCGCCGTTCCGATTGAACTGTCCCTTGCCTGGATAGAGACAGCCTCGGCCACCAGACCACGCGTCCTCAGGCCCAGCGCAAGGCGTTCGCCGATGCCTTGTCCCGGAAGCGGCTTTTCGTCGGTCACGGTCACAACGGTGACCATCGAGGCACGTTCAAGAAACGCTCGCGCGTCGGCAACTGCCCGTGCGGCCACTCTGCTGCCGTCCCAGGCGATAACGACATGTCCAAGCACCCCGACGTCCGTGGAGTCGGGAAGAAGCAGGGTCGGTCGACCCGAGCCGAACAATATCGCCTCGGCTAGCATCCGCGCCGTCTGATTGTCCGGCGCCCAGCCGACCAGACAGACATCGAAATAGCGGGAGTGCTTCGCGGCAACATCGCCCATCAAGGCCGGTGGTGCAGCCAACTCCTGCGTGCTGAGGGTCACACCGGCGCGGGCGGCCTCTTGGTTAATTGCCTCGAGCAGAACTTTACCGCGCTTGTGACTGGTCGCCTCGGCCTCTTGTATCTTGTAGGGAAGGTCCAGCAAATAATTTGAGAGCGCGTTCGAAACGTCGGGAATGTCGACGTCGATGGCAACGGCGTGCAGCGCCGCGTCGATCTTCTTGACGACAGCGACCGCGTTCGCCGCGATTTTCGCGGAGTTCGCGTCTGGGTAGGTCGCCAAGGACAGAGATGCCATCAGTTGCATCAGAATCGCCTCCATTGCTGCAAAGGCCGAATGGCCATCGTTCGCAACATCTTGTAGTCACAATGGACGCGACCAGCTTTGACCCAGCGCAAATGCGACCCCTCCATAGCGAGTTCGTAATTCGCAGCTTTATCGATCTCGGGGAGTTCGCAGGGGTTCGAGTTTCTGACCCCGTAGTTAGATGGCAAAAATCGCTCAGGCGTAGGAACGGAGCCTGAACTGGCGGTTCAATGAGCGGGGGGAAGGCGGTAGCGCTCTTCCGCTACCACTCTAAACCCGCACCCATTTGACGCCACGCGGGAAGCCTTCTGGTTGTCGCATCAGATGATCCCCAGCCGTCATGCTTTTCAGCGGCGCAAAAGCCAAGGCCTGAACGCCAATAGACTTAGGTCTCGCGCGATCTCATCCGCTCCGATCGAAGGTGGCATGTGCAAGGCTGGTTGTACGAGATTGCGCACCTTGCCGGCCATGACAATCGCGTTGCGATCCGACATGCCGCGAACATCTAGCAGCCTTACGTCAGCCCAGACATTGTTCAATTTTGCGGCGACGCGATCGGGCATCAGATCAAGGTCATGGCCCGCATGAACATTGGCGAACAAACAGCCGGAAGCATTTTTCAGGCGTGTCTGAACAAGGCCGAAAAATGTCTCGGCGCATAGGTGATCTGGAATGCGTCTTCCAGAATACGCATCGAGGACAATTGCGTCGTAGCGATGCCGGTCGGCACGCAGGAAATTGCGCCCGTCAGCAACATGACAATCGACCTCGCGAGGAAGTCCGAAATACTTGTGAGCGATCCGGAAGGCGCTTGGATTGATGTCAACTATTGTCACGTGCACGCCGGCTCTGTCCAACATGGTGCCCAGGCTGCCGCCGCCGCAACCGATCATCAATACATCCGATGCTTGCATTTGCGCGAGAAGGCCAAAGATCGCGTGTATGTAAGGCACCACACTTACGCCATCTGGGTCGCACTCGCTTTGGTAGCAGCCACCCTGCCGATAGATGAACGAGCCGGTGTCCTTCGCGCGAAGAACTTCGATATTGCCGAAATCACTGTGATATTTTGCTATCCGGATCATGATTTAGCCATCGTAGCCAGGGTTCCAAATCCTGCGGTTCAACCAAGCATGGTCTTGATCTTGAGGACGGCTTCTGAGGGCTGAGGTCCTTCAAGGTACGCGCCCCGGTTTGCACCGTCTGCCTGGGATAGCCAGCCATGAACGGCTGACACCTAAAGATGATATCTAAAACATCATTTATTGACTATAGCGCATTTCAATGTATGCTGCAACGTGTAGAGCTTATGTCTCAAAGCTGAAAAAGGGGCGATTTGTGATAACTGCTCCGCAGTTGCGCGCCGCCAGGGCGCTGCTCGGCATCGATCAGCGCAGACTTGCCGAATTGTCCGGCCTTTCGGTGCCGACAATTCAGCGCATGGAAGCCAGCGAGTGGATGATCCGGGGTAATGTCGATTCCCTGATGAAATTGATCGCAGCGCTTGAGACCGCCGGCATCGAGTTGATCGGGGAAGGTGCGACCAGCCAGGCTGGCGGGCGTGGGGTGCGGCTCAAGGTGGGCTTCAACCCAGCCAGGATTTCCGGCGCCGACGATGCGGAGACCGGCTCCGGCGAGAGCCTGCCGTGACGCCGATCGTTGCCCTTCCCTTGTGGGGCGTCGCCGCGCTTCTGGGAACCGCCATAGGGGCTGTCGCGGTCAGCCGGCGTGGTTCGGCGACACGTCTGGTCTATGGCGCAACGCTTGGCATCTCGGCCGCCCTGTTCGTGATCGTCACAAGCGCGCTGGCAGGCGATCCTGCCGGCGTCTCAACGATCACGCTGCCACTTGGACTGCCATGGATCGGTGCTCACTTCCGTCTGGATGCGCTCTCGACCTTTTTTCTCGTCGTCGTCAACCTCGGCGGTGCGCTCGCCAGCCTCTACGGACTGGGCTACGGCCGCCATGAGGCCGCACCGCACCGGGTGCTGCCGTTCTTCCCGGCGTTCCTCGCCGGCATGAACCTCGTCGTGCTGGCGGACGATGCCTTCACCTTCCTGCTGTCCTGGGAGTTCATGTCGCTCGCCTCGTGGGCGCTCGTCATGGCGCACCATCGCGACCAGGACAACACGCGGGCCGGTTACATCTATCTGGTGATGGCGAGCTTCGGCACGCTGGCGCTGCTACTGGCTTTCGGTCTGCTCGCCGGACCCGCTGGAACCTATACATTCGACGCAATGCGGGCCGCCGAGCCAAGCCGGTTCATCGCTGCCGCCGTCCTCGCCCTCATGCTGCTCGGCGCCGGCTCCAAGGCTGGCCTCGTCCCTCTCCATGTCTGGCTGCCGCTCGCGCATCCGGCGGCGCCGAGCCATGTCTCCGCCCTGATGAGCGGCGTCATGACCAAGGTCGCCGTCTATGGCTTCATACGCGTTATTTTCGACCTGCTCAGCGAGCCGGCATGGTGGTCAGGCGTCGTCGTGCTTTTCCTTGGCGGCCTGACGGCGGTTCTCGGCATCCTCTATGCATTGATGGAAAAGGATCTCAAGCGGCTCCTCGCCTACAGCACGATCGAAAACATCGGCGTCATCTTCATAAGCCTCGGCCTCGCGCTTGCCTTCAAGGCGAACGCGATGCCGTCGGCTGCGGCACTGGCGCTCACCGCCGCACTGTTCCACGTTCTCAACCATTCTTTCTTCAAGAGCCTGCTGTTTTTCGGTGCCGGCGCCGTCCTCACGGCGACCGGCGAAAGGAGCATGGAGAAGCTGGGCGGTCTTATCCATCGGATGCCGCTGACCAGTTTTGTCTTTCTGGTCGGCTGTGTTTCGATCTCCGCGCTTCCGCCCTTCAACGGCTTCGTCTCCGAATGGCTGGCCTTCCAGGCCATCTTGCAGAGCCCTGACCTGCCGCAGTGGGGTCTGAGGGTTATGGTGCCTGCCGTTGGTGGCCTGCTGGCATTGTCGGCGGCGCTGGCGGCGGCATGTTTCGTGAAGGCGTTCGGAATTACATTTCTCGGCCGGCCCCGGACCGCCGTGGTGGAGCGTGCGCACGAGGTCGATCGCTATTCGCTCGCGGCAATGTTCATCCTCGCGGCACTTTGCCTGCTTGCCGGCATTCTGCCGGGCCTCGTCATAGACGGTCTTTCACCGGTAACGCTTTCGCTCATCGGCAACCGCATGCCGGTGCAGATGGCGCAACCCTGGCTGTCGATCGTACCGATCGCCGAGAGCCGCAGCTCCTACAATGGCCTGCTGGTGTTCCTTTTCATCGCTGCTTCCGCATCGCTCGCGGCAGTCGTGATCCACCGCTTCGCCTCGCATGCGCTCCGCCGGGCCCCCGCCTGGGGCTGTGGTTTCCCGGACGTTACGCCGGCCGCGCAATACACGGCAGTCAGCTTCGCGCAGCCCATTCGCCGCGTCTTCGGCACATTCGCGTTCCGGGCCAAGGAAACGGTAGAGATGCCACCGCCCGGCGCGACTGGCCCGGCGCGTTTGACTGTCGAAATGCACGATGTGGTCTGGGAGGCTTTTTATCAGCCGATCGCTGGCGCCATCGATTTTGCAACCCTGAGGCTGAACCGCCTGCAGTTCCTGACCATTCGACGCTATCTGACTCTCGTTTTCCTCTATCTCGTCATCTTGCTCACGGTGCTCGCGCTATGGCCCTGATCCTTCAGTTGGCTGTCCAGGGCGCACAGATGATGCTGGTGCTTTTGCTTGCACCGCTGCTGACCGGCTTCGTGCGCAAGGTGAAGGCGAGACTGCTGCGGCGCCAGGGACCTCCCCTGATCCAGCCCTACCGCGATCTGTTGCGGCTTATGCGCAAGGAAGTCGTCCTGGCGGACAACGCATCCTGGCTGTTTCGCGTCATACCCTACCTGATCTTCGCCGCCACCTGGGTCGCTGCCGCGCTCATCCCGACATTCGCAACCGGCCTCACCTTCAGCTGGACCGCCGATCTGATAGCCATCGTCGCGCTGCTTGGCAGCGCACGCTTCTTCCTGGCTCTGGCAGGGATGGATGTCGGCACCAGTTTCGGCGGCATCGGTGCAAGCCGCGAGGTCATGATCGCTTCGCTGGCCGAGCCCGCCATGCTTCTGATCGTGTTCAGCCTGGCGCTCGTCGCCGGCGCGACACAACTTTCCACGGTCGCCACCTTCATGAGTTCACCCGAGGTTGGTCTGCGGGTATCGCTCGGCATGTCGCTCATCGCCCTCGTAATGGTGGCGATCGCCGAAAACGCCCGCATACCCGTCGACAATCCGGCGACCCACTTAGAACTGACGATGGTCCATGAGGCGATGATCCTGGAGTATTCCGGCCGCCATCTGGCGATGATCGAGTTCGCCGCATTCCTCAAGCTGCTGCTCTATGTCTCGCTGATTTCCTGCGTCTTCGTTCCCTGGGGACTGGTGACTGCCCAGGCCGGGCCGGCGTCCTACGGTCTGGGCGTCGTCGCCTATGTCGGCAAGCTTGCTGTCTGCGGCATTCTCCTTGCCGTATTCGAAACCGCCATCGCCAAGATGCGCGTCTTCCGCGTTCCGGATTTCCTGGGAGCAGCGCTCATGCTGGCCCTGCTCGGCACACTCTTGCTGTTCGTCTCACGGAGCCTTTGATGAACGGTCTCACCTTCGACATCGCTCATCTGCTTGCCGGCGGCCTGGTGCTGGTCAGTTTCATGATGTTGTATCAGGATCGCCTCTTTGCACTGATCAACGTGTTTGCATTGCATGCGGTCGTCCTCGCTCTGTCCGTGGCCTGGCAGGCCTACATCCAGGACGCCCATCATCTCTACGTGACCGCCGCGATCGCCCTCGTGTTCAAGGCGATCGTCATTCCCGTCGGGCTTCATCGCATCATTCAGCGGCTCGGCATCCATCGCGACATCGAGACCGCAGTCGGCATCGGTCCGACCATGCTGGCGGGAATTGGTCTGGTGACGCTCTCCATGGTCCTAATGTTGCGGGTCACCCCTGAGGCCGATCCGCTGGCGCGCGAGGATCTGGCCTTCGCGCTGTCAATCATTCTGCTGGGGCTGCTGGTGATGGTCACCCGCCGAAATGCCGTCAGCCAGGTTGTCGGCTTCATGTCGCTCGAGAACGGCCTGGTGCTGGCCGCCACGGGCGCCAAGGGCATGCCGCTGGTCGTCGAGATCAGCGTCGCCTTCTCGATCCTGATCGCCTTCATCGTCATCGGCGTCTTCCTGTTCCGCATCCGCGAAAGGTTCGACTCGGTGGATGTTGGTGCGCTCGACGACTACCGGGGAGAACGCCGTTGACTGGGGTTTCCTTCGATGCGGTGGCCGCCATTTTGCTGATACCGCCAGCGGCTGCGGCACTCATGGCCGTGCTACCGAACTATCGGGTGACGGCACGCCTGAATGTCGTCGCCAGCTTCCTGACCTTGCTTGCCGCGCTGTCGCTTCTTGTCACCGACCGGCCGCAGCCGGGGCAGTATCTGCTGGTCGACGATCTCAACATCGTTTTCATCGTGCTCAACACATTCGTCGGTTTCACCACCAGTGTGTTCAGCGCCTCCTACATTGCGCACGAGTTGGACACCGGCCGGCTGACCGCAACGAACTTGCGATTTTACCACGCCATGTACCAGGTCATGATGTTCGGCATGAACCTGGCATTCGTGTCGAACAACATCGGTCTGATGTGGGTGGCGGTGGAGCTTGCCACGCTGACCACCGTGCTCATGGTCGGCATCTATCGCACCCATGAAGCGCTGGAGGCGGCCTGGAAATATTTCATCCTGGGTAGTGTCGGCATTGCGCTCGCCCTCTTCGGCACCATCCTCGTCTACATGGCCGCCCAACCGGTCGTCGGCGAGGGTACGAATGCCATGGTCTGGACAGTGCTGATCGAACATGCCGCCCGCTTCGACCCGGCTTTGCTCAATGTCGCCTTCGTCTTTCTGCTGCTCGGCTACGGCACCAAGGTCGGCCTTGCCCCCTTGCATGCCTGGCTGCCCGACGCGCATGCGGAAGGCCCAACGCCGATTTCCGCGGTGCTGTCGGGCTTGCTGCTGAATGTCGCGCTCTACGCCGTGCTGCGCTTCAAGCTGTTGCTGGCCGCAAGCCCGCAGGCGATACCCCCGGGACCGTTGATGGTCACGATGGGGCTCACCTCCCTCATCTTCGCCGCCTTCATGCTCTACCGCCGCCGCGACATCAAACGCCTGTTCGCCTACTCTTCGATCGAACATATGGGCATCATCGTCTTTGCTTTCGGCATGGGTGGTCCGCTCGCGAACTTTGCCGGCCTGCTGCATATGGTCATGCACAGCCTGACCAAGTCGGCGATCTTCTTTGCGGTCGGCCACATCGCGCAGGTCAAGGGGACGCAAAAGATCGCCGACATAAGAGGGCTGACGGAAAGCCATCCCGGGCTTGGCTGGGCGCTGGTCATCGGTGTCGTCGCCATCGCCGGCCTGCCGCCGCTCGGCATCTTCATGAGCGAATTCCTGGTCGTGAGTTCGACTTTTGCCAGGCAACCGCTTCTGGCGATCCCGTTGGTGTTCGGGCTTCTGCTCGCCTTCGGCGCCCTGCTGCTGCGGCTGACCGGCGTCGCCTTCGGCGAGCCGCGCGGCGGCACCGCGCCCGTCGAGGCATCCTACGTGCCGATGTATTCCCATCTGGCGTTGGTATTTGGCGCCGGCGTATATCTGCCATCGCCCCTGGTCACGTGGTTCCAGCATGTCGCGGCCATTCTGGGATGAAGCGGATGAGCAAAAGAAGCATGCCGGCGCTGGTCGACCTCATCGAGGCCGGCCGTCCTGTCGAACATCACGCGCCTTCGAGGCGCGCCGTGGTGGCCCCGAAAATCTGGAGCCTTGCCGTCGAGCAACTCGCTGAGGGCCGCTGGAGCCTGCTCGGCCTCTGGGGGGAGCCGAACACCGTCCACATGGCGCTTCTCGACGAGGTTCGCGACATCGGCGTCATTAGTCTGCAATGCCCTGGCGGCCGCTACCCATCGGTCGGCCAGCGGCATCCGCCCGCTTTGCGGCTTGAGCGTGCTGCCGCTGACCTTTTCGGGTTGCTGCCGCAGGGGCTTCCCGATACCCGTCGCTGGCTTGACCATGGCCATTGGGGGGGCAGCCATCCCCTGGCGACGCGGCCACAGCCTCCAGCCGCGGCGTCTTCCTACCGCTTCCTTGGCGCGGAAGGCGATGGCCTCCACCAGATTCCGGTCGGACCCGTGCATGCCGGCATCATCGAGCCTGGGCATTTCCGATTCACCGCAAGCGGCGAAACGGTGGTGCGGCTGGAAGAGCGTCTCGGCTATGTTCACAAGGGCATAGAAGGCCTGATGGCGGGTTCGCCCGTCGATCGCGCCGCCGGACTGGCAGGCAGGACCTCTGGCGACAGCACAGTGGCCTATTCGCTTGCCTTTGCCCGCGCGGTCGAAGCGGCGCTCGGTGTCGAGGTCCCGCCGCGTGCCCTCTGGCTGCGGGCACTGATGGCCGAGCTGGAGCGGCTTGCCAACCATCTCGGCGATATCGGCGCCATCTGCAATGACGCGGCCTTCGCACTGATGCACGCCCATTGCGGCGTGCTGCGCGAACGCGTTCTGCGCGCCAGCGATGCCGCCTTCGGCCATCGTTTGATGCGCGATTGCATCGTGCCTGGAGGGGTGGCAAGCAACCTGCGCGAAGAGGGAGAGCGCGCGGTTCGGTCGGTGATCGCGGAGATCAGGCAACGCTTTCCTCGCCTGATTGAACTCTACGACAACACCGCCTCGCTGCAGGACCGCACCGTCGGAACCGGCCGACTCAAGGTGGAGCTTGCCCGGCAATATGCAGCCGGCGGCTATGTCGGCCGCGCCTCCGGCCGTCACTTCGATGCGCGGCGCAGTCCCGGCTACCCCCCTTACGACGAACTCACTTTCGACGTACCTGTCCTTGAGGAGGGAGACGTGAATGCCCGCGTCTGGATCCGCATTCGCGAAGTCCAGCAGAGCTTGTCGCTGGTCGAACAAATCCTGCAACGGCTGCCGGGTGGCCCCGCGGCGCGCGCCAATGTCCCCCCTACGAACGGCCCGCGTGAAGGTATGGCGCTGGTCGAAGGATTCCGCGGCGACATCCTCGCCTGGCTGCGCATTGGCGAAGGCGGCCTGGTCGAGCGCTGCCACTTGCGTGACCCGTCATGGTTTCAATGGCCGCTTCTTGAAGCGGCGATCGAAGGCAACATCGTTGCCGACTTTCCGCTCTGCAACAAGTCGTTCAACTGCTCCTATTCCGGCCATGATCTCTAAAGGCACGCCATCATGCGCAAGCTTCTCTTCGAAAGCCTGATACGACCCCCGCTCACCGAGCGCCCACCCTTGGCACGCGAAGCCGCGATCGACGAACTCGCCAACGCCCTTGATGGTGCCGCTCGCAAACGGCTGGGACGTAGCCTGTCGATCCGGGCGGTCGACGCCGGTTCCTGCAACGGTTGTGAACTCGAAATGCACGCGCTCAACAACGCTTTCTACGACATCGAGCGCTTTGGATTCCGTTTCGTCGCGTCGCCGCGCCATGCCGATGTGCTGCTTGTCACAGGGCCGGTCACTAAGAACATGCGCGAGGCATTGAAGAGGACCTGGGATGCGACACCCAACCCCAAATGGGTAGTCGCACTCGGCGACTGCGCCAGGAACGGCGGCTGTTTCGCCGGCAGCTATGCCGTCGTGGGCGGCGTGTCGGAGGTGCTGCCTGTCGATCTGCATATTCCAGGCTGCCCGCCGCCCCCAATCGAAATTCTGAAGGGCCTGCTCGCCTTGATCGAGGGGGGAATGCAACGACTGGTGCTCCCTGGTTGAATGTCGATGCTGTCACTTTTGGACCAGCCTTCCATCCAAGGCATCGGACGGCGACCGTCTATCGATCAATGCTTGCGCGAGGGGAAATTCGCAGATCCGGAGATTCAAGGATGATTACCGCCTCGCAGATGCGCGCAGCCCGGGCGCTGCTTGGAATTGACCAGAAGACCCTGGCTGAACGTGCAGGAGTTTCGTTGTCGACCATTCAACGCATGGAAGCCTGTGCGGGTGATGTGCGGGATGTCGCCGACACACTGATGAAAGTCATCAGCGCATTCAGGGCAGCGGGGGTCGAGGTGATTGGAGATCATGAACGCAGTGACGGCGGCGGCAAGGGAGTACGCTTTGCGCACCCTGTTGGCTTAACGGGACGAACGCATTGATCGTCTCAGCGGCCCCTGAGATCGGCAACGACTGAGCGGCTTACCCGCAAGATAACGCAGATCATCTGAACGTCGGGAAAGGCGCTCTTCCGACACGAACCCCCGAATAAGCGCTGCGATCAAGTTTGCACCACTGCGGATCCAGACCCGCCAACTTCTTTCATAAGCGCGCGCAATTCGGCTGGAGGCGCAAGGCAGAAAGTTCGAAAAGCTTCCATGAACCCTAGGCAAATTGGACGCCGCATCGGACAATAAGGGTCACGGACATCGCAGCGAACGTCCGCAATGGAACGGTCAATCTCGTCGGCAAAAGAGCGTCCGAATAGGGCTCTCGGCCGCTCCGTCGTGGGAACGAAAAAGGAAGAGAAGCAGAACTTTCGTGTGCGATTTTTGCACACGGCATCCCGCAACTATCTGATATTACTTATCTATCTACCCCATCCATCATGGGTGCAATAGCCAGTCTATGTACTTGATATGTCTGCATTTCTTAACTTCAAATCGTAGCCCATGCCAAGATCAGGCGAATTTACATCTGAATACGACACTTTTCGTTGCGTTTCGATCCCTCGGTGCACGGGCTTCGCCGAGCAGATACGGTGTCTTGGAAGTGGTCTACGTCCACCAAGCGCCGTGGCTTATTTGAGAGAGCTACCTTTACACTGTTATGCACGCGTGAAACCTGACAGGACCGGAAGGCGAAAGTGCTCAACGCCCTTGACTGTCTCGTAACCAAGGCTATCGAGGCTTGCTGCAGTCGGAACGGCCGATGAACCTCAAGGGGTCACCGGAAAGCAACCCTTTCCTTTTGGCCAACCCCTGGCATCACGCTATTCGACGCCCAGGCATGGAAATTCCAGACCATAGAAATGCTTTTTTTGGCGCCGTTGCTTCGGAAGGTCGCATGCGCCACTCCGCGACAAGAATTTAACCAGATTAACGTTCAATTTTTCGATATTATCAAAATACGTGATGAATCTGATAGCACGACGGCTACATCCAACCTCAACAACTTTCTCCACATGGTACTTGAACCAAACCAGCACGATTGCAGCATCAAAATCCCACTCGCCTTTGCTACTATCTCATAGTACTATTTTCTCACGAATGTGTGCATGGTCAGCAGTTTTCGCGGGGGCGAAATGTGTATCTCCGTTCGTCGATCGTTTTGTGGCAATCGCCTTTCCATCCCGGCGCGAACAATTTCGGTGCCCTATGGAAACACATTCACCATCGCGATTACCGGAGGCGCCCGTGGCGGCGATGCCGGATTGTGGGCGCAGCCGCACGAGAAACGGAAAAATGATGGGAGCGTCCTGTGAAACTGCGGTTAAGCGGGCCGGATCTCCGAAAGATCAATGACGCCGTCGTTAGTACATACGGTGGGTCTACCGGCTCGCTGGCCTTACTTGACGGCGCCGTTACCAGCTATTTTCCCAACCGGACGGTTTATAACTACGTCATCGTTAACGCACCTTTCAACTTGCAGGTTACGGATCTGCTTCGGGCGGCGAACAACCAAGGCTGGCTTCCAGGCCTGATTGGCGCCCTTCAGCAGGATCAACCTGACTCGGAAGAGCTGCAGGAGGTCCTGCGAGACAGTCTTTCTACAGCGTCAGCACGACAGCTGCAGGATCTAGCGGCGGGCGGTGGAAACCTGACTGCCAAGGTCCAAGCCGAGCTTCAGCAAATTCTGCCGGGTAAAGGGACAACGCTAAATCTGCAGGCCCTGAACAGGCGTCTCCGTAGCATTTGCCGCATCGACTACGCCGATCTCAATCCCCCAGGCGTCGGCACGGGATTCTTGGTCGGGCCGGATCTGGTCCTGACGAATTGGCACGTCGTCAAGCGCGTGGAGGAGGCGCCCGCCGCCTCGAAGTCACGTCTCGCCGGTGAGTTGCGTTTCCGTTTCGATCTGATTGATCGCGCGGCTGCGGAAGATGCCGGGGGTCGGGTCTGTTCCGCGAATGTCGCGGGTGCATCGCCCGTGCTGCGGTCCAGTCCGCCAGGAGGCATAGAGAT
The DNA here is from genome assembly GCF_056403715.1 of Mesorhizobium sp. P2_F5. NCBI lineage: Bacteria > Pseudomonadati > Pseudomonadota > Alphaproteobacteria > Hyphomicrobiales > Phyllobacteriaceae > Mesorhizobium > Mesorhizobium sp. P2_F5. The sequence continues at coordinate 29,292 of NZ_JBFUEY010000029.1, read as the reverse complement.
TCTCGGCGGCCAGGGCGAACCCGCCATGAACGAGCTCGACTACGCGCTTGTCAGGCTGGCCGAAAAGGTCGGCAATGATCCTGTTGCGGGAGCAATGCCAGGAGAGACCCGAGGACATATCCAGCTTCTCGAATCAATGCCGCAACCAGTGACCAACAATGCGTTGATGGTGCTGCAGCATCCCATGCGAGGCGAACTTCAGTTTGCCATCGGCACAGTGCTGGGTCCGAACCAGACAGGCAGCCGGACCAAGCATACCGCGGCAACGCAACCGGGTTCCTCTGGGTCGCTGGTGCTGGATGCGTATCTTGCGGCAACCGCGCTGCATAACGGCACACGCTCCGATACAAAACTAGAGCAGCAGCCCTACAACACCGCAGTCCCGCTCAGCCATATCGTGTCAGATTTAAAGAGTGGCGGCATCACAGAGATGTTGCAGGAGTAGTCAAATGCTCACAAACGCGCAAATCGCAAGACTCCAGCCGCTCATCGTTACGAATTTCTCGGGGGCGCTCCCAGATCAACAGTTCGCAAATTTCGTCTTCTTGAGAGTCGGAGTGTCCCTCGATGCTATAACGCCGGCCAACGGCTTATTTGCCACAAAAGTAATTAATTTCCTTCAATATTTAAATGGGCAACAAATCTACACGGCGTTGAATGAATTTAAACTGGAATATCCGGACAACGACGAACTCGATAGCACGATCAATAGAATCCTCGATGAACTTAGCATAAAGTCTCTACCTCCCTATCCTCCACCACCGCCGCCCATCCGGAAACTGCTGTTGGCCAACGGCAAAATGGATGCGCGGTTCGCTCCTGAAGTTAAGAAATATCTCCAGGACGTCATGGAGGGCTGGGAAATTACCGGGTCCTGGGAAACCGGCCCTCTAACACCCGCCGACATCGACAACAACCCCGTTATCGTCGCGTTGCTGGCCAATTTTGGCACGCAGAAGGGTGTGACAGACCCGCCGTTGAGCATGGTCGAACTGGCATTGGACAAACTCTCGCCGCCACGCAGGGTGGTGCTTGTTTCACTGACTCGTGGCGCCTTTCAATGGGTGCAAGAAAGACTTCGAACCGTCAGTTCGCGGGATGTCGTCGAAGCCGAATCGTTTTTTGGCGACACGGACGGAAACCCCATTTTTTTCGGCGGCTCTTCTCGCGAGGCCGAGGTTGAATTTCGCGTCAAGGCCATCGGCTACGATTTGACGAGTAAGTATGCGCAGGCGAATGGCCAAGATAACCCGAATTCGGTAGCGGCTATGGCTGGGCGCCAATCGGCTGTTCCGGTCATCGTGTTGGGCGAACCAGAGGGTCTACCACCTTCAGAGACAGCAACGTCGGTTCAGGATCTCATCGCCGCGCTGAAGAGGAGCGGGATTGGATACAACTATTGGGAAGATGGCTGGCGAAACGCAGGCCTGAAGCCGAGCGGCCTTCTCGCCAAGGACCCGATTTTCATCCGCACGGTCGGCACAGCGGAAACGAACACCGCGCAAGTCACCCTGGATTTGGAAAGATCCCTTCGATCGGTATTCGCCTCCAATGAAGCAGTGATCGACCTTCTTTCGGGTTGCCGCAGTGTGCTGTGGCGTCCGCAGGGTCCTCCTTGGAAGCTTGGCAATGATGCCAGCGACGACCTTGACAATATCGAGACGCGTATCGCCCAGCCGGAGAAGCTGGTCAAATGGCTGGAGCGCTTTATGGCGCCGGATGCCGTGGTTTTTCATGAGGCGCTGGGCGAACAACGCCCGCCCGCCCTCATCCGCATGCTGCGCGATACGATTACCGAAAGTCTGTCCGTGCAGGACCGAAAGGCATTCGTTCGCTTGAGGGCATTCAGGGAACTGCCTAATTTCGGCGACGACCAGCTGACTATCGTCGCGGTAGACGACCTTCCGATCACTGCTGGCATCGACCTGCGTGAGAAGCTGAAGTCTCGTCTTGATCAGTTCCGCGACAAGATCAACTGGACACTTGACCAGAGGCGCCTCGAGGCTAGTGGCCCTGAGGTCATCCGCATCGCCATTTTGACCCAGGGCGCCGCGCTGTTCCAGAAAGACCTCGCGGATAAGGGCAATATATTACGCGATTGGAACCCGCTTCGTGTCGCCAAGGGCGATAGTAGCGACTTTAACGCGGACGCCGCCGACAAGAGCGCCTTGAGCGCACTGGTGCAGCAATTGGTCAAAGGCAAGCCAAAACAGTGATAGAGAACCCTTATCCCGGTTTGCGCAGTTTCACGCAGGACGAGGCCTCGCTGTTCTTCGGCCGGGAAGTCCAGGCGCGCCAGCTGCGCGATATTCTCGCCGATCGCAATCTGCTTGTCGTGCTTGGCGGGTCTGGAAGTGGAAAATCCTCCCTCGTTCGCGCCGGCCTGCTTCCCAAGCTCAACAGCACCGCGCCCATACCCAAACGCAGCGGCGCCTGGTACCCGATCGAGTTCCGGCCCCGGACCAATCCGAGCGAGGAACTGTTCGAGGCGATCTTTTCCCAACTCTTCCAGCCGTTGCTGAAGGCGCTTCCGGCTCCCGTGGCCACCGCCATGGAACCGGGCCCTCAGGTCCAGCCGCCAACGGCAGTCGACACGGAAAGGCTCAGGCGCCTCGAAGCCGTCAGCGCGACGCTGAAAATCTCTCCCGCCCTTCAGGTCGACGAGAATGTCGAAGTGCGGTGCAAGGAAAAGCTCCGCGAACTTCTGTTCAGCGATCAGATATTCGACATCGGATCGCTGTTCGAATTTGCCGAGCAATCAATCGTTACGCTCGATGAGACGCTCGCTGCCGGACCACGCTCCGGAAAGGCCAATCTGCTGATCCTGATCGATCAGTTCGAGGAGGTCTTTTCGCTTCCGGCCGGGACCAAAGATTCGGGATTGGACATGGTCATGTCGCTGGTGACCAGCATCCAGACGTTTCGCCCGGACAATTTATTCTTGATCGCCACGATGCGAAACGAGTGGCTGCATCGTTGCAGCGAGATTCCGGGCGTGGCCGAGGCGATGAACGGCTCGACCTATCTCATCGACCTGGTGGCCGATTTCGAGATCAGGAACATCATAGTCGAGCCGGCCCGCGCGGTGCTGCGCGCGGCGGATTTGGAACCGGGGCCATCCGGCCGCGGGCCGTTTGCCGAAGAGACGTTGGGCGAACTCCTGAAAGCCTTCAACGACGTCGCCGCGGTTCAGCATGAATCGGATCGTCTTCCACTGCTGCAGCACCTGTTGCCGCTGCTATGGGCTAAAGCGACCGAGCGCAGCGCGGACAGGGCTTCCTTCTCGATCGAGCCTGGAGACCTCAAGGCAGTGCCGGGTTGGAGCTTGGAAAGGCGGCTCGCGGGCTGTCTGAACGAAAACGCTGGACGGGTTCTCGACGATGCCGTGGCCGTGGCGAGCAAATCTGCAAGAATTGGCACGGGGGAGGCACGCCAGCTGATGCAAGCCGCATTTTCCAATCTCGCCGTCCTCGACGAACAGGGGATCGTTCGTCGCCGGTTTGCAACCATCGAGAAGATGCTCAACTCGAGCGCCCTGGTTGAGCGGCAACCAGGGCGTCGCAAGTCCATCGAGACGGGACTGGAGGACGGGTTGGCAAAGTTCGTGGCTGCTACACTGATCAACGCCAAGAAGACCACTGACGGTCAATCCTTTGATATCAACCACGAAGCGCTGGTTCGAAACTGGGACACGTACGCCCTTTGGGTTGACCAAGCCAAGTCGCTTACGACCCGACTGCGGTCAATCGACGACCAAATACGGCCCGCTCAAGCCAAGAAGAAGGGGATTCTTTCATCGATCAGGCGCCGGCTCAACAACTTCTTCTCCGCAACCGATCTGAAGGAGGCCTCCGACAAAATCGGAACGGAGACGGCCGACGAGTTCCTCAGCAATGTCTTTGGTCCGCACGCTACCTTCAGCCGGGCATGGGCAGGCGATGCTCTTCACGACAATGACAATATCGCGCGCGAGCAGGGCGGTGTCAAAGATGTGGCCCCCGGGCGGGACCGAGCCGATGAAGTGGCGCGCATCGAAGATCGGGCCAAAGACGCCGAACGATTTAGAAACAATCCACTTAATCGGTATCGCCTGGTGTTGATAGTTGTGGCGTTAGCGGGCGTAGCGATCTCAGGTTTCGCCCTTCGCGACAACAACCATAGACACCAAGCAACGTTAGAGAGAGAGAAGGTCCTGGACAATGTTAGGATGACATTTAATCTTCAAAGTATTGCTAGTGACACGATAAGGCTACCTACTAACAATCCAAAATACAGAAATGAGTTAGATAGAAGTAGAATCGAGAGCTTTGCTGCATTTATGATTGTCTTGGAGAAAAATAAGAAAGACTCGGGCCTGCAGCCAGAGTTTCGCAAACCTCTAACGGAGGCGCTTTTCGACATTGAAGGGAAGTGGCGATTGGATCTCGGCGGCAAGATCTGGCTTCGACCCTCAATGACAGGAAACACTGAGTTTAGTCCTGAGGATGCGCCCTGCATAGATCCGGCCAGAGAAAAACCACTTCGAATCTCAACTGACGGGACGGTTGCTTGGGCTCCGTTTGCGCAAGGCAACAGGAGATTCTGGCAGCCAAGCATCCAAGTCGCGGGCGAGACTTTCCGCCCACTGGACTCGAATCTTCAAGGTCGAAATGGAGAAGAGTGGCAGCCCGGATCTGTGGTCTGCACGTCGCCAGACGGAAGATGGCAACTAGAATGGATGGTCGCCTTGAATAACGGCACGCCTGTCGCTCAGTGGCCCGCCATTAGAGCCATCGAGGTGAAAACTGTGCCCAAATCATTGACTCACGACGCCAGCCAGTTCGTAACCGTTGGGACGAACCGGTTTTTCGTCGACGGTGATCGTAGCACGGACATTTACCCCGATCTCTTCAAAATGTTCTCTGACACATTGTCCGCGGTGCGAGATCAAACTCCTAATCGAATCAGTTTCGTTCAGGACGGGCACTGGGTTGGCTTTCAAATCCTAACAAGCGACAAAAAGAAATCTTTCACGCTGTGGACGGCTGCGGGGGTAGGTGATTTCCAGGAAGCCGCGCCACCAGACGTCAGCGATTGCGCCAAACAATCAGGTGAACCCAGTTGTATAACGACTGCGGGGGTAGATGATTTCCAGGAAGCCGCGCCGCGAGATGTCAGCGATTGCGTCAAACAATTAGGTGAACCTAGCTGTATAATTGGCCCACTGACGTATGCTGGAGACAATTATAACGTCGTTGTGACCTCCGATAAGAAGATTGAAGGAAATCCAAATTGCAACGAAAAAGGGGTTGTTTGCGCTACTTCTTTTCAATTACGCTTTGCTGACAAGACTCGCGAACAGATAGTTCGCGCTGAAATTCGGGAATTTTCATCGACACAGATCAGGGGTGGAATGATTACTTCAAATGGCTACTTGATACTTAAGGACGATGCGGGACAATTTTGGCGGTACCTGCTAGACGACTCGAAATTGGCGGAAATCCAGAAAAATAGTTGGAACGGTGCTGACTTAAGTAAAATAAACTGGAGCTCCCCCTGTAAAAACTTGCACTGCAAAGTGGGTAGCGTAGAGGCAAAATAGAGCGATATCGATTTGTGAGGGTTGCTTCGAGAGGTTAACGGGACTGTTCTCTATTACGGACCTCTATTACGGACCATGGTCTTTCAAAACCGTCGGGCCAAATTGGATTTGAAACTTCGATTCTGGTTTGATCTCTGGAATCTGGCCATCAAGCCGTTCAAGGGACACGTCCGCCATCACTTGATTGGCCAGCTTGCAGGCGAGCGTTTCAGTCGCCACAAAACTCCCGCATTCCGACATCTTGTTGACCGGCGAGCCGCCCAGGCAGACCTTGAAATAGGCACAGCTTTCCTGGCAAAGCGCGATACCCTGCCATATGTCGTGCAGCATGCTGCGAAACGCTGGCTCCGCGAGCACGTCCTCAAGCCGGGACTGCGGCAGACGGCCGATAACATAGTCGTCGTAACCTTGATTCGACAGCCCGGCGAGTTCCGGCGAGAAGGTGAATAATTCTCCTCCCGTTGCGACGGTCAGCATGGCGAAAGGCATGTTCTGGGAATTTGCGTTCAGGTGGCCGAAGGCCGGATGCTTGAGCATGGCCAGCATGTTCCGGTACTCACGAATTCGCAAGGGTGGGTTAGCGCTCTCTGCTGATTCCAGCACGGCCTCGAAGAACGCGCGGAAGTCCTCGATCACACCTGGCCGGGCCAAACTTGATGAGGCATTCGCACCCTCGACCTCCTCGATATTGAAGCCGAGATCACTAACCCCCTCATCGTGAAAAAAAGCGATTAGTTCACGCGCATGCGGCAAGGTTGCATCTGTAATGACGCAGATGACACGACTCGATACACCACGTTGCATGAGCTTGCGCAGCCCACGGAGCGCCGCGGCGTGGGTGCCCTTGCCCGAGCGCGTGCGGCGGCGTGCATCATGCAGGAAGGCCGGACCGTCAATGCTTACTCCGACTCGTACGCCGTGATCCAGGAAAAGATCGCACCAGGCGTCATCGATCAACATGCCATTGGTCTGAATAGCGTGCGGAACGGTCAGACCTGGAGGGGCCACCGCCGCGATCCTCGTAAAGGCTTCGCGATACCAGGACCTTGAAACGACAAGGGGCTCGCCGGCATGCCACACGACGGTGAAATCTGGCGCATTCAACCCTCCCTCAAACACGAAGCGCGCAGCCGCAGCGACAATGTCGTGACTCATGATTCGGCGATCGTTCCGGAGCGGAAGGTAGCAATAATCGCAATCGACGTTACAGAACGCCGTCGGCTGCATGATCAGCAGACGCGTGGCGCCAGTTAGGCACCGGCTTTCAAAAGTTGCTCCAGCCATTGAACCAGTTAGGGAAGTTGGGAAAGTTGGGAAAGTTGGGAAAGTTGGCAAAGTTCGGGAAATTCGGGAAATTCGGGAAATTGGGAAAATTCGAGAATTGCGCAAGATGAGTTGTGGCGTTGTCCTTTGACGACGTTTCGTGACCAATCGCCTCGAGATAACGAGCCCGAATTGTTTCGAGCCGCTCAATTGAAGGAGACGGAGCGGTCTGGTTCGCACTGGCCGATGTGCTGCCTTGGCCAGATATCGCGGCGAGCGCGATCAGAAGAGGAAGACTACGTGCGCTATTCACTTCTTCGATGCTCCAGCGGGTACTCACTCACGAGCAAGTTCGGTCCAACTAGTATAGCTCCTTATTCCATCGAAGGTAGAGCAATTCGGCGGAAGGCACCACACATATCCGATGCCGATTCATGACTTCTGCCGCGCGTGCCCCTTGCGATCGTGTGCGAGGTCTGGCTGCCAGCCGTGGAAGCCATAGCTGCTTGCGAGCGACAAAACTGAACAAGCCACGCGAGGTTGGCATCGGCGGCGAACGCGGCGCGGATTAGCTCGAAGCTTTGTCGAGGTAGCTGTAGACGCCGACGGCGACCGCGCGACCGTGATCAGGATGGCCTCCCTGGTTCAACGCCTCAGCGCCCAGACCACCTAATTGCGTCTCATCAGCGTGACCGGTTTCCCCTTAGCCGCGACGAGTGCATGAAGAGCGCGCGGATCGGGTTTCGGCGGCAAGGCCTGAAGTGCCGCGCGCGCGGCGGTGGGGTTGCCGAGCGCGATCACCGCGCAGCTCAATACGCTGCGGCCCGCCCGAATTTTGATCGTCAACTGCGGGACGCAGGTTTTGGGCGCAACGAGGTTGGTGTTGGGCTGGGCCATGAGCACCTTCCCGGCGCGCCGGAGCGATGGTGAAAGGTCGATCAGGGCGGAGAGATCCGAAGGGGTCTCAAGGATTGCCGAACCGTTCAACGCTTCAAATGCACCGGCCGACCCGTCCATGCGCGGAATGGCGAAACCGCCTTCCGTCGTGCGCAGGTCACGCGGCGTCTCGATACGGTGGACGCGCACGTGGAAATTGCCCAGCCAATACAGCCAGGTCTCGACCTTGACGTCCCGATAGGGCCGCCAGCGCGAGAACAGCACACCGTCGGCAACCATTGCCTCCTCATTGTCCTCGCGGATCCGGAAATGGAGGCCGTCGTCGCTGAAGCCGATCATGTTGTCGAGAACTGCATCGGCAAAACGGGTTTGATCGCTCTCGATGCTGAACCCGTAGCGCGCCGAGTAGGCGAACTTCGAGTATTTTTGCGAACCGAAACGGGCCCATGTATCGCTTGGCCCCACTTGCTGGCCACTTGATAGCGCGATCGCATCGCCGGGCGGATTGGCGATGATCATCCCGGCGTGGATCTGGACGGAGACACCTTGCCGTTCGGGGCAGTTCCGTTCCCTCGCCGCCCAGAATGGATGCTCGGCAGGCAAGGCCAACGGCAGGAACGCCTTCAACGCCCAGTAGGGTGATTGCGGCGAATTGTATGGCTCGCACATCAGCAGGTTCGGATAGCCGTATCCGACGGGGAGGATGCCATCCCGGGCGGCCATCGGCTGTTTCGCCCACCAACGCAGATTGCGCAGATAGAAGCCCTTGAGGTCGCCCCACGGCAGCACCTCTTCATCGGCGAAGGCGAGAGCGCCGAAGAAGCCGGCGATCGCAAAACGATATGTCATGGAACGGCCGAAGACGAGCGCCGGGCCGTCGTCGGCAAACCAGCGGGTCATATCGTTGGCGATCAACCTGGCGCGCTGACGGTAGGCATGCGTGTGGCCGCTGCCGTCGAGCACGGCGAGGATGAGGCCGTAAAAGTGGAATGCGAACGGAATGTAGTGATCGGCGCGTCGCGTGTCGCCGTCGCTGTACCAGCCGTCGCCGAGGTACAGGGCCTCGAGCTCGGCGATGTATTGTTCGTCCAGGCCGCGATCGTGGTCGGCGCCGACCGCATTGAGCCCCATGCCGATCAGCAGGCGAAAGAACTTCCAGTTGTTCCCGCCAAACACACATTCGTGGCCGCGGCGGAGATAGACCGCCACATTGGCGCGGGCATTCGCGTCGAGCGGCTCCCAGATCTTGTCGGCAACGAGCCGCAGGGCAAAACCGATCGCCGCAAGTTCAACAAGCCGCTGGTCGCGGTCGCCGGGCGTGCCCCAGTATTCGGGATGGCCGGGGTCAGTCCCCGCCGCAAGGCCGCGCGCGATCGGCGACCAATCGATCCAGTCGGCGCCTCCGACCTGCGCCGGAACCAGGCCCCAGAGCAGGCGGGAATAGCCTTCAAGGTCAGCCGCCGCCTGACCGAAATGAGCCGCCGTCGCCTCGATGCGTATGCGCGCACCGCCTTTGGAGCGGCATTTTTCGACGGGGAGTGCGAGGGCCTTCAGCGCCGCTTCGACGTCGGTCCGGGTCTCGAGTGGATTGCCCGCCCATGGTCGGAACAAGGAATCGGGGTAGATATCGTCACGCATGAGCTGCCTGCTGTGCCAAAAAAGTTGGTGCGGCGCCAACTGGGAGGTAGCGCGCCGCGCCGGTCAGGGGCCAAGAACCCCTAGCCCTTGAGGATGCGTCCGGCCTCGGCGACCAATTGGTCGGCGGCGTCGGCCGGCGTCAACTGGCCGAATGCGAGTTTGTCGGCGATCGGACGGAAGGCGCGCTCCTCGAACTCCGAAGCGCCCAGCGGTACCGGCGGCGGATAAGGCCCGACGCGGCCGGCGATGGCCGCGATGTAGTCCACCGTCTTCCTGGCGACCGCATCGATTGTGGGGGTGACGACATTGCGCACGTCGAGATTGACGGGAACACCGCGCTCGACGCCCAGCACCTTGCCGGCTTCGATGTCGTTGACGAAGAAGTCGATGAACTGGGCAGCGATATCCGGGTTCTTTGCGGTGCTGGCAATCGACCAGTGCAGACCCGGCCGGTAAAACAGGCCCGACGGCGCCGTCTCTGACAGAATAGGCAATGAGGTGATTTCGAGTGGGTTTTTGGTGACGGCCTGATAGGCGGGCAACTGGTTGGAAAAGGCGATCGCCATCACCGCATTGCCGGTCGACAGCGGGTTGGAATCAACCAGCAGCTTGTCCAGCGCCTGGATCTCGGCAGGCACGCAGCCGCCATTCTTGGCCAGGCTGTCCCAGTAGCCATACCAGTCCTTGGCGTCATTCGCATCGAAGCCGATCTTGCCGTCCTCGTTGAACAGCTTCTTGCCGCGCTGCACCAGAAACGCGTTGAAGGCATAGTTGTAGCGGCAGGCGTTGCCGACGGCCCACACGTTCTTCTTGCCGATGGCCTTGGTCAGTTCGACGCAGGTCTTGGCGAAATCATCCCAGGTGGTTTTCGCCGATGGCGGCGCAATGCCGGCCTGCTTGAAGGCTTCGCTGTCATAGAGGAGCGCAAAGGCGTTCAGCGAGAGCGGCATCCCGGTGACCTTGCCATCGACCGTACCCAGATCGAGCACACCCTTGTCCAATTTGTCGGTGCGAATGACCTTGCCGAGATAATCGTTCAGCGGCAGGTTCGTGCCGCGACGGCTGTAGTCGGCGAAACGGCCCGGCTCCAACTGGAATATGTCGGGAGCGTTGCCACCGGCGATCATCGTCGTCAGCTTCGGCCAATAGTCGGCCCCGCCGACCTCGCCATTGATCTTTACGCCGGCATGAGCGGCTTCGAACAGTTTGGCGACGCCGAGCGTGCGCTCCGCCCGGGCGGGCGCGCCCCACCAATAGAGGCGCATGGTCGCATCCTGCGCCAGCGCTTTCAGGATTGGCGTCTGAGACATTGCGGCGGCACCGCCAAACAGCAGTCCGTTGCGCAGAAGTTCGCGTCTGTTGAGCATGCTTTCCTCCCTGAAAGAATGGATCTTGGTTGTTTCAGCTGTCGACGCGGCGACCTTCGCCGTCGAAGAGATGGCAGTGTTCGGACCCGGTGCAGACGTCCACCACATCGCCGGCGGCAATTCGTTGTTGGCCTTCAAGTGCGACCGTCATCGATTGCTTGTCAGCCAGCCGACCATAGGCGATCGTCTGGCCGCCGAGATGCTCGACATGGACGACCGTCAGCGTGCCGAGTCTCACTCCTCTGCTTTCGCCAATGCGTATGTGCTCCGGCCGCACGCCGAGGCTGAGCATGTCACCTGGAGCGGGCGTACCCGTGACCGGTACCACCACTGTCGACGCGGCCAGATCGACAGCCAGACCATCGCTGCCCGTCGCGCCCGCCCGAACGTCAAGGAAATTCATCTTCGGCGAACCGATGAAGCCTGCGACGAAACGATTGACCGGCCGGTTGTAGATTTCGAGCGGCGTGCCCTGCTGCTCGATGACGCCGGCACGCAGCACGACGATGCGGTCGGCCAGCGTCATCGCCTCGACCTGGTCGTGCGTGACGTAAATCATCGTCGCGCCGATGTCGGCGTGCAGCCTGGCGATTTCGACGCGTGTCTGAACCCGCAACTCGGCGTCGAGGTTGGAAAGCGGTTCATCGAACAGGAAGATCTTCGGGTCGCGTACGATGGCGCGGCCGATCGCGACGCGCTGGCGCTGGCCGCCGGAAAGCTGCTTGGGCTTGCGGTCGAGCAATTGCGATATCTGCAGAATGTCGGCCGCCTTGCGCACGCGCTTGTCGATCTCGGCCCTCGGCATGCGCGCCGTCTCGAGCCCGAACGACATGTTCTTGTAGACGCTCATATGCGGATAGAGCGCATAGGACTGGAACACCATGGCGATGCCGCGCTCGGCAGCCGCCTTCTCGTTCATGCGCTTGCCGCCGATCGACAGTTCGCCGCCGGAGATCGGCTCAAGACCGGCAATCATGCGCAAAAGCGTGGATTTGCCGCATCCGGATGGCCCCACAAAGACGACGAACTCGCCGCTGCCAATCTGGAGGTCGACGCCGCGGATGATCTCGGCGGCGCCGAAGCGTTTCTGGACCTTGCTCAGGGACAGCGTGGTCATGTCATGTCACCTCGTTGAAAGGCTCGTCTTGCCAGGCTGCCGGTCATCGCTTCATGCCCGTCGTCGCGATGCCTTCGATCAGCAATCGCTGGAACAGAATGAACAGGATGAAGATCGGCAGCACCGTCAGCGTCGACATTGCGAGCAACGCGCCCCAGTCCGACTGCGCGGTGGCGTCGACGAAGGTGCGAAGCCCGAGCTGCGCGGTGTAGTTCTGGATGTCGTTCAGATAGATCAGCGGGGCGAAGAAATCGTCCCAGGTCCAGATGAAGGAGAACACCGCGGCGGTCGCAAGCACCGGCATCGAAAGCGGCAGGATCACCTTCAGGAAGATGCGCAGCGGCCCGGCGCCGTCCATGATTGCGGCTTCATCCAGTTCGCGCGGAATGCCGCGAAAGAACTGCACCATCAGGAAGATGAAGAATGCGTCGATGGCGAGGAACTTCGGCACGACCAAAGGCAGGATCGTGTTCACCCAGCCAAGCTTCAGGAACATCACATATTGCGGGATCAGCAAGGCATGCTGCGGCATCATCAGCGTGCCGAGCATCAAGGCGAACCAGAAGCCGCGCCCCTTGAAGCGGAGCCGCGTGAAGGCATAGGCGGCCATCGAGCAGGAGAACAGGTTACCGATCACGACCAGAACCGAGATGACCAGCGAGTTCAGGAACATCTGTCCGAAACCGACGCTCAGGCCGCTCCAGCCGCGCCGGTATGCATCAATCGAGAAGTCTTGCGGGATGAGCGAGGTCGAGGTGAAGATCTCGTTGTCCGGCTTGAACGAACTCGCGACCATCCACAGCATCGGATAGAGCATGATGAAGCTCACCGCGATGAGCAGCGCGTAGAGCAGCGCACGCACCATGGCCGAGGAACCCTGCCCCGTTTCGGCTACCGCTGCTTCCCCGATCGCGGCCGATGAAGAGACCGCGTCAGCCGTCATAGTGCACCCAATATCTGGCGGTCAGAAACGACATCGCCGTGAAGAAGGCGATGATGAGCACCAGTACCCAGGCGAGCGCCGACGCGTAGCCGAAGCGGAAATTGATGAACGCCTCCTGATAGAGGTAGAGCGTGTAGAAGAGCGTCGAGTCGATCGGCCCGCCGGTGCCGTCGCTGATCACGAAGGCCGAGGTGAATGCCTTGAACGCATCGATGGTCAGGATCACGGCGTTGAAGAAGATGACCGGCGTCAACAGCGGCAGCGTTATCTTGAAGAACTGCCGGCTGCGGCTGGCGCCGTCGATACTCGCCGCCTCGTACATGTCTTGCGGGATTTGGCGTAAGCCCGCGAGAAAGATGATCATCGACGAGCCGAACTGCCAGACCGCCAGCAGAACGATCGTGTAAAGCGAATAGGATGGATTGGATATCCAGCTCGGTCCCTCGTAACCGAAGAGACCATTCAGCGCCTGATTGAGCAGGCCGTCGCCGGCGAAGACTTGCCGCCAGAGCACCGCGATTGCGACGCTGCCGCCGACGAGCGACGGCAGATAGAAAATGGCGCGAAACAGCGACAGGCCGCGCAGTCCCTTATTCAGCGCAACCGCTACCGCCAGCGCGAACAGCAGTTTTAGCGGCACCGACAACAGGACGAAGGTGAAGGTGACGTTCATCGCCGTCCAGAAGCGCGGATCGTCGGTGGCGATGCGGAGGTAATTGTCGACGCCGACCCAGTTCGGCGCCGACATGCCACTGTAGTCGGTCATGGAGAAATAAAGCGAGGCCAATGCCGGCCCGAGGGTCAAGGCGAAGAAGCCGATCAGCCATGGCGCGAGGAAACCATAGCCGGCCAGCTGCTCTCGCAGACCAGAGCGGTCGCGAGGCGCCTTCACTTCGAATGCGGCGACTGCCGACATGCCATCCCTCTCCCTGCGGTTCACGAACGGCGATTTTCCAAACCGGACGCCTCCGATGCTGGGCAAATTAGGATTCGAAACTTTTGCCGTCAAGAGAAAGTTTCTCTATTGACAGAAATTTCGTCAACGTGCGAAATGGCGTGCAGTCGAACAAGGTCAGCAACATGGGCGTCGAACGAAGCAGCTATTTCCAGGCCGTCGAGGTCACCGATCCGGACCCCCAGCGCGACCGCCGTCAGCAGGCGCTGGCCCGCTGCATCGAGCGGCTGCGCGCCACGATGCCCATCATCGGCCTGCGCAATCCCAAGATCGGCCTCACCGACAACACATGGAGCTATTGCGGCCCTTACGATTGGGTGATCAGTTTCCAGGCCGGGCAATTGTGGCTGGCGCTGCAACTGACGGGTGATCCGGTTTTCCTGAACGCTGCCCGTGCCCGCCGCCCTGTGTTCCGGGGCATTCTGGCCAACCACAACGCGCAGGATCATGATCTGGGCTTTCAGTTCTCCTTGGGCTGCGTCTCCGATTGGCTGATGACCGGTGATCGGGAAGCCCATCGGATGGCGATCGAGGCCGCGACAGCCTTGCTGGGGAGATATCGACCTGAGGGTCGCTACATCCAGGCCTGGAACGCGCGGTCCATTCATGGCGGGACGCGGGCCGAATTTGCCAATGGCCGCATCATTGCCGACACGATGCAAAACCTCGCGCTGCTCCACTGGGCGCATGGCGAGACCGGGCGCATGGACTTTTACGATGTCGCCGAGGGACACGCGGCAACCACGCTGAAACATGTGATCCGCGCCGACGACACCAGCTTCCACACCTTCGTTTTCGATACCGCCAGCGGCAAGCCGCTGCGGGGTGAGACGCACCAGGGCTATGCCGACGATTCCTGCTGGTCGCGCGGTCAGGCCTGGCTGATCCATGGCTTCGCGCAATGCGCCACCGCCACCGGCAACCTGCTGTACCTGGACGCTGCCCGCCGCCTTGCCGCCAAGGCGGAGGCCTTGATGGAAACCGACGGCGTCCCGGTCTGGGACTACTCGGTGCCCGATGCCGCCAACGCGCCGCGCGACAGTTCCGCCGGCGCGATCATGGCCGCCGGCGTGTATATGCTTGCCCACCAGTGTGAGCCGGAAGAGGCCGCGCGCTGGCGCGCTTTTGGGGCGCGCCTGCTTGCCGGACTGCTCGACAGTTGCGATCTCACCGAAGATGCGGAAGCGCAGGGCATGCTCGCGCATGGCGCCGCGCATGTCACTGCCGGCTTTTCAGACAACATGCTTCCTTACGGCGACTACTATTTCGTCGAAGCCTTGATGCGTTCGCTTGGGCATACCCAGTTCTTTTGGTAGAGAATCAATGGCAATACACAGTAACCTGCCTGTACGACGATCAGGAAATCAGCAAACCCAGCATCGGAAGCAACATTCCTGATGGACGACGAAGCCAACGCCCCTACCCTTCGCGACATTGCCGATGCGGCTGGCGTTTCGGTGGCTTCGGTTTCGAAGGTTCTCAACAACAGGAGCGGCGTTGGCGAGGAGAGCCGGCGCAAGATCCTCGATATAGCCGAGCGTTACGGCTACCAGGGCAAGACGGCGCGGTCGCTGCACAAGGCAGGGGTCGACAGCGTCGCAATGCTGATGCCGGCGGAATTCTATTCGCGTTCGCAGTTCTACGAGGACGTCATCCGTGGCGCCCTGGACGAGGCGGCCGCCCATTCGCTGAAGATCGACGTGCGCCTGATTTCCCTCGATTCGGTGGTGGCCGAGGTGGAGGAGCTGCTGCAGGCCGGCAAGACCGGGGCGATCGTCGCGATCGGCCTCGACCAGCCGGAAGCGCTGGAAAGGATCATCGCCAGCAAACTGCCTGCCGTTCTGATCAACGGCATGGACCGCACGATGCGCCTGAACAGTGTCCTGCCCGACAACTGGTCAGCGGGTTGGCTGGCGACGCAGCGCCTGTTGAGCGCTGGGCATCGCGAGATCGTTCATGTCGCCCTGCCACATCGCCTGTCCTTGCGCCGCCGGCTCGAGGGTTTCAGAGTTGCGCTCGAGGAAGCCGGCATCCGGTTCGATCCGCAGCGCCATGTCCTGGACCTGTCCAGATTCGGCGTCCAGGAATCGCAGACACAGCAGGTTGTTCGCCAAGCGCTGCAGGATGGCAGCCTGGCCGATGCAACTGCCTTTTTCTGCAGCACCGACATCGTCGCGCTGGGCGTCATGCAGGCGCTGCAAAGCAGTGGGTTCTCGGTTCCCGAGGATTATTCCGTCATCGGCCTCGACGATATCGCGGTCGCCCTTCATAGCCGCCCACCGCTGACGACCATTCGCATCGACCGGCTCGAACTGGGCCGTGCCGGCATACAGATGCTGATGAAACGCATCGCGGATCCGGGCGCAAACATTGTGCGCGTCAACATCGGTGTGCAATTGGTCGAACGCGCCACCGTCGGCCCGGTGCGAAAAACGGCCCGGTGAGGGCATCTGTGGGTATAGCCACCCGATAGACGAGGAACGGCTCAATTCGAGCGCCTGTCGATGTAGGTGTAGACGCCGGCTCCGATGGCGACTGCGCCGACCGTGATCACGATCGATGGCGCGCCCATCAAACTGGCAAGGACCGCCCAGATGAGGGCGATGACGATAGCGCCGAGTGTTCCCAGGATCAGTCTCGGCAATGTCTATCCTCCACGTGCGGACCGTCCGTGGATTGGTCGTCAACCACCGGTCATGCGCAGCATGAAAGCACAGTGTAGCCCATTAGGTGAAGGGCCACGCGGGCATACTCTGGTGCAAAAAAACGGCGCCCGAGCCACTACGGCGCAGGAGTTCAATTAGAAATGGCTGAACCGGCGCCTAGCGCCTCAGCGCATAAACTTCGGCTATGCTTTCGCCGCCCATTGGCAGCGCCATGTCGTCGTCGAGCAGGCGGGTGATACGGGCAAAGCCGGTGAAGGCCTTCCTTGCCTCCTCAGGCGACATCCGGCCGGACAGGGCCGCGGAGCAGCAATTCAGGGCACACTGATACACGGGCCCACGCCGTCCCGACGGCCATTTCTGCAGAAAGACCATCGCTTCGGCAACGCTATCGACTTCCTCGACGGGGTGTCCCTGCCCGCGCGCAATGCGCACCGGCGTAAAGAAATGCAAGCGGTCCATCTTGTTCTCTCCCTGGTCGGCCGCAGTGCGAACCAACCTTACTAAATTCGCGAACAGCGAGTTGGTTCCCGCTTCTTGCAAAAAAATTCGCGCGGGCCGGCTTGGGATCGTCGACGGCCGGCTTTTATCCGGAACGTTACGCCCGCTGAAGCATTTCGCTCCCGTGTTCGCCTTTTGAGGGACAGTCCAAACCATGCGTATAGCCCACGTCGCCCCTTTGCACGAATCCGTGCCGCCAAGGCTCTATGGCGGCACCGAGCGGATCGTTTCCTATCTCACCGAAGGGCTGGTCGAACTCGGCCACGAGGTGACGCTGTTTGCCAGCGGCGACAGCCACACCTCGGCCAGACTGATACCCGGACGCGAACGCGCGCTGCGCCTCGATCCGCGACCGCTCAAGTCAGAGACAGCAGCGCACCTTGCGATGCTGGCTGATGTGAGGAATCGAGCCCACGACTTTGATATCATTCATTTTCACCTCAGCCATTTCCTGCATTTCTCGTTCTTCGAGACCATGCCGGATAAGACGGTGACGACGCCGCATGGCCGGCTCGATTATGTCGATCTGGCGCCGGCCTATGAGCGCTTCCCACGCTTTCCCTTGATCTCGATCTCGCGCAGCCAGAGAAGCGGGCTCGCCAATGCCAATTGGCTGGCGACCATCCACCACGGCCTGCCGACCGGGCTCTATCCGCCGACATTCGAGCCGTCGCCGGACGAACCATATCTCGCTTTTCTCGGCCGGCTGTCGCGCGACAAGCGGCCGGACCGCGCCATCGAGATCGCCTTGCGTTCCGGCATGAAGCTCAAGCTGGCGGCCAAGATCGGCGATGATGATCGCGCCTATTTCCACGAGACGATCGAGCCGCTGATCGACGGCGACCGCATCGACTATGTCGGCGAGATCGCGGAAGACGAGAAGACCGAATTCCTCGGCAATGCCGCCGGGCTCTTGTTTCCGATCGACTGGCCCGAGCCGTTCGGCCTCGCCGCGATCGAGGCGATGGCGTGCGGTACGCCAACCATCGGCTGGAACTGCGGTGCGCTGCCGGAAGTCATCGACCAGGGCGTTACCGGCTTTATCGTCGATTCGCTCGACGCCGCAGTCGCCTCGGTACCGGCCTTGCTGTGGCTCGACCGGCGCAAGGTGCGCGCCGTTTTCGAAAAGCGGTTCTCCGCCGACAGGATGGCCCGCGACTATCTCACTGCCTATGCGCGCCTGATCGGCATTCCAGCGGAAGCGAAAGCGTCTTGAGCGACGGCGGATGTTCCGAAGCCAAAACAGAGATTTGTGACTGATGACCCAACTTGACGAGCGCAAGCTCGACCCTGCCGTGGCCCTTGCCTCCCTCGACGAAACAGCGCCGCGCGAGCCGCACCGGCTGTTCGCCCTGAAACAAGGCGACTGTTTTGCGGTGGCCGATGCCTATGGCGATATCAGGGGCGCCGGCGACGGTTTCTTCCGCGACGACACACGGGTGCTGTCGGAGTTCCGGCTGACCGTCGGCGGGCGGCAGACATCGCTGCTCGGCGCCTCGCTCAGCCAGGACAACGTGCTGTTCACCAGCAATCTGACCAACCTGCCGATGCAAAGCGTCGGCGGCCGCGACATCCCGCAGGGCGCAATCCATATCGAGCGCGTCAGGCTGCTGTGGCAAGATCGGCTGTTCGAACGCATCACCCTGTCCAACTACAGCCAGGAGCACTCGGCGATCCGCATTTCGCTGCACTTCGCCGCCGATTTTCGCGACATGTTCGAGGTGCGTGGCTCGACCCGGCCGAAGCGCGGTATGGCGCATGCGGCCGAAATCGAGCCCGCGTCCGTGCTCTTGCGTTACGACGGGCTGGACGGACTGGCGCGCGTGTCGGCGATCTCGTTCTCGCAGGCGCCGGACCAGTTGAGCGCCGAACGTGCGGATTTCCTCATCGCGGTGACCAAGCGCAGCAGCAAGGTGCTTTATGTCGAGGTCGGTTCGGAATTGGCTGAGCCGCCTGATCGCGACCGTTTTCGGGCAGCGGCGGCACGCGCTCGCTTCGGCATGCGGGCCAAGCGCCGTCATGGCGCGACGGTGCACAGTTCGGGCCGTGTCTTCAACGACTGGGTGGAACGCGCCCGCGCCGACGTGGCCTTGCTGACCACCGAGTTGTCGACCGGCCCGTACCCCTATGCCGGCATTCCCTGGTTCTCGACCGCGTTCGGCCGCGACGGCGTGATCTCGGCGCTGCAGATGCTGTGGCTCAATCCCGGCCTGGCGCGCGGCGTGCTCACCTTCCTCGCCCAGCACCAGGCGACAGAGACATCGCCATTCAGCGACTCGCAGCCCGGCAAGATCATGCACGAGACGCGCAAGGGCGAGATGGTGGCGCTGCAAGAGCTGCCCTTCGGCCGTTACTATGGCGGCGTCGACACGACGCCGCTCTACATCCATCTCGCCTGCGCCTATGCCGAGCGCACCGGCGACATGGACTTCATCGCCAGCTTGTGGCCGTCGCTGTGCGCCGCCGCCGAGTGGACCGAGGAAGCCAGCCGCGCGACAGGCTTCGTCACCTATCAGCGCGCCGCCGAATCCGGCCTCGCCAACCAGGGCTGGAAGGACAGTTTCGACTCTGTCTTCCACGCCGACGGGCGCATCCCCAAGGGACCGATCGCACTGGTCGAAGTGCAGGGCTATGTCTTTGCCGCCTTCAGGGGGCTGGCTGTACTTGCTCGCCGCCGCGGAGAATTCGCGCAGGCCGAGCACTGGGAAAACCGCGCCGAAGAAATGCGGATCGCCGTCGAGCGCGATTTCTGGCTGGAGGATCTCGGCTTCTATGCGCTCGCCATCGATGGGGCCGGCGAACCTTGCAAGGTGCGCACGTCCAATGCCGGGCATCTGCTCTATGTCGGGCTGCCCGACCCGGCGCGGGCGCAGATGGTCGCCGACCAGCTGCTATCGGCGTCCTTCCAGTCCGGCTGGGGAGTGAGGACGCTTGCCGACGATGCGGTGCTGTTCAACCCGATGTCGTATCACAACGGCTCGATATGGCCGCATGACACTGCTCTGTGCGGCGCCGGCCTGGCGCGTTTCGGTGAGCGCGACAGCGTGGTGCGGCTGATGAGCGGCACGTTCGAATCGGCCGTGCATTTCAATATGCGGCTACCGGAACTGTTTTGCGGCTTTACCCGCTCGGTCGGTGAAGCGCCGATCGCCTATCCCGTCGCCTGCCTGCCGCAAGCATGGTCGGCCGGCTCGGCCTTCATGCTGATGCAGGCCTGCCTCGGCCTGGAAATCGACGGCTGGAACGGCGAAATCCACGTCACGCGGCCGAGGCTGCCGATCGGCATCGACACGCTGACGCTCAGGCATCTGGGTGTCGGCGAAAAGAAAGTCGATCTGACTTTCCAGCGCGTCGGCGACCGCGTCGTCGCCTTTCTCGCCGACCGCCATGAAGGACTGGTTCCGCTGATCGTGCGAAGCTGAGCTGGATCATTTTCGCGGGAACCGATCGCAGTTTTGTGCGTTGCAAAATGACAGCTGCCGGCGGCCAGCCGCCGGCGAGCGTGTTCAAATTCAACGAAGAAGACTGACCGCCGAAGGCGGAGATTGGCACTTCAATGATAAATTATGGCGTCGACATGCTCTGGATCGTGATCCTGGCAAGCCTCGGTCTATCCGCCCTTGCCGTTTTGTTTTCGATATCCCGGCAGCGCGGCAGCCATCCACCAGTCGCTCGAACGGTGAGCGAGGATGTGGCGGCGGAAGAAGCGGCGCGCAAGGTCATGCGCGAGTTCGAAAAGAACGGCCAGTCCGTCGACGCAGCCCTTGTGACATGGTCACCCGAAACCTTGCGCAAGATCCTCGCCGACGACCTGCCGGATGCGCAGGTCATCGTCGTCTCCAACCGCGAGCCTTACATCCATAACGTCAAGGACAATGGCGTCGAGCTTGTCGTGCCGGCCAGCGGTCTGGTGTCGGCGCTGGAGCCCATCACCCGCGCCTGCGGCGGCACCTGGATCGCCTATGGCGGCGGCAGCGCGGATCGTCTCACCGTCGACGGCAACGACCGGGTGCCGGTGCCGCCGAACAATCCGTCCTACACGCTGCGCCGTGTGTGGTTGAGCGAGGACGAATATCAGGGCTACTATCTCGGTTTTGCCAATGAAGGCCTGTGGCCGCTCTGCCATATCGCCTTCACCCGGCCGATCTTCCGTGCCTCGGACTGGGAGGCCTACGAGGCCGTCAACCGCAAATTCGCCGATACGGTGGTGGCAGAGGCGCGCAACGAGCGGCCGATCGTGCTGGTTCAGGATTACCATTTCGCGCTGCTGCCACGCATGATCCGGGAGCGCCTGCCGGAGGCGATCATCATCACCTTCTGGCATATCCCGTGGCCGAACTCCGAAGTCTTCAGCATCTGCCCCTGGCGTGAACGCATCCTGGAGGGGCTGCTCGGCAGCTCGATCATCGGCTTCCACACCCAGTTCCACGCCAACAATTTTACCGAAAGCGTCGATCGCTTCTTGGAAAGCCGTATCGAACGCGCCGATGCGGCGATCTCCTATGGCGGGCAGACGACGCTGGTGCACGCCTATCCGATCTCCATCGAATGGCCCGCCGAACTTCTGGCGAAGCTGCCCACGGTCGAGGAATGCCGCACCCGCCTGCGTGACAGGTTCGGCTTGCGGCCGGACGTCAAGCTGTGCATCGGCGTCGAACGGCTGGACTACACCAAGGGCATTCTCGACCGGTTCCATGCGCTGGACGAACTGTTCACACGGCACCCCGAATGGATCGGCAAGTTGGTCTTCCTGCAGATCGCAGCGCCCAGCCGCGGCACGCTGCCGGCCTACCAGCAACTGCATGACGAATGCATGCGCCATGCCGACGACCTCAACCTGCGCTATGGCAGCAGTGACGGCTACAAGCCGGTCATCATGGTGGCCGAGCATCACTCGCAGCAACAAGTCTACGAAATCTATCGCGCTGCCGACATCTGCATGGTCACCAGCCTGCATGACGGCATGAACCTCGTCGCCAAGGAATTTGTCGCCGCGCGCGACGACGAGCAGGGCACGCTTTTGCTCAGCACCTTCGCCGGCGCGTCGCGCGAATTGCTGGAGGCGCTGATCGTCAACCCTTACGACGCGGCGATGATGAGCGAGGCGCTGCTGCAGGCCCTGACCATGCCGGCGGAAGAACAGCGCGAGCGCATGCGACGCATGCGCGAGAACGTGCGCGACAACAATGTCTATCGGTGGGCCGGCAGCATGCTGCTGGACGCGGCGCGGCTGCGCAAACGCAGCGATCTCGACCGAGCGACAGGAGCCGGCGAGTGGCCTGCAAACACCGACACCAACATCGTCTCGCTAGCCGAGCGCAAGCACAAGGTGGCGTCATGACAAGCCTGCCAACCGCACCCAACCTGCCTGCAGGACAATGGGCACTTTTCCTCGACATTGACGGCACCTTGCTGGAACACGCCGCTCATCCCGACGCCGTTTCCGTCAGCAACGAATTGCGCACTCTGCTCGGCGCCATCGACGAACGGCTGGACGGCGCCGTTGCCTTCATCACCGGCCGCTCGGTTGACGTCGCCGACCGCCTGTTTCATCCGCTGAAACTGCGTGTTGCCGGCCTCTATGGGCTGCAACACCGGCTGACGCCGGACGGTCCGGTCGTCGCCGCGGATGCGCCCGCCGATATTGCTGCCCTGGCCGACGCCATCGAAGCCGAGCTGGATGACGGCCTGGTTCATATCGAGCGCAAGGGTCCGATCCTCGCCATCCATACGCGGGCGACGCCGCATCTGCTAGCCAGGGCCACCCAGCTTGTCGAGCAGGCATTGGCCGAACTTCCCAAGGGATACCGGGTCATTCCAGGCAATGCCGGTGTCGAACTCATGCCGCTCGAGGCGGCCAAGGGCGCTGCCGTGCGGCGCTTCATGGCCATCCAGCCCTTTGCCGGGAGGCGGCCGGTTTTCCTCGGCGACGATACCGCTGACGAAAACGGTTTCGAGGCGATCAACGAAGCCGGCGGCATCTCGATCCGGGTCAGGCCGCGCGGCTCTACCCTCGCTCAATACCGGCTCGATGACGTCACCCGCGCCATAGCTTGGCTTGCCGCCAATTTTGACGCGTCACCGGCCCTCGCCCGCAAAGCATCCTGATCGCGGTCGCCAGCGGCTCGAATCAAGGCCGCCGCGATTGCGCCCCGTCTCCGACAAAGGCCGATCGATAAGCGCGATTCTCGTTGAATATCTTTCAGGCCAAAGCCGGCAAATGGATTGCTTGCCGGTTCCCCTGCGTCAGGCCTAACCTGCGCAGCCAACGCATGGAGGTGCGTTCGGCAAAAGGGGAGGAATTCACCGTGACAATACAAGGCGCATCGCCTGGCCTTTACAATGAGGACCTCGCTCCGGCGAAGGTGCGGAACTGGGGGCCATTCTCGATCTTCAACGTCTGGACGTCGGACGTTCACAGCCTGTGGGGCTATTACCTCGCTGCCAGCCTGTTCCTGTTTTGCGGCGGCTTCGTCAATTTCATCATTGCCATCGGCATCGGCTCACTGATCATCTACGTGCTGATGAACATGGTCGGCTATGCCGGCGTGAAGACCGGCGTGCCCTACCCCGTTCTGGCGCGCGCCTCCTTCGGCATCTGGGGCGCCAACATTCCGGCCCTGGTGCGCGCCATCGTCGCCTGCTTCTGGTACGGCGCGCAGACGGCGGCCGCCTCCGGCGCGATCGTGGCGCTGTTGATCCGTTCGCAATGGTTCGCCGATTTCAACGCCAACACGCATTTCCTCGGCCATAGCGGCCTGGAAGTGATCTGCTTCGTCGTCATCTGGGCGCTGCAGCTCTTGATCATCCAGCGCGGCATGGAAACAGTGCGCCGCTTCCAGGATTGGGCTGGTCCGGCGGTGTGGGTGATGATGCTGATCCTGGCGATCTATCTCTGCGTCAAAGCCGGAACCTTCGCCTTCACCAGCGACATTCCGATGGACGTATTGCTGGAGAAGACCAAGGACGCCGGCGTGCCGGGCACGCCTGGCTCATGGACGGCGCTGTTTGCGGTCGCCGCCATCTGGGTCACCTATTTCTCGGCGCTCTATCTCAATTTCTGCGATTTCGCCCGCTATGCGCCGGACCAAGCGTCGCTGCGCAAGGGCAACATCTGGGGTCTGCCGGTCAACCTCATCCTGTTCTCGCTGGTCGCCGGCGTCACCACCATCGCCGCCTACGACGTCTATCACGAAGTGCTGCTGCACCCCGACCAGATCTCGGCCAAGTTCGACAGCTGGTTCCTGGCAGCACTTGCCGCGCTAACCTTCGCCGTGGCGACGCTCGGAATCAACGTGGTGGCGAACTTCGTCTCGCCAGCCTTCGACTTCTCCAACGTCTTCCCGCGCCAGATCGACTTCAAGAAGGGCGGCTACATCGCGGCGCTGATCGCGCTGGTGCTCTACCCCTTCGCGCCATGGGATGGCAGCGCCGCCTCCTTCGTCAACATCATCGGCGCGACGATGGGGCCGATCTTCGGCGTGATGATGGTCGACTACTATCTGATCCGCAAAGGCGAGGTCGATGTCGAGGCGCTGTATCGCGAGGACGGCGAGTTCCGCTTCCAGGGCGGCTGGCACGTCAACGCCTTCATCGCCGCCGGCATCGGCGCAATCTTCTCGTCGATCCTGCCCAACTTCACCAACTGGCTGCCGTCCTGGTGGGGCGTCTATGGCTGGTTCTTCGGCGTCGCGATCGCAGGCGCCATCTACTACGTGCTGCGCACCATGGCGCTCGGCGCTGGGGCGAAGACGGCAAAGGCATGAAATGAGGGAGTAGGCAGTAGGTGCCAGGGAATAGAGACCTACTGCCTACTGCCTACTGCCTACTGCCTACTGCCTACTGCCTACTGCCTACTGCCTACTGCCTACTGCTCCACCATCTCAGCCAGCTTGCGCACCGTGTTCCAGTTGCGCGCGGTGCCGATGCCCATGCGCTTGTGGTTCATTGCCGCTAACAGCCGCGAGCTTGGCCGCTCGCGCGAAAAGACGACCCAGATGTCACCGCCGACCGAAGCCGCCTTCTCGTCTTCGGCGGCATAGGCCTGGAGCGCCGCGGCTGCATCGGCAGGCGCAGGCTTGCGCATGATGCGCACCGCCACCTGATCGCCGGTTTCAGCCGACTCGGCCGGGAACGGATTGCCGGCGGCGAGCTTCAGCCAGTCCTCGGCAGTGCGCACGATGATGACGACATGGCGGCCGAAGGTTTTTTCGAAGGCCGTTTCGAGCCGCTGTTCCAGCTTGGCGATATCGCTCGCCCGCGCCTCGAAGACCAGATTGCCGGTCGCGACCAGTGTGCGGGGATTGTTCAGCCCGAGGCTTTCGGCCATCGCCTTGAGGTCGGCCATGACGACCCGGCGGCCTTCGCCGAGGATGATGCTGTAGAGCAGCGCGACATAGGTTTGCATCAGCTGCGAACCCCCGCCGGCAGCCTAGACCAGCCGCGACTGGTCCACCGCAGCCGAGATGAAACTGGCGAACAGTGGATGCGGCTCAAGCGGCCGGCTCTTCAACTCCGGATGATATTGCACGCCGATGAACCAGGGATGGTCAGGATATTCGACCGTTTCCGGCAGCACGCCGTCGGGCGACATGCCGGCAAACACCAGGCCGCAATCTTCCAGCCGCTCCTTGTAGTCGACATTGACCTCGTAGCGGTGGCGGTGGCGCTCGGAAATCTGGGTGTCGCCGTAGATCTCGGCGATCTTCGAGCCCTTGGTGAGCTCGGCCTGATAGGCGCCGAGCCGCATGGTGCCGCCGAGGTCGCCGGTCTCCCGGCGCTTCTCCAGCATGTTGCCTTTCAGCCATTCGGTCATCAGGCCGACGACCGGCTCGTCGGTCGGGCCGAATTCGGTCGACGAGGCATGCTCGACGCCGGCCAGCGAGCGCGCCGCCTCGATGCAGGCCATCTGCATGCCGAAGCAGATGCCGAAATACGGCACCTTGCGCTCACGCGCGAATTTGGCCGCCAGGATCTTGCCTTCCGAGCCACGCTCGCCGAAGCCGCCCGGAACCAGGATGCCATGCACCTTTTCCAGCCACGGCGTCGGGTCTTCCTTCTCGAAGATCTCGCTTTCGATCCAGTCGAGCTTGACCTTGACGCGGTTGGCCATGCCGCCATGCGACAGCGCCTCGATCAGCGATTTGTAGGCGTCCTTGAGGCCGGTATATTTGCCGACGACGGCAATGGTGACCTCGCCTTCCGGATTGTGGATGCGGTTGGACACCGCCTGCCAGGGCTCCATGCGCGGCTTCGGCGCCGGATCGATGCCGAAGGCGGCCAGCACTTCCGAATCAAGGCCTTCCTTGTGGTAGGCCATCGGCACGTCATAGATGTGCGGCACGTCGAGCGCCTGGATGACCGCACTCTCGCGCACATTGCAGAACAGCGACAGTTTTCTGCGCTCTTCCTTGGGGATGGCGCGATCGGCGCGCACGAGCAGGATGTCGGGCGCAATGCCGATGCCGCGCAGTTCCTTGACCGAATGCTGGGTCGGCTTGGTCTTCAACTCGCCGGCCGTCGGGATGTAAGGCATCAAGGTGAGATGCACATAGACGGCGTTGTTGCGCGGCAGGTCGTTGCCGAGCTGGCGGATGGCTTCCAGGAACGGCATCGCCTCGATGTCGCCGACCGTGCCGCCGATCTCGCACAGCACGAAATCATAGTCGTCATTGCCGTCGAGGACGAAATGCTTGATCTCGTCGGTGACGTGCGGAATGACCTGCACGGTGGCGCCGAGATAGTCGCCGCGCCGCTCGCGCTCGATGATGTTCTTATAGATGCGGCCGGTGGTGATGTTGTCTTGCTGATTGGCCGAGCGGCCGGTGAAGCGCTCATAGTGGCCAAGATCGAGATCGGTCTCGGCGCCGTCATCGGTGACGAAGACCTCGCCATGCTGGTAAGGCGACATCGTTCCGGGATCGACATTGAGGTAGGGGTCGAGCTTTTTGATGCGTGCGCGATAGCCTCGCGCCTGCAAGAGAGCCCCAAGGGCCGCTGCGGCAATGCCTTTTCCAAGTGAGGAAACCACGCCGCCTGTGATGAATACATATCGCGCCATGGGAGTCATCGCTTAACGCGGCCGAATTGATTCCGCCAGAGAAAAAACCGCCGCCGAGGCTTTTTCCAAAGAAGGCGCGATAGTCCCGAGGTTCGAGACTGTTGTTCTTAGTCAAAACAAAAGGGCCGGCGGAAGCCGGCCCCTTCGGCAGGATTAGGAGGACGTCAGATGATGACGACCTTGGTGCCAACCCTGACGCGGCTGTAGAGGTCCATGACGTGCTCGTTGATCATGCGGAAGCAGCCATTGGAGGCGCTGGTTCCGATCGACTGCGGCGCGATGGTGCCGTGGATGCGCAGATGCGTATCCTTCTTGCCGTCATAGAGATAGATGGCGCGGGCGCCGAGCGGGTTCTGACCACCGCCAGGCATGCCGTCCTTGTACTGGCCATAGTGCTTGGGCTCGCGCTTCTGCATGTCGAGCGTCGGGATCCAGCGCGGCCATTCCTGCTTGTCGCCAACGGCAACCGTGCCCTTGAACTGCAGGCCTTCGCGGCCGACGGCAATGGCGTAGCGGCGGGCGGTGAAAGCCGATTCAACGAGGTAGAGGCGGCGCGCGCTGGTATCGATGACGATCGTGCCGGCGCTGTAGCCGGAGAATTCGACTTCCTGCGGCACGAACTCAGGCTTCACCTTGAACTGCTTCTTGGCTTGCCGCTTCTCCAGAGCCTGGTCGAGCGCCCGCGTTTCGGGGAGATAGGCAATCGAGGAGGCAGAAGATGTGCCGCCGAACAGGCCGGCGAAAAGCCCGCCGCTCTGCGGCTTCTGGCCAGGGGCCTCGCTGCGCAATTCGCCATTGTTGCCGGTCAGCGCGACGTTCATCGCTTCGGCCGGAAGCGGTTCGGCCGACTCGATCGGCTCGATCGGCGCAATCGGATCAACTGGCACGATGATTTTGGTGGTCTTCTTGCCCGGCTTGGCGTCGGCGACCGCGACCGGCTTGCCCTTGCTGGCCAGGAATGCCTGGCGCTGGGCGTCGGCCTTGGCTTTCGCCGCATCGCGCATGGCCAGCTTGCGGGCCTCGAGCGCCTTGGCGCCGGCAGCCGCCTTGTCGGCCGCGATCTTGTCTTCGAGCTTGCTGATCTGAGCCAGATCATCCGAGCTCGGGTTTTTCTTCTTCTTGAGAAGCTTCAACTGCGCCGCATCGCTTTTGGCGGCGACGTTGATGACAGCGGTTTTGCCAACCGCCTGCGGTGAAGTCACTGCCGGAGTGCCGGCGAAGGCCGCGGAGCTCATGCCGAGTACGGCACAAAACCCCATGAAAATGAAGCTGCGAAGCTGCATGGCGAAGATCCGATCGTTCAATGCTTGTTGCCCACGGCGTCGCCCGGCGCCCCCCAAGGGCGCAGAAAGTGCCGCGCGCAATCTATAATCGAAGTGCCGGATGGGCCTCAAGCGGAACGCGTGGTCGAATCTTCGTGATCATGCGCCATTTGCCGCGACTGTGTTGAAACAACAACAGATCGCGGCATCTGACCCTATCCGACTACTGGTTCGGAACCTGCGGCGTGACCGGCAAGGTGACGCCGTTGGCAGCCGGCGGCGTTGCCGAATCGGTCGCCGGAGCTGGGACCGGAGCAGTCGCCGGGGCTGTGGTGGCGGGAGTGGTCGCCGGAGGCGTCGTGGCGGCGCCATTGCCCGAAGGCGCAGCCGGTACGGTGGTGCCGGCAGGTGGCGTCGGCGCCGTCGTGCCGGGCAACTGGTTGAGCACGCCGTTGCCGCTGTCGGCCGGTACGCGGTCGAGAATGTCGATCGGCTTTTCGCCGTAGCGGGCAACGATCGAGAGTGTCAGGGAGGTGACGAAGAAAGCCGCGGCCAGGATCGCCGTCGCCCGCGTCAGCGCATTGGCGGCGCCGCGCGCGGTCATGAAGCCGGAACCGCCGCCAATGCCGAGACCACCGCCTTCGGAGCGCTGCAGCAGCACCACGCCGACAAGGGCGAGCACGACCATGAGGTGGATGACGATCAGTACGGTTTCCATATTTTATCCTGGCAAGCCCTGCCGCTCCCTGGCGATCAGGGCCGGTGATTTGGAGGCGGCTCCATACAATGCTTTAACGGCATTTCCAAGCCCGTGGCCGGAATATGGGAAGCAATGCGCACTTTGCAACGATTTCGGCCGCAGCGCGGCTTTTGATCAAGTCGACGACGGAACGCCGGCTAGGAGCCTGACTCTGTAATGGGACCCGCCGAGGCGATCTGGGTCGGCAGGGATTCTGGCGTGGATGACAGAGTGCGTCCGATCGAGCCGCGGTTGTGTCACAATGATCAGGCCGGTGTCATCGATCTTTGTGCTCCTGCCAGCTTG
>NZ_JBFUEY010000028.1:0-59251 GCF_056403715.1 Mesorhizobium sp. P2_F5 | reverse complement strand
CTCCAAGCGATGGCGGACAAAGACGGCAGGGACCTTGATGACGTCGGGTGTTGCCCGATCCTAGGGACGGTCGCCTGCCGCCGGGACTGCTGGCTGTGATGGGCCGCAGTCCCGGCCGCCAAACTAACCGATCCTTCTCAAACAATCCCAGGGCGAAGCAGCCGCGCAGCGGCGTCGCGGAGACCCTGGGATCAATGCCGTGACATCGGCCCAGGAATGTGGCGGTCCAGAACTGCCTTCTCTACTTCCAACATCAAATTCTGCACCGCTTCGTCACCTGAAAGTCGCGGCATGGATCCTCGGGTCTGCGCGATCGCTTCGCGCCCGCTCCGCCCGTGGATGACGAAAGTAGGGGGCCGCTATCGTCCCGTCTTTAAGACGCGTGTGGCCTCGGCGACGATTGCCGCGTCGAGCGCCTGCCAATTGCCCAGGAATTCCTGGGGAAAGCGGTAGGTAAGGCTGAGGCTGTCGCCGACCTGGATGTCGCGCTCGCAGGGCGCCAGCGATTCCTCGGCACTTGGTCCGCTCAGGCAGCGGGCGACGAACGGCTCCTTGCCGGGGCGGCCGGCAACCGCAAGCACCTCGTTGAGATAGCCCGATTTTTCGTTGAAACCGTAAATCATCGTGCCGCCGGGGCCGGGCGTTCCGGGCTGGCTGATCAGCGCGCTGTAGATCGGCGCGAAACGGCCGCTCATGTCGCGCGACATCATCTGCTGCTCGAACGACAGGAAGATGATGTTTTTGGCCGTTCCCGTGTGGTTGAAATCATCGCGGGCGGCTTCGCTGTAACCTTCCATCTGGGGATAGCGCAGATAGAGGTCGAGGCGCGAAGCGATGCCTTCGCGGCGCGCCTGCAGGAAGCGGATGGCGTTGGCCGGCACGGCAATGACATTGTTGCCGATCACCACCCGGTGGACCGTGGTGTCATCGGTGTAGCCGGCCATGGCGATCGAGCGGCCGAACCATTTGCCGCCAAGGCTGATCGCCAGCGACAGCAGCGCAAGTGCCGCAAAGGCATAAAACACCCGCTTCATCAGCACGGAATCGACGACGTTGAATTCTTCGGCGGTCGCTGCCTGCTTCATCGCAATCCCCAGTTTCGCCGCCCCCTGTCCTTGGACGGCACACATGCCGCGGCATGGCCCTTGCAGCGCGGCTGTTGGACGCGACTGTGCGATTTCATGGTAAACGGAAGGTAAAGATGAGCCTGCTGATGCCCGTTCTCTTCGCTTTTGCCGTCGGGCTCACCGCCTGCGGGCTCACCGGATCCGTGATGGAACTGGCGGCCGGCCGCCGGCTTGCGTTTGTCGAGCCCTACGTGTCGCCGTCGCACATCCTGCGCTCGCTGGCCGCGACCGCTTGCGCCGGGCCGTTCATGCTCGCCAACGATGCGCTCGATGCGCGGCGCGAAGGCCGCATTTCGACGCTGATGCTGATGTCTTGCGGCTGCACCGTGATGGCCTGGGCGCTGGCGCTGGGCATCGTGCTGATCGCCATTGCCTCCTGGGGCGTCGGCTCCCCCGGAGCGGCTCAGCTTTTGGTGGAATCGCTGGCCCGGTATTTGTCTTGAACTGAAAACCGTTACGCGGTTTCCCTAGGAAAAACCGCCACGCGGTTTTCCTCGGATTGTTTTAGGGTTCGTCTCGGCCTGAGACGAATCGGAGACTAAAAATGCCGACCTATGCGATCGACGGAAAGGCGCCCCGTTTCGAGGATGCCGACTCGAACTGGATCGCGCCGGACGCCACGTTGATCGGCGACATCGAGGTCGGCCGCAATGCCGGCTTCTGGTTCGGCGTGGTCATCCGCGGTGACAATGAGCCAATCGTCATCGGCGCCGACAGCAATGTCCAGGAGCACACGGTGATGCACACCGACCCCGGCTTTCCGCTGACGATCGGGCAAGGCTGCACCATCGGCCACCGCGCTTTGCTGCATGGCTGCACGATCGGCGACAACAGCCTGATCGGCATGGGCGCCATCGTCCTCAACGGCGCCAGGATCGGCAAGAACTCACTGGTCGGCGCCGGCGCGCTGGTAACCGAAGGCAAGGAATTCCCCGACAATTGCCTGATCGTCGGCTCGCCCGCGCGGGTAATCAGGACGCTGGACGAAGCCGCGGTCGCCAGGCTGCGCGCCTCTGCCGCGCTCTATGTCGCCAACGGCAAGCGGTTCAAGGCCGGGCTGAAAGAGACGTAAGGCCAGCCGGCCAATCCTTGTCGCCGGCGGTTCATTGCGCCCAACTCACCGTCCGTCGGAGCCGCGCCCGGCCATTGCATCGCGCAGCAATGAAGCGCCGGCTTCAAAGCCGGCATTGTCGGCTTCCTCAAGGGGCGTCGTACAGTCATCAATCCGGGTTTTCAGCGCCGGGTTGGCCCCCGCCGCCAAAAGCAGGCGGATCGCATCGACACTGCGGATGGCCACCGCATAGTGAAGCGGCGTCCAGTCGTTCACGCCCCGCATGTCGGGGTCGGCGCCACCGTCGATCAACACCCGGACGATTTCCAGTCTGTCGGTTCGGTCGGTGGACAGCGCAGCAATGATTGCCGGAAACCCACCGTGATCCCCGTAATTCGGATCCGAGCCCGCATGCAACAATGTCGAGATGAAGCCTATGGGGCTCCAATAGATCGCATATTCCAGCGGATGCCCGAGGCCGAGCTCGAATGGCATGCGCTCATCGAACCAGCGTGGCGAACTGCCCAAGGCCACGCCGAGGCCCACGAAATCGCCGGCCTTGAAGGCATCGTCGATCGCCTTGAACAGGCGATGGCGCTCGCATCGATCTTCCGGGATTTCCAACATCGCATTGCGTCCGAAAGTGTATTTGACCGCAGAGGCCTTGATCAGCCGCTCCTGGCAAGCTGGCCAGAGGGGCACGGGCTTGGCTAAGGTTGCCGCGAGTTCGCTTGGATTAATACTTGGTGCTCAACAATCAGGGTTTTGAATTTCTCGAACGCCTTGTAACAAAGGACGCATTGTTGCGAGAGCTGTCGCACGATCTCTTCAATGCTCAATGGCCGAGTAAATCCAAAATCGTATCTTGTCTGTCCGGTCTTTGGATCCCGGTGCCGGGTAACCATCCCGGTGAGGCCAAGTCCAATTCCAGGCGGTATGCGATGATTGTATTTGTTACGAAAATGCCTAGTTGCGGCCTGATGGTCTTTGGCTGAAATCCTCTCAAGCGAGCGCTTTAGTGCCTTGTAGTTCTTCCACTGGCCCCCGCATCGGTCAGCTTCAGAAAAGTCAATCTTCTCGTCAGCAGCCAAATCGTCTACCCACCCGTGCGGATCAAGAAGGCGATTTGCTTGATGAGTGAGATGTGCGGTTGCGAAAATGAATCTTGAGCGGATGGCATAGGGCAAATTTAATGCGACGGTTGCAAGCGGATCGACCAACTCGACCAGTGCCGAGAGGCGCCTTTTGTCATCAAGAGGCCTCAACACCATTTCCCACGCAGCCAAGCTATGGACGTAATTGATCAGGGCGTTGATCTCGTTTGCGATCTCGCTGGAAAATTCCTGAAGCATGGTCCCATATGCCATCAGTGACATATGCATCCTGCTAGGCAATCTGTACCATTCGTAGTCGGCATAGTCGGCGCAAAACGGCGCGGCTTTCAGCRTTCGCCGATATTGTGCGTAGAGTTGAACTGACACCGACATACCTTTCTGTACCAAATCTGAGACGAAAGCCGGAAACGGTTCGGAATGCAGCCTTCCGATAACTATAGCAGTCACCCGGACGTGCTTCTGGCCTTCTTCGCTGGTGCAGGTTTGACCCGTATTCGCATAGCCCCACCTTTGGGGTTTTCGATCTCGAACGCAGCTGTCTTCCTCACCAGATCGCTGAGTTTGCTGAAGCCGTAGGTGCGAGGGTCGAAGTCGGAGAAGAGATTTAAGAGCTGCTTCCCGAAAGTGCCGAGAAGCACCCAACCATCCTCACTATCCATCTGGCCGATGACCTTCCTCAGGATAGGCGTTGCGACGCTCATCTCCAGCGGCTTCGCTACCGGCGCGGCGTCTTGCACGTTCTCCACGCCACGCAAAAGATTTTCAATGTAGACGAAACGGCGACATGCTTGCCGAAAACTTTCCGGAGTTTTCTGCTCCCCGAACCCGAACACATCAACGCCTTGTTCGCGTATACGTGCAGCAAGCCGGGTGAAATCACTGTCGGATGAAACCAAGCAGAAGCCGTCGAAGCGACCGCTATGGAGCAGGTCCATGGCGTCGATCACCAGTGTGATATCGGACGCGTTCTTCCCGGTGGTATAAGCGAACTGCTGCTGCGGAATGATCGCATGCTTTGACAGGACGTCAGCCCATCCCTTCGACCGGGCGTTTGAAAAGTCACCGTAGATGCGGCGGACACTGGCCTCACCGATCTTCGCAATCTCCTCGAATAGGCCGTCGACAATCTTGGCAGAAGCGTTGTCGGCGTCGATAAGAACCGCAAGGCGCGGTGATCGGGGTTCGGTCGGCATGCGACATTTCCTGCGGCTGGCGCACTCTCGAGCTTCGAACTCTAGCCGGCAAACCCATTGCCGATCCGCGGTTCGCGCAACTTTGCTGTTGTAGCAGAGGTGGGCAGCAAACAGAAATCTAAGCTATTGTGATCGTGATATTTATCAAGATTTCAATGAGTTACCGCCAGAAATGGTGGAGCCGGCCCGGGGACGGGGCCGGCTCCTAAAACCCGGTCGTTGGGGACGGGGAGGGTGGGGACTCGACCGGGCTTTCTCGTCGCGCCCCGAGCGGGCGCGTTTTCCTATTCGGCGTCGTTAGCGGACGCTTTTTTGTTCCCGCGTCCTAACGGACGCTGGCAACCGCGTCGGCGCGGCCGTCATTGATCGTTACCCACACGCCGGAATTCTGATCGGACTGGCGCTTCAGGTAGGTGTAGTCGGTGTCGGTCCAGGACAGCACCTTGGACTCCAGATTGTCGAGTATGAACTCGCCGAGGCTGGTGCGCACGGTCAGCACGGCATGGCCGTCGCCGTTCGGCTGGCGCGCTACCGTCATCAGCAGATTGCCGGCGGGAACGCCGAGCGCCATCAATTCGCGGCGCTTCTCCAGCGCATAATCCTCGCAGTCGCCGAAGCCGCTGTCGGGATAGGACCAGACCTCTTCCTTGCCCCACATTTCCATGTCGGTGCGCGGAACGATCCGGGTGTTGACCGAATTGTTGACGTTGACGATTGCCGCCCACAGCTTGCGGGTCAGTTCGACCGGCGCCTGCTTCGGTGTCCGCTGCGCGCATTCCTGCGGCAGCTTCTGGCAGAATTCGTAGTGACCAACCGGCTGTGTGGTGCGGCCGCCAGTGTGCATGTAGGCCGGCCCCGCTGCTTCCGCCGTTCCCCAAGCGGAAAGCTGCATCGCCATTGCCAAGAGCAACAGCTTGCCCCACGTCTTCGCCATTTGGTCAGTCTCCCCGTTTGAGAAGACAATGGCAGCGTTGGATTTATTTGACGCAAAAACGCGAAGTAGACATTGAGTAAAACCTCAATAGAATAAGCGTAAAATTTGATCTATTTTAATATAAAATCGTTCAGATCTCGACGCAAAACCGCGGTGTCGGGGGCTCGGATTCCGGGTGGAGCCATGGATTTGCGACGTGCCGCACCGCTAGAGCAGTTCACCGTTTCACGGAACACGGCGACCCGCTCTAACTCTTTGTTTTGGAGCAATTCCCAAGGGAAAGCGCTACGCGCTTTTCCCGGGAAAACCGCTTCACACTTTTCCTGGAATTGCTCCAGAAGAAGAACCAGATGGAATGCCGGGCAACAAAAAACCGGCCGCTAAGGGCCGGTTCGTTTTTGCTGCGTGTTGCCGATCGTTCAGGCGCGCGGCGCGTTGAACTCGGAATCAAGCGTTTCCGGGCGCTGGATGACAGCGAATTCGATGGCGACGCCGTCCTCGAAATGACGCACCACCTGGCCACGCATGGTTCCGAGCGTCACCTGGATGCCGAGCGCCGGCTTGACGTCGATCTCGACCGCCGCGCCCGACAATGACAGGTCGATGATGCGGCACTGGTACTGACGCCCGTCGGTGAGCTGCAGCACGCTGGTCGGGTTGCGCGGCGCCACGCGTTCGTGGCGGCGATCTTCCGGCAGGTCGAGCTCGTGCTTGTTGGCGAGCCAGGTCAACTGCGCGGCAAGCTTGTCCTTCTTGCGATCCGAGGCAATGACGGTCATGGCAAAGCCGTCCTGCGAGGTGCGCGTCACCACGCCCTCGATGCGGCCGATATGATCGATATAGGCAATGACTTTTTCGCCCGGCATGCCGACACGGTCGGTGCGCAGCGCGACGTTGCCCGGCGACATGTCGACCACCTGGCAGGGGTGTTCGGTGCGGTCCTCCAGCATGAAGCGCCCGTAGATCTTGACCCGGACGCGCTGAAAGTTACGCCTTTCGGCGCGGGACGGCGCATATTCGACCGCCGCTGACCTCATGACTGCCTACACCCCTTGGCATTCCCGCGCCGTGCGTGGAACTTCACGCCGAAACGCTACAGCAAATCAGGTTAACAAAGGGGAAAAGCGGGTCGCCAATACTTAAAGCCAGGCCCTGGATTTGAGCCTAAAGCGCGTCGCGTTTGAATGGATTCAGGCGACTCGCTTCAGGCCTTTGTCATTATGCATGTCGCTTTCTCAAAATCGGGGGCCAGTCCGGGGTCACTTTTGAGCGCCATGCATTATTCCCCACGCCCACCGTCGAACACGACCAAGTGGCGGATGCGACGCGACCGGCCGAGCGCCGAGATGGTCTCCGGGGCGTCGAGCTCGGTGGGAGCCAGTGAGGGAACCGGTATTTCCGGCCGGTTTTTCAGGAACATCGGTTCCTTGTCGGGATCGATGACGCGAATGGCGTCGATCAGCGCGTCGGTGATCGGGTCGGCGCCCAGCCAGAACGGCTTTTCGACGGCGCTGACGACGCCGAGGCAGCGCGGGTTCTCGACGCCGCCGTCGAGAGGCAAGGCAAGCAGTTCGAAGCGGTTGGAACGGCCGTTGCGGCTGAACCCCTCATAGGTGATGAGCACCACGGATTTCTGCTCGAAAACTCCGTGAATGAGCCGCGACACCAGCCGCTGGTCCTTCGCGCGCCACAACGAGGGAAACGAAAAACCCTTGAGTTCGCGGCCGTAGCCGGCGCAAAGCCTGGTGCCGGCAAGCCGGAACACCGCTTCGCCGCGCGTATCCTTTTCCAGGATGAAGGTGTCGGCCAAAAGCGCCTTGATATCGGCCGGTTCGACCTCCGAACGCTTTGGCGCAGCACGTCCATCACGCAGTCGGTTCCAATAATGGAACAGCGTGATTGATCCGTTCTGGTTCATGGTATGCAACTCCGCGCAATCTGCCGTCTGATGGTCCCATCGGTGAACAGAAAGGGCGCCCTCCGATGACCTACATGCGTTCCGGAGCAGGATGCGTGCCAGCGTCGTTAACACTTGTTCACGGGTCGGGGACGTTAAGGTTAACAAGTGGTTTACGTTGCGCGCCGACGGCCGTCGTGGCACACAAAAACCACTCCAGAAGCGGTCGTTTTAGCGACGACCAACAGCACTTCGGTCAAAGTTTTAGGGGAGCAAGGGGGCTCGACCAGCCGTTCAAGGGAAACCTTGGACGGCTTCTTTTTGATTCACGCCCGGTGATTCGCGGTCGAGATGCGTTGCGGCCAGCCAACAGCAACATTTGCCAATGGCTTCGAAGCGGTCGAGGCGTCTCGACGCCAAG
Source organism: Mesorhizobium sp. P2_F5 (assembly GCF_056403715.1). NCBI lineage: Bacteria > Pseudomonadati > Pseudomonadota > Alphaproteobacteria > Hyphomicrobiales > Phyllobacteriaceae > Mesorhizobium > Mesorhizobium sp. P2_F5. Next base: position 51,513 of record NZ_JBFUEY010000028.1, on the reverse strand, counting down.
CTTCCTGCCGTTGGCGAGCGATGAACGCGGCTGCCACCAGCTGGATCCCTCCAACTGATCCCTTCTCCTCTCCCTCGCTTACGGCCAGGAGATATCGTCGGGAGGGTGGGCTACCTGTCTTCCCTGGCCTAACCGCCGCTGATTGCCGTCAGGATAAAAACCTCGGTGCCGGGCGCGAGCCTGGTTTCCAGGGTTGCCTTCTCGCCATCGACGAAAACGTTCATATGGCGGCGGATGGCAGGGCGGGAATCGCACATCCGGTCGCGCATGCCGGGCCAGAGCGCGTCCAGCCCGTCGATCATTTCCTTCACAGTCGAGGCCGGCAGTTCGACCCGGCGCGGCGCGCCAGGAAACAGGTCGATGAGCACGCCCGGGAGCCGCGCGATAACATGGTGCACACTGCGGGCGGGGTTGTTCGACATTTGCCCTACTCTCCCACCACCATCGTCTCGACGGACAGAATCGTGGGCAGGTGCTGAGCGATCTCCGACCAGTCTTCGCCTTCGTTGGCGCTGGCAAAGAGCGAGCCGCCGCTGGTGCCGAAATAGACTCCGGCCGGCTCGAGGCTGTCGGTCGCCATAGCCTGCCGCAACACGCCCGCATAGCAGTTCTCCTGCGGCAGACCCTTGCGCTCGTCGAGCCATGTGGCGCCCGCATCCTCCGTCTTCCAGACCGCCGCCTTCGCGTCCGGCACGTAACGGCCGGCGCTGTCGCCGTTGAGCGGCAGAAGGAAGAGCGTGTCGGCGTCGCGCGGATGCGTGGCCGCAGGAAAACCGAAGGTCGAGGGAAGGCCCTTCTCGATGCTCTGCCAGTTCTTGCCGCCATCGTCGGAGCGGTACATGCCGCAATGGTTCTGCTGGTAGAGCCGGTCGGGCTTGCTGGGCGCCATCACCAGACAATGCACGCACTGGCCAAATTCTGGATAGTTTTGTCCTTCGGGCAGGAAGTCGGCGCGGGTGCCACGGTTGCGCGGCTCCCACGTCTTGCCGCCGTCCCAGGTGTAGAACACGCCTGCGGACGAGATGCCCACCCAGATCTGCGCCTCGTCTCTGGGGTGCGTGACGATGGAATGGAGGATGAGGCCCGCGCCACCTGGATTCCAGTCCTTGCGGCTTGGGTGATGCTGCAGACCCTCGATGTGGCTCCAGGTGGCCCCGCCGTCGTCGGAGCGAAACAGGCCGGCCGGCTGCACGCCGGCATAGAGGCTGCCGTTGCGCCTGGCGAGGCTCCACACCGCCTTGACCGGTTCCTCGCCAGCCGCATAGGCCAAGCCCTCGCTGGAATGCGTCCAGGTCTGGCCAAGGTCGTCCGACTTCCAGACCGCCGGACCGAACCATTCGTTGCCGCCGGCGCCGTAGATCGCGCCGGTCTCGGGGTCGCCGACGACATGGTTCATCGGCCAGTGCTCGCAGAACGGACCGCGCAGCTTCCACGACCCGCGCTTGCCATCGCTCTCGGCGATGAAGGCGCCTTTTTTCGTGCCGATGAGCACGAGGATTTTTTCCGGCATTTTCTCCTCCCGATTGCGTCCCTTTCATCAAGGACGGCGGAGCGCGGGCCTGGCCGACAGGGCCAACGATTTTTTTAGTCTAAACCCGTCGAGGCCAAGGTGAGAAGATATGCCGCCTGCCTGGCTCTGCCATCGGGGACAGCGCGATTTGTGCTGTCATCACCTGACGCCGCGCTGGAGCGCGCCATGCGAGGTGTTAGAGGATGCAGGGCAGTTTCAACCGAAGCATCCTTGCTCTAAAGCTCGCGGAACGAATCCCTGGACCCAAGTGAATGAGCGAACCGATAAGCCCCACCGAGACCGAACAGACCGAGGAGGCGCCGCCGCCGCGTCGCGAGCCGGTGTTCAACCTGCCACCGGTGGTGCTGGCGGTGATCGGCATCTGTGTGGCCGTCTTCCTGTTGCAGCAATATGTGCTGACCGAAGAGCAGCAGATAACGCTGCTCACCGACGGGGCCTTCATTCCTGTCCTCTACACCGGGCAATACGGCTTCGACTGGTTCCTCTTCACCCGTCCTTTCACCTATGCCTTCATGCATGGCGGCCTTGCCCATATTGCCATCAACATGGTTGCATTGGCCGCCTTCGGTTCGCCGCTGGCCAACCGTCTTGGCTGGTTCCGGTTCGCGTTGTTTTTCGCCGTCACCGGATTGGCCGCGGTGGTGCTGTTCTGGGCGGTCCACCCATTTGGTGAGGCGCCGCTAGTCGGCGCTTCCGGCGCGATATCGGGCATGATGGGTGCGGCGGCGCGTTTCGGGTTCCGTACCGACCGCTGGTCCGGCGGGGCTGCCTTTGCCGGCCCCGTGCTGCCGATCGCAATCGTTCTGCGCATGCGCGGCGTTGTCAACTTTCTCGGCGCCTGGATGATCATCAATCTTGTCACCGGCCTTTACGGCCTCGGGCTCGGCGAGGCCGGCCAGATCGCCTGGGAGGCGCATATTGGCGGCCTCGTTGCCGGCTTCTTCGGATTGCGCTGGTTCGACCGGCGCTGGCAGGCGCCTGAATGGGAAATCCCTGACGACCAGCACACTTGAAAAGCAACCGATCACGGCGCACGATGTTCACTCTTATGTGAAGCCGGTCAGGGGGGAGCTGGCTAGCCAAGCAGGAGGAGGAGGACGCCATGACGGTTAAGGCAATTCTCGAGAAAAAAGGCCATGACGTGTTCACGCTCGGGCCGAATGAAAAGCTGAGCGAAGCCATTCGAATCCTGGCCGACCACAAGATCGGTGCACTGGTCATCACCAATGGCGATCACAAGATCGTCGGCATCCTTTCCGAGCGTGACATCGTGCGGGTGGTTGCCAAGGAAGGCGCTGCCGCACTTGATATTGCGGTGCGCTCGGCGATGACGCCGAAAGTGAAGATCTGCAACGAGAACCACACGGTCAACGAGGTGATGGAGATCATGACCCGGGGCCGGTTCCGCCATCTGCCGGTGGAAAAGGACGGGATGCTCGATGGCATCGTGTCGATCGGCGACGTGGTCAAGCGTCGTATAGAGGATGTCGAACGCGAGGCTGACGAAATCAGGGCCTATATCGCTACGGCCTGACCCGCGATAAGAAACCGCCGGCCGGAATGCCGGCCGGCGGTATTTTGCCCTATCGGTTGTCGAGTTCGGAGCGGACGAGTTGCAGTCCGCGCCTTGTGATGCGGTAGGGGCCGCCATCGCAAGATGAAACCGCCTTCCTTCGCTCAGTTTTTAGGCGAAAGCGGCTGAAAAGGCCGGCATGCGGCTTTGGCCTTGTCTCTTTTGGCGGTTTGCACTAGCGAAGTTTCACATCCAAATATGCGTCTTATGCATATCCGAGAATTCAAAGTACGCAGGCCACCATGACCCTCATCGATACCCGCACGCCCGACGCCAAACGTTTTATCCCCGGCGCCACCGGCGATTGGGAGATCATCATCGGCCTCGAAGTCCATGCGCAGGTGACTTCGGAAGCAAAGCTGTTTTCCGGGGCGTCGACGACTTTCGGCGCGGCGCCCAACGCCAATGTCAGCCTGGTCGACGCGGCCATGCCCGGCATGCTGCCGGTCATCAACGAGGAATGCGTCAAGCAGGCGATCCGCACCGGTCTCGGACTGAAGGCGCAGATCAACCACAAGTCGGTGTTCGACCGGAAAAACTACTTCTATCCCGATCTGCCGCAGGGCTACCAGATCTCGCAGTTCAAGCAGCCGATCGTCGGCGAAGGCACGATCGTCATTTCGGTCGGCCCCGACCGGCAGGGCGAGTTCGAGGACATCGAGATCGGCATCGAGCGCCTGCACCTGGAACAGGACGCCGGCAAGTCGATGCACGACCAGCATCCGACCATGTCCTATGTCGATCTCAACCGCTCGGGCGTGGCGCTGATGGAGATCGTCTCCAAGCCCGACATGCGCTCGGCAGACGAGGCCAAGGCCTACGTCACCAAGCTGCGCACCATCGTGCGCTATCTCGGCACTTGCGACGGCAACATGGACGAAGGCTCGATGCGCGCCGACGTCAACGTGTCGGTGCGCAAGCCGGGCGGCGAATTCGGCACGCGCTGCGAGATCAAGAACGTCAACTCGATCCGTTTCATCGGCCAGGCCATCGAGTTCGAGGCGCGCCGCCAGATCGCCATCCTCGAGGATGGCGGCAAGATCGACCAGGAGACGCGGCTGTTCGACGCCGTCAAGGGCGAGACGCGCTCGATGCGCACCAAGGAAGAGGCGCATGACTACCGCTACTTCCCCGATCCCGATCTTCTGCCGCTGGAATTCGACCAGGCCTATGTCGATGCACTGGCCAAGGAGTTGCCGGAACTGCCCGACGACAAGAAGGCGCGGCTGATCTCTTCGCTGGGGCTGTCGACCTACGACGCCTCGATCCTTGTGTCGGAAAAGCCGATCGCCGATTATTTCGAACGCGTCGTTAGACCTAGTGATCTGGAGGTTTTTCCCGGCCAATTGCATCAAAAGAAGGCTCCGGGGGAGATCACAGTTAGAGATGCCAAAGTTGTGGCAAACTGGGTGATCAACGATCTTATGGCCGCCCTGAATAAAGCTGGCAAAACGATAGAGGAGTCGCCGATGTACCCTGGCCAGATCGGCGGCATCATCGACCTCATCAAGGAAGGCACCATCTCCGGCAAGATCGCCAAGGATCTGTTCGAGATCGTCTGGAACGAGGGCGGCGATCCGCGCCAGCTGGTCGAAAGCCGCGGCATGAAGCAGGTCACCGACACCGGCGCCATCGAGAAGGCGGTCGACGAGGTGATCGCCGCCAACCCCGACAAGGTCGAACAGGCCCGCGCCAAGCCGACCATGGCCGGCTGGTTCGTCGGCCAGGTGATGAAAGCAACCGGCGGCAAGGCCAACCCGCAGGCGGTCAACGACCTGGTCAAGGCCAAGCTCGGCATCGAATAGATGTTCGTCCGCACCGCCGGGGAACGCGACCTTGCCGCCATCCGCGCGTTGCTGGTCGAAACCTGGCACGCGACCTACGATGCGATCTATGGCGCCAAACGGGTGACCGAAATCACCGACGACTGGCATTCGATCGCCTCGCTCAAGGCGCGGCTGACGCGGCCGAATTCCGAGTTGCTGGTCGCCGATGACGGCAAGCGCATTGGCGGCATGGCTTTCGCCGCCGCTACTACGGATCCAAAGATCGTGCTGTTGAACCAGCTCTATGTGCTGCCCGCCTGCCAGAGGCAAGGCATCGGCCAGGCCTTGCTGGACGAGGTCGAGGCCAGCTTTCCCGAAGCGAACATCTTGCGCGTCGAGGTCGAAGAAGCCAACAAACCGGCCATCGACTTCTACCTCTCGAAAGGCTTTCTGCCGGCCGGCAGCACCACCGATTGCGGTGGCGGCTCGGGATTGCCGGCGCTGATCTTCGAGAAGGCTATCGGCTAGCGTCACCGGAACCGGCCGGGCGCAAGAAATCAGATCGCGTGCAGCGGCGGCGTCAATTCGCGCATCAGGAGCGCCAGCTCTCGTTGGTCGCCGGTGGCGGTCTTGTCGAAGATCGTCGCCAGTTGTGATTTGACGGTGCCATCCGAGACGCCGCTGGCAGCCGCGATTTCACGCCGTGTCAATCCGGCGGCGACATGGCCGGCGACACGCTTTTCCGCCGCGGTCAGGCCGAACAGTGCCGCGATCGCCTCCAGCGCCGGCACCGGTGCGGCGCCGGCAGCGGCAATGAAGATGGCGGCGGCGGCGCGTTGCGACATGCGGGCCGAAATGTCGCGTCGCGCCAGCGGCATGACATGCGCCACCGCCGGAGCCATGGCCCTCGCCAGGGGAATGTTGATGCCGGAAGGTCCGAGCGCGAATTCGTTTCGCGTGCCGAGCTGGACGGCGCTGCCGATCGCTGTGTTGGCATTGGCATAGGTGAAGGAGAGCTGGCCGCGAACCGAGGACACTGAGGTGTTTTGCGCGAGCAGCGCTTCGGCTGCCGGGTTGGCGAAAATGATCTGCATGTCGTCGGCGACGATCAGCACCGGATGGTCGAGGCTCTCGATGATCGAGGCAAAGATGTCAGCCTTGCGCCGCTCGGCCTCGAACAGGTCGCCGATGGTCACCGCTCGGCGGACATGTGGTGCGAGCGTGGAAATCAGGTCGATATCCCTGGCTGAAATCTGCGGTCTGTCCTTGTCGGTCACCACCATCAGCGTGCCGGTGCGGGTCGGCTGCTTCATCAGCGCCACCCAGAAGAAATCGTCGAGACGGTTGGGTTCCACCCACTCGCGCACGATGCGGCTTTCGATCCAGTTCTGCCGGGCATCGGGGCCTTGCAGCGCATAAACGCTATCGACGGTGAACGGCATGTCGATGTCCATCTTCGGCAGCGCCTTTAAGAAAGGCACTTCGCAGGCGTAGTCGCGCTGCAGCGGCTCAAGCAGTGCAGGGTCGCCGCAGGACATCGAAAACCGGGCGGAGTTGCTTGATGTGTCGACGACTGCCAGCATGGCAAGCCGGCCAATCGCCAATTTGCAGATCGCCTCGAGTGTCGACTGCCAACGCCCGACATCGGCAATCGAATCGTAGATAGCCTCGACGATCTGCGGCAGAGCGCGACCGAATATGTTGGCCTGGATAGACATAGAGCCTCGTATGTATCGCAGCGTAGTGGCAGGTAACACATTGTCTCTGCCTGAGGTCTCACACAACATTGCCGGGTACGTTACGTCTGTGAAACGTCTCACAGCGGCGTTTGGAGTGTTGTGATCGCTATCAGACCAGCCAATACGTGCCTGAGGGGCTGTTGTGTAAGAGCGCTCGGGCCAATCTGCGATACAAATCAAAGTGAACGAATTTGGAAATTTTCAGGGAATAAATGAGGAAACTTCCACATTGTCGATCAGCCTGGCCTTGCCAAGCCAGGCTGCGGCGAGGAGGCGGCCGTCGCTGTCACGCCGCCAGGGGGCAAGGGTCAGGCTCTCGCGCGCGGCGACATAGTCGACGCTGTCGAAGCCTGCCTCGAGAAGCGCGGCAGCAGCCTTGGCGGTCACGCTACTTTCGTCAGTGCCGGCTGCAAGCGCTGCCGCCGCCTGACGCAGGATGACATTGAGCTGCCGTGCGACACCGAGTTCGGCCGCGCCGAGATAGGCATTGCGCGACGACATTGCGAGGCCGTGCGCGTCGCGCACCGTTGGCGCGCCGACAATGTACACCGGCAGGTCGAGATCGCGGCAGAGTTTTCGGACGACGCAAAGCTGCTGGTAGTCCTTTTCGCCGAAAATAGCGCGATCGGGCAGGGCTTGCAGGAACAGCTTGGCCACGACCGTGGCGACGCCATCGAAGAAGGTCGGCCTGAAATCCGACTCCAGGCCAGCAGACGGGCCGCCAACCGAAATCTTCGTCGCAAAGCCAGTCGGGTACATCTCGGAAACCGTCGGCGTGAAGGCAAGATGGGCGCCGGCTTGCGTCAGCCGGTCGAGGTCACGCGCCAGCTGGCGCGGATATTTGTCGAGGTCTTCGCTTGGGGCGAACTGGGCTGGATTGACGAAGATCGAGACGATGCAGCGATCGGCCGTCGAAAGCGCGGCCCTGACCAGCGAGATATGGCCGTCATGCAGCGCGCCCATGGTCGGCACCATGGCGACGCTGAGGCCGTCGCGCCGCCAGTCGCGAATCTGCGCGCGAAGGGCAAGCACAGTGTCGACAACGACCGGCTGGTTCATGCGTTGTCCTTGCCTGTTTTTGCTGAAAAGACGTGGCTTGGTCCGGGGAAGGTTCGGCTGCGTACCTCTGCCGCGTAACGCTTGGCGGCGTTGGCGACCACGCTGCGCAAATCGGCATATTCCTTGACGAATTTCGGCACCCGGTCGACGGTCAGGCCGATCATGTCGTCGATGACCAGGATCTGGCCGTCGCAATCGCTACTGGCGCCGATGCCGATGGTCGGAATGGCGATGCGCCGGGTCAGATCGGCGGCGACGGTCTCGACCGTGCCTTCGATAACCAGCGAAAACGCGCCGGCCTTCTCGACTGCGTCGGCGTCACGCATGAGGGCGGCCACATTCTCCGGCGTGCGGCCCTTGATCTTGTAGCCGCCGTCCTTTTCCACCGATTGTGGCTGCAGGCCGATATGGCCCATGACTGGAATGCCGTCCGCGACGATTGCCGCGATCTGGCCAGCGACGTCAACGCCGCCCTCCAGCTTCACCGCGTGGCAGCCGGTTTCCTCGACGATGCGGCGCGCCGAGGCAACGGCTTGCGCGGCCGAATTCTCATAGCTGCCGGCCGGCATGTCGACCACCACGCAGGCCTTGGCCGACCCGCGCATCACAGCCTGGCCATGGGAGATCATCATCTCCAGCGAAGCGCCGAGCGTGGTCTCGTGGCCGTGCAGCACCATGGCAACGCTATCGCCGACCAGGAGCAGGTCGACATGGTCGTCGAGCAGGCGGGCGATGGGATAGGTGTAGGCGGTCAGGCAGACGATCGGCACGCCGCCCTTGCGGGTGCGTATCGTCTCCGCGCTGATCCTGACGACAGCTGGGGCCATTCCTCACCTCCCGCAGCCGGCGTTGACCAGCGCCGGCTGCGCAGAGCTTTAGGAACACACAGCCGGCTTGGCAAGCGCCTGTTCGCAGTTGCGAAATAGATCGGCCAATGACAGAGCCTTTCGGCATGCCGTCAGTGCCGCAGGCACCGCAAAACCCTTGCCTTCGCGAAGGCCTGACGCCATAAGCAGGAAGCAGGCACCGCCGCGCGCGCCGCGAGGATTTGAATGAAAACTTTCCTTCTGCAGTTTTTCACCTGGTGGAACAGCCAGACGCTGGGAACGCGTTTCCACACCTGGCGCCACGGCAGCAAGGTCGGCCAGGACGTGACCGGCAATGTCTACTACGAAGGCGGCGTCGATTCGGAAGGCCGCACCCGCCGCTGGGTCATCTACGCCAATTATTCGGAAGCCTCGGCGATTCCGCCAGGCTGGCACGGCTGGATGCATCACCGCGTCGATGTCGCGCCGCCGAGCGACGACTATCGCCCGCGCGAATGGGAAAAGGCGCACGAACCGAACCTCACGGGAACGCCGGCGGCCTATCGCCCGAAGGGCTCCGTGCTCACCAATCAGCACCGTCCGCAGGTGACGGGCGACTATGATGCGTGGACGCCTGGTTCTTGATCGCCGGCCGGTCTTTTGTCGCCACAATTGGCGTTTAGCTGCTTGCTGATATGACAACGGCGAATAGCCTTGGGCGTGACAGAATCACCCGGGCCCAAACCACCGGTATCTCCGCATGAACATTTTCAGCCTGACATCGATGGCCGGACTGACGGCAGTTGCCGCTGTTGCCATGTGCCCGACCGCGTTTGCGGCAGCCCAGGAGCCTGCCGCGGCGCCGGCAATCTCGGATCGCATCACCAACCCGGTCGCGGAATTTGCCGGCATCGACAAGATCACCGGCCGCATCATCACCTTCGATGTCTATATCGACGAAACCGTGCAGTTCGGCGCTTTGCAGGTGACGCCGCGCATCTGCTATTCGCGGCCGGAGAACGAGGAACCGAAGACCGATTCCTTCGTCGAGGTGGACGAGATCACGCTCGACCGCAAGATTCGCCGCATCTTCACCGGCTGGATGTTTGCCGAAAGCCCCGGCCTCAATGCCGTCGAGCACGCCGTCTATGACGTGTGGCTGAAGGGCTGCAAGCAGAAGTCGGATGTGCCGCCGCCCGATGCGGCCAAGGCCGAGACCCCCAAGGTCGATACCTCAAAGCCGAAGCCCGCTGCGGCTCCGGCTGCGGAACAGCCAGACCCCGCGGAACCGGACGCAACCACCACCAACTGATCTTCCGGAACCGTCGTGGCCACCATGCGTTGGGCCATGGATGACCGCGCATTTATGCGCTTGGAGGATTTCCAGATGTCAGACAGCAAGCGGATTACCGCCAGCAAGAAAGACCTGCTCGACCTCGAAAAGGGGTTCTGGACGGGTGACTCGGCCTACTACGCGGCCAATGCCGACACGGAATGCCTGGTCGCGTTTCCTGAGATGGCAAAGGCGATGGACAATGCCGATCTCGCCAAGACCGCGACCAAGCCCAACCGCTGGCGCGATCTGCGGATCGACCTCAAGGGCATCATCGAGCCCGGCAGCGACATTATCATGCTGACTTATGAGGCTCATGCCGTCAGGGAAAACGGCGAGCCCTACGCGGCGCTGGTCAGCACCGGCTACGTCCATCGCGTCACTGGATGGAAGATGATGTTCCATTCGCAGACGCCAATGGAGGCTGCTGCGAAAGGCTAATGGCCTCGGTCAGGGATAAAAAACCGCTTCGCCCTTCAGCGCATCGGCCAGCATCTTCTCGTATTTGCCACGCGGCACGTCGACCGCGCCGAAGCGCTTGAGGTGTTCGGTGGTGAATTGTGTGTCGAGCAACGCGAAGCCGCGCGCCTTCAGACGCTCGACCAGATGATAGAGGCACGTCTTGGAGGCGTCGGTCTCGCGAGCGAACATGCTTTCGCCGAAGAACACCCGGCCGAGCGACACGCCATAGAGGCCGCCGACCAGCCGTTCCTCGCGCCATGCTTCGACCGAATGGCAGTGCCCCAGCCGGTGCAGCTCGACATAAGCTTCGCGGATCGGCGCGTTGATCCAGGTCGAGCGACGTTCCTCGCGCTTTTCGGCGCAGCCGTCGATCGTCGCCTCGAAATCGAAGTCGAAGCGGATGTCGAATGGGTGCTTGCGGATCGTCTTCTTCAGGCTCTTCGGCGTGTGGAAACCGTCGAGCGGGATGATGCCGCGCGTCTCCGGCCGCACCCAGAACACCTCAGGGTCGGAAGCGCTCTCAGCCATCGGGAAGACGCCCGAGGCATAGGCCTTGAGCAAAAGGTCGGTCGGAATGCGATAGCCGGGCGCGTAGGGGCGGGTCATCGCGTCTTTGGTTTATTCCTCTTTGGCCAGATAATTTTCCAGCCAGTGGATGTCGTAGTCGCCATTGGCGATGTCGGCATTGCCGACGAGGTCGCRAAACAGCGGCAGCGTCGTCTTGATGCCGTCGACGACGAACTCGTCGAGCGCCCGGCGCAGCCGCATCATGCATTCGACCCGGTTTCGTCCATGCACGATCAGCTTGCCGATCAGGCTGTCGTAATAGGGCGGGATCTTGTAGCCGGAATAGACACCGGAATCGACGCGGATGCCGAGGCCGCCGGGCGTGTGGAAATGGGTGATCGTGCCGGGCGACGGCGTGAAGGTGCGCGGATCCTCGGCATTGATGCGGCATTCGATGGCGTGGCCGTTGAACTTGATGTCCTCCTGGCGCACCGAAAGTCCGCCACCGGAAGCGACGCGAATCTGCTCATGCACGAGATCGATGCCGGTGATCGCTTCCGTCACCGGATGTTCGACCTGCAAGCGCGTGTTCATTTCGATGAAGTAGAACTCGCCGTTCTCATAGAGGAACTCGATCGTGCCGGCGCCGGAATAGCCGAGATCGGCAATGGCCCTGGCACAGATGCCGCCGATGCGGGCGCGCTCCTCGGCGTTGAGGGCCGGCGAGGGCGCCTCTTCCCAGACCTTCTGGTGACGGCGCTGCAGCGAACAGTCGCGTTCGCCGAAATGCACGCCGCGGCCGGCGCCGTCGCCGAACACCTGCACCTCGATGTGGCGCGGCTTTTCCAGGTATTTCTCGATATAGACGGCGTCGTCGCCGAAGGCCGCACCGGCTTCCGTGCTCGCTGTCTGCAAGGCGATCTCAAGGTCAGCCTCGGTAAGAGCGACCTTCATGCCGCGCCCGCCGCCGCCCGCCGATGCCTTGATGATCACGGGATAGCCGATCTCGGCGGCAATGCGCCTGGCTTCCTTTTGATCGGTGACGGCGCCGTCGGAGCCTGGCACCACGGGGATGCCGAGGCGCTTTGCCGTGCGCTTGGCCTCGATCTTGTCGCCCATGATGCGGATATGGTCGCCCGACGGACCGATGAAGGTGATGTTATGGGCGGCCAGGATGTCGGCGAACTTGGCGTTCTCCGACAGGAAACCGTAGCCCGGATGCACGGCGTCGGCGCCGGTGATTTCGCAGGCGGCAACGATCTGGTGGATGTTGAGATAGCTGTCGCGCGACGGCGGTGGGCCGATGCACACGCTCTCGTCGGCGAGCCTGACATGCATGGCGTCAGCGTCGGCGGTCGAATGCACCACCACGGTCTGGATGCCGAGTTCCTTGCAGGCGCGCAGCACCCGAAGCGCGATTTCGCCGCGATTGGCGATGAGGATCTTCTGGAACATCCGGCCCGCTCTACTCGATCACGACGAGCGGCATGCCGTATTCGACCGGCTGGCCGTCCTCGAACAGGATCGCCGTCACCGTGCCGGGGCGCGGCGAAGGAATCTGGTTCATCGTCTTCATCGCCTCGATGATCAGCAGTGTCTGGCCTTCCTTGACCGTCTGGCCGACTTCGATGAACGCCTTGGCGTCGGGCGAGGGGGCAAGATAGGCAGTGCCGACCATCGGGGAGGGGACCGCGTTCTTGGACGGATCGGCCGCCGCGGGTGCGGCAGCTGCGCTCGCCGCGGGCTGCGCTGCCGGCGCATAGCCGGGCTGCGGTGCTGCAATGGCGTGGACGGCGGGCGCCTGGCGCGATACGCGCACCTTCAGGTCGCCGAGCTCGACCTCGATCTCGGTGAGGTTGGTGTCGTTCAGTATGCCCGCCAGATCGCGGATCAGTTGCTGGTCAACACCGGTCTTCTTTATCGACATTTTCGAGCCTTCTGTTTGTGGGCCGGTCATAGGCGTGCCGCCAGCGCCTGCAGCGCCAGCGAGTAGCCAAGCGGCCCGAACCCGCAGATCATGCCGACAGCAACCGGCGCAACCATGGAGACGTGGCGGAATGGTTCCCGCGCGTGGATGTTGGAGAGGTGAACTTCGGCGACGGGCAACGGCGCGATAGCGCGAATGGCGTCGTGAATGGCGATCGAGGTATGGCTGTAGGCACCCGGATTGATGACGATGCCGGCTGCCTTGTCGCCGGCCTCCTGGATCCAGTCGACGAGGTCGCCTTCATGGTTCGACTGGCGAAAATCGATCTCGAGGCCAAGTGCGGCGCCCGCCTGCTTGCAGTCGTCGGCGATCGCGGCAAGCGTCTTGCCGCCATAGATGCCGGGCTCGCGCTTGCCGAGCGCGTTCAGGTTGGGACCGTTCAGGACGAAAATCGTTTTCAAAAATGCCGACCTTTTCCGGCGCCAGCCTCAAGCCGGCGCGCAGGGCCTTCTATAATGGGCATAGCTGCCCGCGGAAAGAGCACAAGTGCGATCTTTCACTGTCCACAACAGGCGGAAATCTGCCCGTGAGAAATAGGCTCGCGCGCAAGATCAGAGCGCGGCTTTCGCCGCCTCGATCTTTTCGGCCAGCACTTGCTGGCCGAGCGCGCCGAACACCACCTCATTGCCGACCACATAGGACGGCGTTCCGGTGATGGCCAGCTTGTTGGCGAGGTCGTAGGTCTTGGTAAAAGCCTCGGTGATGGTCGGGTCCTTCATCTTCTCGCGCAAGGTCGCCTCATCGGCGCCGAGCGACAGCGCCACCTTGATGGCCGCCGCCTCCGTGGCGCGGCCCTGGCCGCCGAGCAGCGCATTGTGGAACTCGCCGTATTTTTCCGGCTTCATCAGGTGGAAAGCCATCGAGACGACGCTGGCCTTCTGTGAATCCGGACCGAGGATCGGGAATTCCTTGAGCACGAAGCGCAGGTCTGGATCGGACTTGGTCAGTGCTCGCATGTCCTCGATGGCGCGTTTGCAGAAGCCGCAATTGTAATCGTAGAACTCGACGATGGTGACCTTGCCGTTCGGATTGCCGACAACGCCGTCGAAGGTCGAGTTGAAGATCTGTTCCTTGGCGTCCTTGATGACGCCGAGGGCGGCGATCCGCTGTTCTTCCTTCTGCTTGGCCTCGAGCGCGTCCTGCACTTCGAGCAGAACCTCAGGGTTCTTCAGCAGATAGTCGCGGATGATGCCCTCGACCTCGGCGCGATCGATCTTGGTGTCCGAGGACGCTACCTGCATGATCTGCGCCGTATCGGCCTTAGCCATCTGCGGACTGCCGGCGACGAACCCGAAAGCCAGCATGGCAAGAGCAGCCGCCACTCCCGTCGTGCCGAGCAATATTGCCTTGTTCATCGTCTCATCCTCTTGCCGGTTCCAGTCTATCCTAGTCGCTACGGGCGACCGGAAGGTTCACTTCTTGAGTTTGCCTGAAGGGTTGTAGTTTATGATGTCCTGCGCCCGAATCCAGCCGGGCTCGCCGCGCTTCAAGTCTTTTTGCGCGCGCATGGCAAAGATTTTCGCATTCTTGTAGTCGCCAGAATAGAAATGGCCCTCGGCGGTGGCGAGTTCCGCCGCTGGGATGTTGCCGAGCTCGCCATAGGCCTGGGCCAGATAGCGGTACCCATCTGTGTTTTCCTTGTCGCGCCCGAGACCGTTGTTGATCTGCACCACGGCCTTCTTCAGCGAATCGGGCGTACCGATCGCCATCAGTGCCTGACCGAGCGAAACCGGCAGCAGACCTGACTTCACCGGATCGAGGCTGACCGCCTTGGCGTAGGCATCCGCCGCGTCCTTCGGCTTGTTGGCCTTCATCAGGATGTCGCCGCGCAATTCCTGGAAGTAGGGATTTTTCGGCTGTTCCTTGATCAAGGCGTTGGTCTTGGTCAGCGCCGCACCCAAATTGCCGTAGAGATAGGCCATCTGCGCTTCGCCATAGCGCGATGCGAGGCTGCCCGGGGCCTTGCGGATCAGCCGCGTCGCGGCAGCCTGGCCGCCCATATAGGCGGCGATCTTGATCCGCATCATGTCGTGCCGCTGCTGCAGTGCCGGTGGATCGACCTTGTCGACATTGGGGCTCTGCTTGACCAGCACTTCGAGATTGGCGATGCGCTCTTGCGGCATGGGATGGCTGATCCGGTACGGATCGACCTGCGTGCCGGACAAAGACAGCGCGTTCTGGAAGCGGGCGAAGGTCTTCAGCATGCCCATGCCGGACTGGCCGGTGGCATTGAGATAGGTGATCGCCGAGCGGTCGGCGGTCGACTCTTCGGTGCGCTGGTAGGCGAGGATGCTGCGCTGCGCCATCTCGCCGCCGCCGGCAGCGACGCCCATGCCGGCGCCGGCAAGGCCGCGGCTGTTGGTGGTTGCGCCGGCAACGATGGCGCCGGCGCCAAGCAGCGTGGCGATGATGGCCATCGTCTTGGCGCGCTCGAGCTGATCACGCAATTTCTGCTGGTGGCCGCCGGCGATGTGGCCGGCTTCGTGGGCGATGACACCGATAATCTCGTTGGGCGTTTCGGCCTGCATCAGCGCGCCGGTGTTGATGAACAGCCGGCGCCCGGTGACGAAGGCGTTGAAGCTCTGATCGTTGACCAGGACGATATCGACGCCGTCATTGGCGAGACCAGCCGCCTTGAAGATCGGCCGCGCATAGTCGCGCACCAGCGCCTCGATCTCGGCATCGCGCACCACCGGCACGGCCTGCGCAAACGCCGTCACCGAGCCGGAGATCGCAACGGCGGCGGCAAGCAAAAGCGTCGCGAAGCCGCGCGCTGTCTTCCCGATGGAAGATTTGGAAATCGTCGATTTGGGTCGGCTCAGCATGAGGGTCCACTGGTAAACGAGCGGGCGAACGATGAAAAGAGTCGGCACCGAAACTAGGTGAACTTGTGATCCTCACATCAATCGGGCATTTGTGCGGCGCTGCCACCCGGGTTGATCGCCTGGAGCGGCGGGTTTGGGCGGAAAGAGTGAGGTCAAATGGTTGTTTCGCTGTCGCGCCGCGGTGAAGTCGAGCCCTTTCACGCCATGGACATTCTGGCCGAGGCCAACCGGCTGAAGGCGACAGGCGTGCCTGTTGTGTCCATGGCCGTCGGCCAGCCATCCGATCCGGCTCCGGTGGGGGTCAGGGAAGCGGCGACGAATGCGCTGAAGATCGGCCGGATCGGCTATACCGATGCGCTGGGACTGGCGGATCTGCGCAAGGTGATCGCCGGACATTACGGCGATCACTACGGCATCGACGTCGCGCCGAACCGCATCGCCGTGACGACGGGATCGTCGGCCGCTTTCAATCTGGCCTTCCTGGCCATGTTCGATCCGGGCGACCGCGTCGCTATCGCGGCACCCGGCTATCCCGCCTACCGCAACATCATGGCCGCGCTCGGCATCGAGATCGTCGAGATCGAGCTCGGCAGCGACGCCTATCTGCATGCCGAGCATTTGAAATCGGCACATCGCGAAAAACCGCTGAAGGGCGTGTTGTTCGCGAGCCCGGCCAACCCGACCGGCGCGGTCATTCCCGCCGACGAGCTGTCGGCGCTGGTGGCGACTGCCGAGGAATTCGGCATCGCGGTGATTTCCGACGAGATCTATCACCGGCTGGCCTACGCCGCGCCGGACACCACGGCGCTGGCCTACGGCTCGGGCGTGACGGTGATCAATTCCTTCTCGAAATATTATTGCATGACCGGCTGGCGCATCGGCTGGATGGTGCTGCCGGAAGCGCTGGTCCGGCCAATCGAGCGCATTGCCCAGAGCCTCTACATCTCGCCGCCGGAACTGTCGCAGATCGCGGCGATCGAAGCCTTCAAGGCGACGGAAGAGCTGGAAGAGGTGAAGGCGCGCTATGCCTGGAACCGCGAGCTCTTGATGCAGCGCCTGCCGGAGCTTGGATTTCCGCTGGCGGCACCCATGGACGGCGCCTTCTACGCCTTTTGCGATGTAACCCGGCATACCAATGACAGCATGGCCTTTGCGCGCAAAATGCTGGCCGAGGCGCATGTGGCGGCGACGCCCGGCCGTGATTTCGATCCGCTGGCCGGACACCGCACGATGCGCTTTTCCTATGCCGGCAGCCATGACGACATGGTCGAGGCGATGGCGCGCATCGAGCGCTGGCTGAAATAGCGGGGACGACAATGCCGGAACTCGAACAAGCGCTGGCCGATGTTGCCACTGAGATGGCCGAGCGCACCGATCGCGGCGACGTCGCCACCTACATTCCGCAGCTCGGCAAGGTCGATCCGAAGAAATTCGGCATTGCCGCTGTCACCAATGACGGTCGCGTTCTTGTCGCCGGCGACGCAGACCAGGCGTTTTCGATCCAGAGCATTTCGAAGGTGTTTACGCTGACGCTGGCGCTCGGCAATGTCGGCGACGCACTCTGGCAGCGTGTTGGGCGGGAACCGTCGGGCAATCCGTTCAACTCGATCGTCCAGCTCGAGCATGAGAACGGCATTCCGCGCAATCCGTTCATCAATGCCGGCGCCATCGTTGTCTCCGACATCCTGCTTGCCGGCCACCAGCCGCGCGAGGCGATCGGCGAGATCCTGCGCTTCATCCAGTTCCTTGCCGATGATGAGACCATCATCATCGACCGCGAGGTCGCGGCCTCCGAACGCGCCACCGGATATCGCAACTTTGCGCTTGCCAACTACATGAAATCGTTTGGCAATCTCCACCATGCGCCGGAGCTGGCGCTGGGCGTCTACTTCCACCATTGCGCCATCGCCATGAGCTGCCGGCAACTGGCGCTTGCCGGCCGTTTCCTCGCCAATGGCGGCAAGAACCCGGCGACCGGCTATCAGGTGGTGTCGGCCGAGCGGGCGCGCCGCATTGGCGCCATGATGCTGGCCTGCGGCCACTATGACGGCTCCGGCGACTTTGCTTTCCGTGTCGGCATTCCCGGCAAAAGCGGCGTTGGCGGCGGCATATTGGGGATCGTGCCGGGCGTCGCCTCGCTCGCCGTGTGGTCGCCAGGCTTGAACGCCAACGGCAATTCAAAGCTGGGGTCGATCGCCTTGGAAAAACTGGCCAGGATGATGAACTGGTCGATCTTCGCTCCCTGACGGTTTCGGCCATTCCCCAGATACGAAAATCCCGCGCCGTCTTTCGAACGGCGCGGGATTTTTATTATTCAGGCAATCAGTTCAACTGACTGAAAAGTTTAGAAAAAACCCTTCCGCTGCCACCAGCCGGCACGCTTCGGCTTTTCCTCGGCCTTGGCCTCGTCGGCAACGCTGGAGGAAACCACCGGTACCACCGGCGTATCCGCCGCTACCGCTTTGCGACGTGAAGGACGGGCAGGCGCTTCCTCCTTGGCGGCCGGCGCGGGCGCGGGCGTCGCCGCCTCGGCCGGTGCAGCGTCCTCGACAGGTTCGGCTGGCGCTTCCGCAACCGTCTCGGCGGCGATTTCCGCTACGGCCTTCTTCGCCCTCGAGGCGCGCTTCTTCTTCGGCTTTTCGGCAACCGGTTCGTCGTCGTTCGCCGCCGCAGGAGCCGCAGCTTCTTCAACCGCTACCGCCGCGACAGGCTCGCTGACAGTCGCATCGGAGGCATCGGCCACCGAAACGTCAGTGGTTTCGCCGGCTTCGGTCTCCGTGCCGCCTTCGCCGTCCTCACGGCGATTGCGCTTGCCGCCACGCTTGCCGCGCCGGCGCTTCTTGCCCTGGGCGTCATCGGATGCTTCCACCGTTTCGATGGCGCCAACCGGGGCTTCGTCTTGCTGTGTTGCATCGTCATCGCCTGGTTCAGCGGCAAAGTCGTCGCCTGCTGCCGAGACCGAAGCACCGTCGGCCGCATGGCCAGGCTCGCGCTCGCCGTGCTCGCGGTCGCGATCCTTGCCGCCACGCCGCCTGCGGCGCTTGCGACGCTTGCGATCGCGGCCTTCGCCGTCCTCGGCCGATCTCGGCTGCTGCTGCGACTGCGGCTGCGCCGGGCGCGGCTGCTCGGCCTGCACCACGACCTCGTCGTCTTCCTCCTCGATGACGATCTCATCCTCGGGTTCTTCCGGCTCGACATAGGCCGGGAAGCTGCGTGCCTCGACAAAGCCTTCGGGCTTTTCGGCAATGGCGCCGCGGAAGATCGCATAGTGCTGCACACCGACCGTGTCATCGGCCTCGATGGTGATGGTCAGGCCGAAGCGACCTTCGAGTTCCACCAGCGTGCCGCGCTTGTGGTTGAGCACATAGAGCGCGGTTGCCGCCGGCGTCCGCACGGTGATGTGGCTACGCGAATCCTTGAGCAGGAATTCCTCGATCGCCCGCACCACCATCAGCGCCACCGACGAGTCGGAGCGCACATGGCCGGTGCCGCCGCAATGCGGGCAGGGCTTCATGGTCGATTCCAGCACACTGGCGCGGATACGCTGGCGCGACATCTCCATCAGGCCGAAATGCGAGATGCGGCCGACCTGGATGCGCGCCCGGTCGTTCTTGAGGTGATCCTTCAGCCGCTTTTCGACGGAGCGGTTGTTGCGGTTCTCCTCCATGTCGATGAAGTCGATGACGATCAGGCCGGCGAGATCGCGCAGCCTCAACTGCCGGGCGACTTCTTCCGCCGCTTCAAGGTTGGTGTGAAGCGCGGTGTCCTCGATCGAATGCTCCTTGGTGGAGCGGCCCGAATTGACGTCGATGGCGACCAGCGCTTCGGTCTGGTTGATGATGATGTAGCCGCCGCTCTTCAGCGTCACCTGTGGCTGCAGCATACGGTCGAGCTGCGCCTCGATGCCGTTGCGCACGAAGATCGGCGTCGTGTCGCGGAACGGCTGAACCACCTTGGCGTGGCTCGGCATCAGCATGCGCATGAAGTCCTTGGCCTCGCGATAGCCTTCCTCGCCGGAGACAAGGATCTCGTCGATATCCTTGTTGTAGAGGTCGCGCACCGAGCGCTTGATCAGGCTGCCTTCCTCATAAACGAGCGCGGGAGCGGTGGATTGCAGCGTCAGATTGCGGACGTTTTCCCAAAGCCGCATCAGATATTCGTAGTCGCGCTTGATCTCTGCCTTGGTACGGCTTTCGCCGGCGGTGCGCAGGATGACGCCCATGCCCTGCGGCACTTCGAGATCGGCAACGACCTCCTTCAGGCGCTTGCGGTCGACCGCGCTGGTGATCTTGCGCGAAATGCCGCCGCCGCGCGCCGTGTTGGGCATCAGCACCGAATAGCGGCCGGCAAGCGACAGATAGGTGGTGAGAGCAGCGCCCTTGTTGCCACGCTCTTCCTTGACAACCTGGACCAGCAGGATCTGCCGGCGCTTGATGACTTCCTGGATCTTGTACTGGCGGCGCACCGGCTTGCGGCGGTTGCGCACCTCTTCCAGCGCATCCTCGGCACCGACCGATTCAATCTCGTGGTCGTCGGGATGCGAGGACTGCACCTCTTCCAGCATGCCGCGATCATTGTCGGAGGATGTGGCTTCGCCGCTGTGATCGGCCGATACAGCTTCGCCGCTTGCCTCGCTGGAGGCGGCTTCGTCGCCGGCCTCAGCCTGCGGGACGGCTTCGGAGATCACATCCGCTTCGACGCTTGCCGCGATCGATGTCGGGCCGCCTTCTGACGGCTCGGCCTCGGATGTCTCGGTGTCGGAGCTTTCGCTGTCGCTGTGCCCGGCAGTATCGGCCGCGGCATGCTCGGAAGCAGGCCCTTCGGCAACGGCGTCGCTGCCGGTGTCGCCATGTTCGCCACCTTCATCATCGGTGCCGGCGTCGCGCTTGTGTTCGCCACGCTCGCGGCCTTTGCCGCCGCGCCGGCGGCCGCGCCGGCCGCGATCGCGGCTCTGGCGGTCGTCGCCGTCATTATCCTCGTTCTCCTCGTCCTCGGCTTCCTGCGCTTCGGCGCGCAGCAGAGCCTGGCGAT
The DNA here is from genome assembly GCF_056403715.1 of Mesorhizobium sp. P2_F5. Taxonomy (NCBI): domain Bacteria; kingdom Pseudomonadati; phylum Pseudomonadota; class Alphaproteobacteria; order Hyphomicrobiales; family Phyllobacteriaceae; genus Mesorhizobium; species Mesorhizobium sp. P2_F5. The sequence goes on along the minus strand of NZ_JBFUEY010000028.1, from coordinate 30,894 downwards.
CGGCGACCGGGATCTGGTAGTAGTCGGGGTGTATTTCACTGAAGGCGAGGAAACCGTGACGGTTACCACCATATTCGACAAAGGCTGCCTGAAGGGAAGGTTCGACGCGCGTTACGCGAGCGAGATAGATGTTTCCTTTGAGCTGCTTCTTGTCCTGGGATTCAAAGTCGAATTCTTCGATACGGTTACCGCGGATAACGACAACGCGTGTTTCCTCCGGGTGGGAGGCGTCTATCAGCATTTTGTTGGGCATTATTACGTTTCCTCCCGGCAGCCGTCAGCCGCAGCTTGCGAGGCAAAGCCCGCTGCTGCGTGTCTGTGATGTGGGTGCCGGATGTCTGAATGTCCGCGGGACGCCGCTTGAGCGCCATGGCGGTGCCGCCCGCAGCCAAAATGGCGCGGTTTGATGCGGACCTTTCCATGATTGCGCTTGAAGCCATCGTCACCAGCAGAACCTTTTGAACCAAAGCCCGGAAGTACCGGACCAGCTTGTTTGCTCATACAGAGCCGGCACGGGAACAAACCCGGCCGTTTTCCTCACGCAGGCGATTCCCCCGCCACGGGCGCACACCTGCGAAATTCGTCGCGATCACCTGAAGCCTTTTCGCTGGAAGCGAAAGGAGCCGCCTTTCATCTGACCTGTAGCGGGAAGCTGCGGGAGAAGCGGTTCCAGGATTGCAGTGATCCACCATCGCTTTTATGATTTGACGGGGTGGAAGGCAACCCCGATTTCGGATGCCGGCAAAAAGCAGTGCCGTAACGGAAGCACAGGCCCTAATCCTCAATGAAAAGGCTTGGTTAACCTTCTCTGGATACCAATCGTTAATCGAGTCCGCGGGCTGACCGGCATTTCGACCAACCACGCGGGCGCAAGGCGCCAAACCGGGAGCGACTGCAAAGAGATGGGACTGGCGGGCACCACAGACAAGGGCCATGGCCGTGCAGGCCTTTTGCTGCGCGCTGCTTGTGTGCTTTTGCTGCTGGCGCTTTGCTTCGCCTTTGCGCCGGTTTCACGCGCCGCCGATGTGCCGCTCGGCGCCACCGCCTATAAGATGGCGGGCGACGCCACCAAGATGCGCATCGTCATCGATTTCGACCGCGAGCCTGATATCAAATGGTTCCTGCTGCGCGGCCCCAACCGGCTGGTCGTCGACCTGCCGCGCACACGATTCGCCATCAGCGCGAAGGACGCCAAGGCGCGCGGCCTGATCAAGGCGGTGCGTTATGGCGACCAGGGCGAGGGATCGCGGCTGATCCTGACCGGCAAGGGGCCGTTCTCGGTCGACAGGCTGGATGTGCTCAAGAACGAAGACGGCAACGGCTACCGGATCGCCATCGACATGTCGGCGGCTTCCGACCGCGAGTTCGATGAAGCCCTTGCCAACCAGGCGCTGACCACCGGCTCGACCGTCTCCACCGACAAGGGCGCCAGGGTCGGCACCGGGCCGATCTCCAATCCTGGGCATCGCTTTACCGTCGTCATCGATCCCGGCCATGGCGGCATCGACGGCGGCGCCGAAGGCCTCAACGGCACCATCGAGAAGAACGTGACGCTCGCCTTCGCCACCGAACTGCGCGACAAGCTCGCCGCCGTCGGCAACTACGACGTGTTCATGACGCGCGAGACCGACGAATTCCTGCGCCTCGACGACCGCGTGCGCATCGCCCGCCAGCACGAGGCCGACCTTCTGATCTCGATCCATGCCGACACGATCAGCGTCAAAGGTATCAGAGGCGCCACCGTCTACACGGTCTCCGACAAGGCATCCGATCCGGAAGCGCAGGCGCTGGCCGATCGCGAAAACCTCTCCGACCAGTTCGCCGGCATGGTGATCAAGGACGACAACAAGGAAGTCACCGACATACTGATCGACCTGATCCGCCGCGAGACGCATAATTTCTCGATGAGCTTCGCCCACACCCTTGTCGGCCAGCTTTCCACCAGCGTCGGCCTGATCAACAATCCGCAGCGCTCGGCCGGCTTCAAGGTGCTGAAGGCGCCCGATGTGCCTTCGGTGCTGGTCGAACTCGGCTATCTCTCCAATGCCAAGGACGAGGCGCAGCTGCTCGACGCCGACTGGCGCGGCAAGGCGGCGCAGAGCATCACCAATGCCGTCGCCCTGTTTGCCTCCGCCAAGATGGGAACGGGAACCGGGGGCTAAGATGGCCGCCGCCGCCCACAACCAGAGGCAGCGTTGCACGACGACAACACCAGACGCTTTTATTTCCGCCAGGGGATGCCGAAATCGGACGCTGCCGTATTTTGTCCACATGGTGGCGACAAGGGTTTGCCATTGCGGATTTGGGACCGTTGCGAAAGCTTGCGCGAAAGGCGGCTTCGTCTAGGAAATTCCCGAACCTCGGACTGGAGCGGGCATGATTCGTCTCATCGGCTATTTCTTTGGTATCGGCACGACGCTGGCGCTTCTGGTCGCCGCGGGCGTGGCGATATACATCAGCCATCTGTCGAAGGACCTGCCCGACTACGAGGTGCTGGCCAAGTACGAGCCGCCGGTGACGACCCGCATCCATGCCTCCGACGGGGCGCTGATGGCCGAGTATGCGCGCGAACGGCGGCTCTATCTGCCGATCCAGGCGGTTCCGGACCGGGTCAAGGCGGCGTTCCTGTCGGCTGAGGACAAGAATTTCTACAACCACCCCGGCATCGACATCACCGGGCTCGGCCGCGCCATCTACGTCAACCTGCAGAATATGGGCTCGGGCAGGCGCCAGGTCGGCGCCTCGACCATCACCCAGCAGGTGGCGAAGAACTTCCTGCTGTCCTCGGACCAGACCTATGAGCGCAAGATCAAGGAGATGATCCTGGCCTTCCGCATCGAGCAGGCCTATTCGAAGGACCGCATCCTCGAGCTCTATCTCAACGAGATCTTCTTCGGCTTCGGCGCCTATGGCGTGGCGGGCGCGGCGCTGACCTATTTCGACAAGTCGGTCAACGAACTCACCGTCGCGGAAGCCGCCTATCTGGCGTCGCTGCCGAAGGGGCCTAACAACTACCATCCCTTCAAGCATGCCGACCGAGCCATCGAGCGCCGCAACTGGGTCATCGACCAGATGGTCGAGAACGGCTACGTGACGCGCGAGGAAGGCGACAAGGCCAAGGCCGAGCCGCTCGGCGTGACGCCGCGCCGCAACGGCTCCTATCTGTTCGCGGGCGAATACTTCACCGAGGAAGTGCGCCGCCAGATCATCGCGCGTTATGGCGAGAACGCGCTCTATGAGGGCGGCCTGTCGGTGCGCACGACGCTCGATCCGAAGATCCAGCTCATCGCCCGCAAGTCGATGCAAAACGGTTTGCTCAAATACGATACGCTGCGCGGTTATCGCGGACCGGTGACGCATATCGATGCTTCCGGCGACTGGGGCGCTGCGCTAGGCAAGGTCAAGGGGCTGGAAGACGTTCCGGAATGGTCGCTTGCCGTCGTCCTCGACAGTTCCGACATAGGTCTTTCCATCGGCCTGCAGCCGACGCGGCAGATTTCAGGCGATATCGTCAAGGAACGCGTCGAAGGCACCGTCAGCAAGGAAGACATGAGCTTTGCCATGCGCCATGTGGTCGATGGCAAGACGGTCAAGGCCAAGTCGCCGGCCGATGTGCTGCAGCCGGGCGATGTCATCTTCGTGCAGAAAAACGAAGGTTCGGAAGGCGCCTACACGCTGCGCCAGGTGCCGGAAGTGGAGGGCGGCCTGATTGCCATGGATCCGCATACCGGCCGCGTGCTGGCCATGGTCGGCGGCTTCTCCTACGCGCAGTCGGAGTTCAACCGCGCCACGCAGGCGATGCGCCAGCCCGGATCGTCGTTCAAGCCGATCGTCTATTCGGCAGCGCTCGACAATGGCTATACGCCGGCCTCGGTGATCATGGACGGCCCGATCACCATCCAGAGCGGCAACACGACATGGACGCCGAAGAATTATGACGGCACGGTCGCCGGTCCCGCGACCTTGCGCTCCGGCATCGAAAAGTCGCGCAATCTGATGACGGTGCGGCTCGCCAACGACATGGGTATGAAGCTGGTGGTGGAATATGCCGAGCGTTTCGGCGTCTACGACCATCTGGCGCCCTATCTGCCGATGGCGCTGGGGTCCGGTGAGACGACTGTCATGCGCATGGTGTCGGCCTATTCGATCATGGCCAATGGCGGCAAGTCGATCAAACCCTCGCTCATCGACCGCATCCAGGACCGCTACGGCAAGACCGTGTTCAAGCAGGACGAGCGCGGCTGCGAAGGCTGCAATGCGTCCGAATGGAACAACCAGCCTGAACCGGAACTGGTCGACAATTCCGAGCAGGTGCTCGACCCGATGACCGCCTACCAGATCACCTCGATGATGGAAGGCGTGGTCCAGCGCGGCACCGGCGCCACCATCGCCGAGCTTGGCCGTCATATTGCCGGCAAGACCGGCACGACCAATGACGAGAAGGACGCCTGGTTCATCGGCTATACGCCGAACCTCGTCGTCGGCCTCTACATGGGCTACGACACGCCGCGCGGTCTTGGCCATGGCGCCACCGGTGGTGGTCTGGCGGCGCCTATCTTCAAGGACTTCATGCGCGTGGCGCTGGACGGCACGCCCAATGTCGACTTCAAGGTGCCGGAAGGCATGAACCTGGTCGCCATCAACCGCAAGACCGGCATGCGTGCCGCGTCAGGCGATCCCGGCACCATCATCGAAGCCTTCAAGCCCGGCACCGGCCCCGCCGACAGCTATTGGGTGATCGGCATGGGCGCCGACGGTTCCAACGGCGCCGGCGGACCGCTGTCGCCGGAGGCTTCGCAAGCCATCCAGGCGCCCGGCGGCGGGCTTTACTGACATCATGAGAACTCGCAAATGGGCCGGCCTGTTGAGCCGGCCCATTTCGCTTTACAGGCGGCGGTGCCGTGCCTATGTATCGCGCCTAAAGCGCGTCGACGCGCTTTAGGTCTTTGTTTATGCATGCCGTTGTCTCAAAACCGGGACCACTTTTGAGCGACATGCATATCCCGGACAAGAAGCAGAACAACAGGACAGAACCAGAAGCCATGCGCGCGGAAACGCAGAACATTGTCGACGAAATCAGGCAGGCGATAACCCTGCTGAGGAGGCATCTTTGACTGGGATCAGGCCATAAAGCGGCTTGAATACCTGAATGTGCGGGCCGAGGACGCCAGCCTCTGGAACGAACCGCTGGAAGCGCAAAAGCTGATGCGCGAACGCCAGGGCCTCGAAGAAGGCATCGCGGCGGTCAGAGGCCTGACGCAGGCGCTGGAAGACAATATCGGCCTGATCGAACTTGGCGAGGAAGAGGGCGACGAAGGCGTCATCGCCGAGGCCGAAGCCGCCATCCGCTCGATGCAGGGCGAGGCCAAGGCTCGCCAGGTCGAGACGCTGCTGTCGGGCGAAGCCGACGCCAACGACACCTATCTCGAAGTCCATGCCGGCGCCGGCGGCACCGAGAGCCAGGACTGGGCCTCGATGCTTTTGCGCATGTATACGCGCTGGGCCGAACGGAGGCGCTTCAAGGTCGAGGTGCTGGAAGTCCATGATGGCGAAGAGGCCGGCATCAAGTCCGCCACTTTGCTGATCAAGGGCCACAACGCCTATGGCTGGCTGAAGACCGAATCCGGCGTCCACCGCCTGGTGCGCATTTCGCCCTATGACAGCAATGCGCGCCGCCATACGTCCTTCTCCAGTATCTGGGTCTATCCGGTCGTCGATGACAGGATAGAGATCGATGTCTCTGAATCCGACGTGCGCATCGACACCTATCGCTCGTCCGGTTCGGGCGGCCAGCACGTCAACACGACGGACTCGGCGGTGCGCATCACGCATATCGCCACCGGCATTGCGGTCGCCTGCCAGGCTGAGCGCTCGCAGCACAAGAACAAAGCCAAGGCCTGGGAGATGCTGCGCTCACGCCTCTACGAGGAAGAGCTGAAGAAGCGTGAAGCGGTGGCCAATGCCACCGAGGCATCGAAGAGCGACATCGGCTGGGGTCACCAGATCCGTTCCTATGTGCTGCAGCCCTACCAGCTGGTGAAGGATCTGCGCACCGGCGTCGAGAGCACCAGCCCGTCGAGCGTGCTCGATGGCGATCTCGACGACTTCATGGAAGCCTCGCTGTCGCAGCGCATCGAAGGCGGGGCCGGCGAAGCGGTGGCCGATCTAGACTAGGATATGTCCATATTCAGGTGGGGCCGGCCTGCGAATGGCTGATCCCTGTGCCTCCGGTGCCACGGTATCAGTCATTCTCGACTCGGCCTGACCTGACTCAGAACATATCCTCAGGCGGGGAGCGAAGGAGGAACCATGTCTCGCAAGGTCACCGGAAAATGCTTTTGCGGCGCGGTCCAGTATGAAGTGGCGGACGAATTCGTCTATGCCGCGAACTGCCATTGTTCGAACTGCCGGCGCACCACGGGTTCGGCTTTCAAGCCCTTCGCCGGCATCGAGCGCGACAAGTTCGCGCTCGCCGAAGGGCATCACGGGCTCATCCATTTCGGCGACGGCAGCGGCTATGACGCGCATTGTAGCCGCTGCGGCTCCTTGCTCTATTCGCTGGTCCGCGACGGCGCCTATGTCCATGTCGCCATGGGCACGCTGGTCGACGATCCGACGATCCGGCCGACCGCACATATTTTCGTCGGCTCAAAGGCGCCGTGGTTCACCATCGCTGACGACCTGCCACAATATGAAGGGCACGCCTCGGACGGCTAATGCCTCTTGGGCGTCGCGTCGTTAACTGCTCGTTAACCAAGCCGGCGCACCCTTTTGGACGGCGGATGTCGGCGCTCCGAGTGCGGCACTGTACCTATGCACTTCTTGCGCCGACCAAGGAATCAGCCCAGCATCTGGGGCTGAGCGGTGAAAAAGCATTTATGGCCGGACGCGGCATATCTGCGGCCTGACGATTCGGCCACTGGGAAGACACGTTCCAAGAACGGGCAAGCAAACGCTTGATGCTCGCTTGAAAGGAACGTTTCCATGTCTGCTGCCATAGTCCGATCGGCCAGAGCCGTTCAACCGGCTGGCCGACTTCTGTTTTCTCTGTTTGTGGTCGGCGCGATCGCGATGCTGACCGCACCCGCCTTTGCCCACGACGCCAAGCCGACGGCGGCGAAACCGCAAGGCTGGAGTTATCCCTTCGCCTGCTGTGCAAACTATGACTGCCGCGCCACCCATACGGGCGAGGTACTGGAAAAACCCGAGGGTTATGTCATCGCCGGAACGGGGGAGGTCGTTCCGATGAGCGACAAGCGGGTCAAGGATAGTCCGGACGGCGATTTCCACTGGTGCGCGCATCAGGCTGGTCTCGACGCCGGCAAGACGATCTGCCTGTTCGTGCCGCCGCGTTCCTACTGAGTTCTGTTGACAAAGTTCATCGGTAGGCAGGCCGTAGTTCCAGATCATTATTGCTGAGAAGGCTGGCATGTGACGTGAGGCCATCCATGGCACTGGCAAGCGCTTCTCAGTTTTAGATGTTTTTGGTGCTTGGCCGCTCCCGAGGAACAAGCGCGCGTCGCGTGCTTTGAGTTCGAGACCCTCCCACACCCGAGCGCGTCAACCTAGGTTCGCCTTCCGGGTTACCGGAACACTGGCAGTCGAATAGACCGAGGGTGATAGTCTTTTCGAGACAGAAGTTGCTTCCGTCAGACGGAAGCAGCGACTGCTGAGGCGAAGTCGCGATATGAGCGCAGTGGGCGGCCCAGAAGCGCAGTCAAGCGCTCGACGTCGCCGGCCTCAGGCAGCATCCCGTCGGTGAAGAAGCGCTCGCCCATCAGGCGCATGTCGTAGGCCATCCAGGCGGGCAAGAACTGCTTGAGGTTCTGCTCAAAGCCCTCTGTATTGTCGCCGCTGTAGCTGATCGGGCGGGCAAGCTCGTCTGACCAGATTGCGGCAATATCGGTCCCGGTCAGTGTCTGCGGACCGACGAGGTTGATCCGGTCGAGCGCAAGCGGCTCCTCGGACTGTTCGCGGCGCAGCAGCTCAAGAGCGGCGATCTCGGCGATATCACGGGCGTCGATCATGGCGAGACCCTTGGCGCCGATCGGCATTGGGTAGGTGCCATAGCCGGTGATGATGTCTTCGATCATCAGATCATTCTGGATGAAGTAAGCCGGGCGCAAGATCGTAGCCTTGAAGTCCATCTGCTCGATCATTCGCTCGACGCCGAACTTGCCCGCGAAATGCGGCACGTTCACATAGACGTCAGCGTGGATCACCGACAGATAGACGATCCGCTCGATGCCGGCCGACCGGGCGACGTTCAGCGCGATCAAAGCTTGGGTGAATTCATCCGGTACCACGGCGTTCAAGAGGAACAGCGTGGAAACCCCAGACATGGCTTTGCGCAGCGAATCGACGTCGAGAAAGTCGCCTTGCACGACGGATACGCCAGCCGGGAAGCTGGCTTTCGACGGATCGCGGACGAGAGCACGCACATCGGCGCCGCGCTTGACGAGGTGGTCGACGACTTGGCGGCCAATATTGCCCGTGGCGCCGGTAACGAGAATGGTCATGAAATTTCTCCTGTTGGATTGCTTGACACCTCCAATATGAGTGGCTCACAAAGCGCCCAGTAGGCGGAAATTTTAGACACATCGTCTCACTGGTGGAACACTAATGGATCTTCTTGCCCTCGCCGATTTTAACCTCGTTGCCCGCCATGGCGGCTTCGGCAAAGCGGCAAGGGCCACCGGCCGGCCCAAGGCGACGCTGTCCCGGCGCGTTGGAGACTTGGAAAGCAGTCTTCATCTGCGCCTGTTTGAACGGGGTGCGCGTAACCTGAAGCTGACCGAGGAAGGACGGGCGCTCTTCGAGCGGACGGGGGCGTTGCTTGCCGAACTGGACGAGACGGCGTCGGCGATTGCGTCGGGCGGTCAGAGGCCTAAGGGCAGACTACGGATCAGCGCACCCTTACATTTTTCGCAGACCGCAATGGGGAGGATCGCTGCGGGGTTTGCCCTTAAGTATCCGGAAGTGAAGCTTGAAGTGACGACTGAGGACCGGCATGTCGACATGATCGAGGAAGGCTACGATCTGGTAATCCGGGTCAATCCAGATCCCGACGAAAGCCTGGTCGGACGGGCGTTTCTCCGCGACCGCCTGGTCGTCGTGGCGAGCCCCGACCTTCCTCGTACGACCGCAGGGCTCGCCGCTCCTGGCGTTGCGCGCGGGACAGACGAGCGGCAAACTTGGCAGGTGAAGACAGCCGGTGGCCGGTCAACAATTAGAATCGAACCTGTCCTCGCTTTGTCAACGCTCATCATGGTCCGGGATGCGGTGCGAGCCGGCGTTGGCGCAGGACGGCTTCCCATTTCGTTGGTGGCCCACGACTTGGCCGACGGCACGCTGGTGAATTGGGGGGATATTGATGGCCCCGAGATCTCTTTGTGGACGCTATATCCATCTCGGCGGCTGCTCAGCGCGCGAGTGTCGGCGTTCCTGGATTTTCTAAAACAGGCTTTCCCAAATGGGACGCCGGACGAACTAGCTGCCTATATTGGCAGGTGACGACAGACCGCTCAGCCAGAACGCCGCTCGGCTCAATCGATCAAAGCCAGCTGACAGACAGTTGTCAGGAGCGTTCCTTTATGTTGCCTTTGCCGCACGGGCGGCGGGCAATGGAGAGGAAAGCAATACATGACCATCAAGGCCAGCTGTCACTGCAAGGCGACGACATTCGAGGTTTCGCAGGCGCCCGAGACGGTAACGCAATGCACCTGCTCGTTCTGCTCCAAGCGCGGCTCGCTGTGGGCCTACTACGTTCCGTCGCAATTCAAGCTCACCAGCTCGCCGAAAACCGTCTCCGTCTATCTCTGGGGATCGAAGACCGTCAAACACGGATTTTGCGCCATTTGCGGCTGCGGCACCTTCACCGAAACGCCGGACTGGTCGACCGGCAAACCGGACTTCGACAACCCCAAAATCTCAGTCAATTCGCGGCTGTTCGACGATTTCGACCTCGACAAGGTCGAAGTGGTTGTCATCGACGGCAAGAACCTCTGGTAGGCCGGCGCCAACCGCCGAAGCAGAAGAGTGGCGCAAGCGGGGAAAAGCCGCTTTCGCCGCTCGGTTTTTCGCCGCATTTCATGTTACAAGACCGGAGAAGGGCTTATATGCGCGAGCCGTAAAGGCTGCGGTTTGGAGAGGGACGATTTCTATGAAAAAGACTGTGCTCGTCGCCGTTGCGACGGCTGTGTTGGTGAGCGCCTGCACGACGACCGATCCGTATACCGGGGAGCAGAAGGTTTCGAACACTGCAGCCGGCGCCGGCCTTGGCGCGCTGGCGGGTGCGGGCCTCGGCCTGCTTGCCGGCGGCAATGACCGCCGCAACGCGCTGATCGGCGCCGGTATCGGCGCGCTGGCCGGCGGCGCCATCGGCGCGACGATGGACCAGAACGAGGCTGAACTGCGCCGCCAGTTGCAGGGCACAGGCGTCAGCGTCACCCGCACCGGCGACCAGATCATCCTCAACATGCCGTCCGACATCACCTTCAACGTCGACCAGGATGCGGTGAAGCCCGGCTTCTACCAGGTGCTGAATTCGGTGGCGCTGGTGCTGAACAAGTTCCGCCAGACGACGGTCGACGTGTTCGGCCACACCGATTCGACCGGCGGTGACGAGCACAATTTCGACCTGTCGCAGCGCCGTGCATTGGCGGTGGCCAACTATCTGTCGGGACAGGGCGTCGATTCGCGCCGCTTCGCCGTCACCGGTTTCGGCAAGACCCGCCCGATTGCATCCAACGCAACCACGGCCGGCCGCGCGCAGAACCGGCGCGTCGAGATCCAGCTTTCGCCGCTTACCTGATCAGGTCGGCATCGAAATGCGAAGGCGGCCCCGCAAGGGGCCGTTTTCATTTTGGCTCCTGTGGTCCGCCAAAAGATCTAAAGCATTAGAGTTTTCTAATGATCCCTTTCCGGAGGCCTTGGAAAGGATTAGCATTGGCACCGTTCCAGAGGGGATGGGGCGGTACAAATGGCCGCGCAATCATCATCTATCCGGCCCCGGTCCTGCACGGCCAGATCATGAAATCTGGGAGGAATGCATGTCAAGAACAGCTCGCCTTGGGCGTTGCGGTGTCCTCGTTTTGACAGGTCTGGTCTCTGCTTGGTGCGCGGCCGCCACGGCTCGAGCCGAGGACGCCAACAAGGCCGACATCGAAGCCTTGAAGAAATCGCTCGCCAAATATGAGGATTACACGGCCGCCGTCCGCGACCTTTATCTGTCGACCGTCGGGTGCGTCTACTTCACCGGGGAAAAGATCGCCGGCACAATGGACTATCCGAAGGGCGCTATGGGCATCCATTTCGTCAACGTCCCGAGTGTCGGCCAGAAACTCGATCCGATGCGCCCCAATGTGCTGATCTACGAGCCGACCAAGAAAGGCTTGAAGTTGGTTGGCGTGGAATGGCTGGTGCCCCTGACGCCAGACACCAAGGAAGCTCCAAAACTCTTTGGCCAGACCTTCATGGGACCGATGGAAGGGCACTATCCGCTCATTCCGAGGGAGTTCGTCCACTACGACCTTCATGCCTGGCTGTTCAAGGACAATCCGAACGGCATGTTCAGCCCGACGAACCCGAACGTGAAATGCAGCAGGGCCGAGTTTCCGATGCTGGAAAAACCGACCAAGATGATGCCCGGCCCGATGTGACGGGACAGATATGATCTGGACAGGCAAGCCGGGCGATCGGCTTGCCTCGCGAAAACGAAACTGGAAATCAGACCTTGGCGACGATCTTCATGAAGGCCGGCATGTCATCGCCGAAGCCGACCGTGCCGTCATTGTCGTCGCCGCCGCGGTTGTTGCGGGCAGGACGGCTGTTATTGGCGCGCTGCGGCCTCGTGTCGCCGCGTTCGGGGGCGCGGTTCTCGTTGTTGCGATCGGAAACCTTGCGGTCGCTGTTTTCGGAGCGGATCGCTTCCTTGCGCTGACGCCGTTCGCCGATGTCGGCGACCGCGGCTTCGGCTACGACCGGCTGTTCTTCGCGCACGACATCCGGTGCTGCGTCTTCGCTATGCCTGGCATGGCGCTCGCGTGGCTTGCGCTCGCCGCTGTCTTTGCGATCATGGGCCTTGCGGTCTTCGTCCTTGCGGCCGGCACGGCGCGGGGCGCCACGGCCACGGCGGGGCGCTTCGTCCTCACCGCCTTCGCTAGCAACCACCGTCGACAGGTCGCCGTCATGCCACTCGATCTTGTTGCCGATCAGCCGTTCGATGGCGTCGATGTATTTGGTGTCTGACTTGGTGGCGATGGTGAAGGACTTGCCCGAACGTCCGGCGCGGCCGGTGCGGCCGATGCGGTGGACATAGTCTTCGGCGTGGATCGGCACATCGTAATTGAAGACGTGGCTGACATCGGGGATGTCGAGGCCGCGTGCGGCGACGTCGGACGCCACGAGATAGCGCAATTTGCCGTCGCGGAAATTGGCCAGCATCTGCATGCGGGCGCGCTGATCCATGTCGCCATGCAGCGCACCGGCGTCGAAATCATACTTCAACAGCGAGCGGAACAGTTCCGACACTTCGACCTTGCGGTTGCAGAAGATGATGGCGTTCTTCAGCTCGGCATCTTCGGCCTTCATCAGATTGCGCAGCGTCTCGCGCTTGTCCCACGGCTTCGAGCCGGACTTGACCAGGCGCTGGATGATGTTGGTGGCAGCGGATGCTGCCTTGGAAACCTCGACACGCACCGGCGTATGCAGGAATTTTTCGGTGAGCTTGGTGATCTCCGGCGGCATCGTCGCCGAGAAGAACAGCGTCTGCCTTGTGAACGGGATCATTTCGCAGATGCGCTCGATGTCGGGGATGAAGCCCATGTCGAGCATGCGGTCGGCTTCGTCGATGACGAGGATCTCGACGCCGTTGAGCAAAAGCTTGCCGCGTTCGCGGTGGTCGAGCAGTCGGCCGGGCGTCGCGATCAGCACGTCGGCGCCACGCTCAAGCTTTTTGTCCTGCTCGTCGAAGGAGACGCCGCCGATCAAGAGCGCAATGTTGAGCTTGTGGTTCTTGCCGTATCGGATGAAATTCTCTTCGACCTGCGCGGCGAGTTCGCGCGTCGGCTCGAGGATCAGCGTACGCGGCATGCGGGCGCGGGCCCGACCTTGTTCGAGGCGGGTCAGCATCGGCAGCACGAAGGAGGCCGTTTTGCCCGTGCCGGTCTGGGCGATGCCCAGAATATCCTTGCCGAGCAGCGCATGCGGGATGGCGCCGGCCTGGATCGGCGTCGGCTGGGTGTAGCCGGCATCGGTGACTGCGGAAAGCACCTTCGGCGACAGGCCGAGGTCTGAAAAGGTCAACGCTTCTGGAGCGGTCGTGGTGTCTGAGGACAAGTGTTGATGTCTTTGGCTGGTTCGGGGAAGCGCAACGGCATCCGTCGCGGCAAGCACAGCGTGCCTGCAAGATTGGTATTGCGATTAGGCGCAAGCCCGCGATTTGTCAACAGAAACGGGCGAGATTGGCACGATTGTGAAAACGTAAGCTTAATCGCGATGCTTAATCAGGTAGTCAATCTTTGCGCCGGCTCAATAGCGAAATTGCTCGGCGAGAATGCGTTCGTTCCACGAATGGTTGGGGTCAAACAGCAGTGTCGCCGTCGCGCTCAGTGATTCCCGAACCGTGACGGATGCCACCGCCTTGACCTCGGTGTGGTCGGCGGCGGCGTTCACCGGGCGCTTCTCCGGCTCCAGAATATCGAAGCGAACGGTTGCCTTGTTGGACAACAGGGCACCCCGCCAACGGCGTGGCCGGAACGGGCTGACCGGGGTCAGCGCGAGCAGCGGCGCGTCGAGCGGCAGGATCGGCCCGTGCGCCGACAGATTGTAGGCGGTGGAGCCGGCCGGTGTTGCGATCATCACGCCGTCGCAGTTCAGTTCCTCGATGCGGATCTGCTCGTCGACGGTGATGCGGATCTTTGCCGTCTGGTAGGATTGGCGCCACAGCGCCACCTCGTTGATGGCAAGTGCCGAAACCGTCTCGCCCTCATGCGTCACCGCCAGCATCTCCAGCGGGCGGATCGTTTCGGCGACGGCGGCGGCGATGCGCTCGGTGAGGCCGCCGACGCGGTATTCGTTCATCAGGAAGCCGATGGTGCCACGGTTCATGCCGTAGACCTTCTTTCCCGTGCTCATCGTGTCGCGCAAGGTCTGCAGCAGGAAGCCGTCGCCACCGAGAGCCACCACCACCTCGGCATCGTCGAAGGAGGCCTGGCCATAGCGGGCCGACAGGCTCTCCATCGCCGCCTTGGCATCGGCAGTGTCGGAGGAAACGAAGGCGAGACTGGGTTTGCTCATGACTTCCCGATGGCGGTCGGCGGCGGTTGCGTGGGGTAGCATGGGCAGGCGCGTCTGCAAAGGGAGGCAGCATCCGGTTCCGCCAGGGCTGTGGCAGCGCGAAAAGCGGCTTCTCTCGCTTCATGTCGCCGGAGCGGCGAATGTGATGGTTAAGAGCAAGCTTAAACACTCGTAAAGTCCGATCGATCATGTTAGCCGGCAGAGGATGGGTGGCTGGGGGGCTAGCCAGTCGAGACCTGTCTATTGCCGGTGACACGCCTGATTATCGTCTTCCTCATGCTGGGAAGTTTCGCCCTTCTCTTCGCCGAACTTGTGCGACAGTCCGAGGACATGAGTTCGAGGCCGACGGCCTCGCGCTGCGGCGACGCCGGCATGCCATGCCCGCAAAACGCTTTGTAGGCTGAAAGCGCAGCCGATCCGCCGACTAAGCGGCTGCAATCCATCACCCACTGCCTGACAATCTGCAGGTTTGACGGCATCGACCATGCGTCCCAGAGGTCTGGCCGATGCCTGTCGCCATGCCAGCAAAAAGATATTGACTGTATGTTTAGTAATTAATACCGTTGCGGACATACCGAGTTGGTCAGCCGGCATCCGCCGGTGAATGGCCACCAGTACGAAGGGAACATACGGACTCGAGGCGGCAATCCCGCCGGTCCCGACAATGGGAGACAATAAGCATGCATCTGAAATCGACCGCGACAGCGCTCGCTCTGCTCGCCATGACCGGCATGGCCCGCGCCGATGGCGAGCTCCAAATCTACAATTGGGGCAACTACACCAGCCCGGACCTGATCAAGAAGTTCGAGGAGACCTACAAGGTCAAGGTCACCGTCACCGACTACGATTCCAATGACACCGCTTTGGCCAAGGTCCGCCAGGGCGCTTCCGGCTATGACATCGTCGTGCCCTCGGCCAGTGTCATGCCGATCTGGATCAGCGAAGGCCTGCTGCTGGAAACTGATCCCAACACGATGGAGAATTTCAAAAACGTCGATCCGAAATGGGTCGACGTGCCGTTCGATCCGGGCCGCAAATACTCAGTGCCGTGGCAATGGGGCACAACCGGGATCTCGGTCAACAAATCGGTCTATGCCGGCGACCCGAACACCTCGGCGCTTTTCCTCGACCCGCCGCCGGAGCTCGTCGGCAAGATCAATGTCGTGCCCGAAATGGGGGACATCATGTTCCTCGCCATTGCCTATGAGGGCGGCAAGTACTGCACCGACGACAAAGTGCTGCTGAAGAAGGTGCATGACAAGCTGGTCGAGGCGAAGGGCAAATGGCTGTCGCTCGACTACGCTGCCGTCGATGGCCTGGGCCGGGGCGACATTGCCGCCGGCGTCAACTGGAACGGCATATCGCTGCGCCAACGGCTGCAAAACGACAAGATCGTCTACGGCTACCCCAAAGAAGGCTTTCCGATCTGGATGGACAATGTCGCGGTGCTCAAGGACGCCAAGAATGTCGAGAACGCCAAGCTTTTCCAGAATTTCATCATGGACCCCAAGAACGCCGCGCTGATCTCGGCTTTCGCGCACTACGCCAATGGCATCAAGGGCTCCGAGCCCTTCCTGCCGGACGACATGAAAGGGGCGCCCGAAGTGGACGTTCCAGCCGAATTTGCCGACAAGGGCCAGTTCATGCCGGCCTGCCCCGCCGACATCCAGGCGCTCTACACCAGGATCTGGACCGACCTGCAGAAATAGCCGCGCCGCCAGCCGAACTTGACCACACCATCGGGCCGCCMCGCGGCCCGACCATCCCTTCATGCCAGATGCGGTCCAGCCGCCGCGGGAGATTTTTGATGTCCGATCTCGACCTTTGCTACATGCCGGCCAGCGAGGCGTTGCGGCTGTTCAAGGCGAAGAAACTTTCGCCTGTGGAGTTGATGCAGGCGACCATCGATCGCGCCGAGGCGACCAAGGCGACGATCAACTGCTTCACCTTCACGCATTTCGACGAGGCGATGGATCTCGCCAGAAAAGCCGAGGCGAAATACGCCAAAGGCGCCAAGACTGGTGCGCTCGAGGGCCTGCCGATCGGCATCAAGGACGAGAGCTACATCAAGGGCAAGCCGACCTCGCATGGGTCGCTGCTGTCGAAGGACGCCATTGGCGGCCATACCTCGACGATGAACGAGCGTGTTATGAAGGCCGGAGGCATTGTGCACGCCCGCACCGCAACGCCGGAATTCAGCTGCGCCGGCTATACCTGGTCGAAGCGATGGGGCGTGACCCGCAACCCGTGGAATCCGGATTTTACGCCGGGCGGGTCGTCGGGTGGTTCGGCCGCAACGCTGGCGTCCGGCACATCGTCGATCGCCACCGGCTCGGACATTGCCGGGTCGATCCGCATCCCTGCCTCGGCCTGCGGCCTGGTCGGCTTCAAGCCGCCTTACGGCCGCAACCCGGACGAGCCGCCCTTCAACCTCGATTTCTACTGCCACACCGGGCCGCTGGCGCGGAATGTTACAGATGCGATCCTGTTGCAGAACGTCATGGCTGGCCCGAGCCCGCTCGACATCGCCACGCTTCGCCCAAAACTGCGTCTGCCGCTCGACTACAAGCCTATCAAGGGCTGGAAGATCGCTTTCTCCATGGACCTTGGATTTTTTGAGGTTGACCCTGAGGTACGCAAGAACACGCTCGCCGCCTGTGACGTGTTCCGCTCGCTTGGCGCCACGGTCGAGGAGGTCGATCTCGGCTGGGGCGACGAGGTGTTGAAGGCCGGCATGGCCTATCTGGAGCATCTCTTCGGCGCCTCGCTGTCGCCGCTGCTTGCCAGGCAAGGCAAGGACATGACCAGCTACGCCAGACAGTTTGCCGAGGATGGGCAGAAGTCGAAGGCGACGGATTTTGTCGCGACCCTGGACGTAGCGGCCAGGATGTACCAGACGCTGGGGCCATTGCTGGAAAAATACGATGTGCTGATCTGCCCCACAAACGCGCTTCCCGCGGTGCCGGCGGAATTCGACCAGACCAAAGGCAAGGTCGAGATCAATGGCAAGCAAGTAAACCCGTCGCTGGGCTGGGTGATGACGACGCCGTTCAACATGCTGAGCCGCTGCCCGGTTCTGTCCGTGCCGTCGGGCCGCGCCGCCAACGGTGTGCCGACTGGCATCCAGATTGTCGGCCGCACCTATAGCGACGCCGACGTGTTCCGAGCGGGTATGGCCTATGAGACGGCTCGGGGTCAGTGGTATGCAAACGCCGGGACACGCCCGTCGCTTTGAGTCCGCGACGAGCCGGCGTAGCAAAGGCGGGATGTTCTGACCGTCGAGGAAAGGCTTGACGACGATGGCGCAACGCAAAGCCACCGCGGATGCGGGAAAAGACAAGGCAGCCAAGGGTGCGGCAAACGACGCCGCGCCCAAGGACCGTCGGCGCGAACGCGGCGAAGCGAGCATACAGCGCATCATCGATGCCACTATCGAACTCATCGCGGATGAAGGCCTGGCCAGCGTCACCATGCAGCGCATCGCCGAGCATGTCGGCTCGTCCAACGCGCTGGTCGTCTTTCATTTTCGCAGCAAGGAGAACCTGTTCCGGGCCGTGCTGCAGTATCTCAGCGACCAATATGATGCGCTGTGGCTGACGCTGGTGCGGGCGCCCGGCCTGTCGCCGGTCGAGCGGGTCCTGGGCGCGGTCGACTGCGCGCAGCGCTTTGCCCGCCTGCATCCGAAATGGGTTTCGGTGTTCGTCGTGTTCTCCAGCGACCGCAAGAGCATGCAGCTGTACAACGAGATCGGCCTGCCCAGCGATCTCGCCTACACCGCCGAAGCCCGTGACCTGTTGATCGAGATTTCGCAGCGCGGCGGCTACACCGGCGTCGACATCCACACGCTGTCGGAGAGCCTGAACTATCTGGTTCACGGCGCCTGGTATTGGGATCACCTCAACCCGTCCGGCCGCGACACCGACGTGCTGCGCAAGACCATGCTGCTCCTGCTGCATCAGGCATTTCCACGGCATTTTGAGGTGATGCGTTGATCTGTTAGGGCGCTACCGCCGTTAACAGCCGGCCTGGCGCTTCTGCGCGCCAGATACCCATCGATCAACTCGCGCCGGCGTCATACAATGTCCCTATTGAGTTGAATCCAGAATATGGTACAACTTCAGGGTGTATTGATGGAGGGGTGGGTGCAGTTTTCAATTTGGCATTGGGTGATCCTGCTGCTGCTGATCGGAGTGCCTGTATTTTTCGCTGTCCGGTCAGCACGCAGGCCATCACAGAATTCGACTGATCTGGTGGGGTTTGGAGGGTGGCTTTTGCTGCTGGCAATCGGTCAGACCTTGTCGCCATTGCGCACACTGGCCGAATTCGGCAATTCGATCGAGGGCTATCAGCAGCTCATGGCGCTGCCCAATGGTCCCTTGGCGACTTATGGCGAGATCGCCTTGTTGCTGGCATTTCTGGTGCTTCAGCTGGTTGTTCTCATTGCCATGTTCCGGCGCAGTCCCCGTTTCAAGAAGCTGTTCCTCCTCCAGTGGTTTGCAATACCGGTCGTGTTCCTGGTCGACGTCATTTGGATCTCCACTCTTATCAAGGTTCCGGTGAGCCAGGTCCTTGCGGGAGATGCCCTGGTCAAGCCGACAGTTTCCTTCGTGGTGACCGGAATTTGGGTTGCCTACGTCTACAACTCCGTCAGGGTCAGAAACACCTTCGACAGGGCTGCGGCAAATGCGGAGATCGCGACTGCCTTCCAATAAAGGCGAGGAGTTCAGCTCTTCGCGTGGCGGCGGTTCTCCGTTCGCCAAGGTTCGGAGGACACTCCTTCGCTCTTCGAGCTTCAGGTGGCTTGCCACCCGAAGCTCGAAGAGCGAAGGGTGGTGCCCCCGGACGGAATCGAACCGCCGACCTTCGGTTTACAAAACCGCTGCTCTACCAGCTGAGCTACAAGGGCACGGCGCTCCGGTTAGCATATTTGTTGCGCCAGTAAAGACAAAACTCCGTTTTCGATTGCTAATGAACCCTGCCGAGGCGAGACGGGCCGCCATGCTAAAAACCGCCAATGGGCTTCCTACATATTGGAGAGGTGCAACCGCATCGAACGGGGTGTCGCATGATTAGATTTGTCATCATCCTGCCGCTTGTCGTCATCGCCTGGTTTCTCGTGGTGAAGCTCATCAAGGATGTGAAGAGCGCCAATATCGACTGGACCGGCGTCGCCACCATCGTCGGTTTCGTCGTGCTGGCTTTCTGGCTGCGGCATGTCACGGGCATGGGGTAGGCAGTAGGCAGTACGGGATTTCAGCGCTGTGACGGGAAGATTTTGCGCGTGATGAAACCTCGACCGCAGCAGATTTTTCCGGCTCCAGAAGAAATCTTCAAAACCCTTCGAACCTTTTTCCGCGCCGAAACGACAGATGATCAAGAGGCGGATGGATCGCCTCTCCCAACGAAACAAGGAGATCGTCATGTTCACGCGCAAAATCGCTTCTGCCCTTATCGCCAGTACTGTCGCCGCCACTTCGCTGGTCGGCACCGTCCAGCCCTCGGCCGCCCACAGCCATCACCACAACCGCGAAATCGGCATCGGCATCGCCGCCGGCGTTGGCGGCTTCGTGCTCGGCAGCCTGCTCAACCAGCAGCCGCGCACCGTCTATGTCGACGACGAGGGTGGTTCCTGGCACGTCCGCCGCTGCGCCAACCGCTATGCCAGCTACGATCCGTACTCCGACACCTATGTCGGCTACGACGGCTACAGCCACTACTGCCGCCTCTAACAGTTCGGTTTCAGGCAATGAAGAAGGGGCTCCACAGCCCCTTTTTCATTGTTCACGCTAGGATTTCCGCGTGTCGATCGGCAACCCTGCCGCGCGGCAAACACCCACAATCCCGCCTTGCGACGTGTTGCCCATTGCGGCGAGTTCGAAGCTGTTGTCGGCATCCGGGTAAATCTTGCCCAGGAAAGGCTCATAGTCAGCAGAGCCGCCCGCAGCGTTCTTGTCATCGACAGAGCCGCATACCACGATCTCTTTGCGGCCGTTCACTGTGCGCTCACCGGCAAGTATGGGTCCGAACCTCGCCGCCACCGGGTTTTTCAAGTGCTGGCGCACGCCAATGGTGATGGTCTCCTCCAGGGCGAGCGAGACCGCAATGGGATCGGCGCGCTGGCTCGCGGCGGGTTCAGGTCGCGGCGGTGTCGTCGCCACGCAACCGCAAAGCGAAGCGAAGAGCAAAAGCTGGACCGTTTTCCGCATGCTCGCCTTTTTGCATGCCTGCGAAAGCCGCGGCAAGACGGGCAACGTCCATGTGGCCGGCGATGTACAGCGATTTTGCGAAAGTCTAGTCTGCCACCCGAGCGCCAATTGAGGGGAGGGTGGTTTGGACGAGCAGGACCCGAAGGAAGACCTGATCGAGCCGGTTTTCCGCAATGGCACGGTCACAACCGTCGGCATTCTGCTGGCGTTCTCGCTGGGTTTCGTCACCCATTGGGCGGCCAACCCGATACCGTGGCAACTCCATCATCTGCTTGCCGTGGTGCCGATCCTGGTTGGCATCGCCCTGCAGATGCGGGCGCTGTCGCTGCTGCTCGACCTGGATTCGCTCCGCCGGCCAATCTACGAACGCGCCAACCGCATCTTCATGGCCGGCATCATCCTGACCGCCTGCGGCGTCGGGCTGGCGATTCTGCTCGATGTCTTCGAGGTGTCGGCGAGGAGCACGCTGGTCGGGGCTTAGTCAGGTCAGCCGGACTTATGTCCGCCAATCATCTTGGTCACCTCGGCCGCCGCGTCACGCACCAGCGGCCCAATCTCGTCCAGTCGCTCCGGCGTTACCCGAACCGTCGGGCCGGACACCGAAACGCCGCCGATCGGCTCGCCGAACTCGTTGAAGATCGCGGCGGCGACGCAGCGCATGCCGGGATGCCGTTCCTCGTCGTCGACCGACCAGCCGCGCAGCTTGATCCTCACCAAATCGTGGGCCAGCGCGGAGATGTCGGACAGCGTGTTTTCGGTAAAGCGCTCCAGCCCGGCCTTGCGCAGGATCGCGCCAACACGCTCGGGCTCCAGATGCGCCAGCACCGCCTTGCCGATGCCCGAGGCATGAAACGAGCTGCGCGTGCCCGGCCGGAAGAAGGCGCGGATTGCCTGATGCGTTTCGACCTGGCTGACGAAGACGACGCAGTCGTCCTCGGCGACGCCGAGATTGGCGGTCTCGCCGGTTTTCTCCATCAACTCCTGCATGACGATGCGGGCGCGGTCGACCAGCTTGCGGCGGCGCAGGAACGCAGCGCCCATGCGGTAGGTCTCGACGCCGATCGACCACAGTTGGTCGGTGCTTTCGAACTCGACCATGCCGTGGTTCTGCAGCGTCGTCAGCATGCGGTAGGCGGTGGACGCGGCGAGACCGCTTTGCGCGGCGATCTCGCTCAGCGACAGGCCAGCGCCCTCGGCGACGATGGCCAGGATGCGCAGCGCCCGGTCGAGCGACTGCACCGAAGCGGCCTCGGAGGGGCCGTTGAAAGCGCGCGGACGGCCGCGCTGGCGTTTTTCGGTCGTTTCCATGGTTCCATTCTTGCCGATTTCGCCAAACAAGCAATGAAAAAGTTTTTCACTGGTTTGTGCCGCCGGATTCTGGAAAACGGAAAACTCAATAAAATCAGTGAGCAGTCGTCGTTTTCTAGAAATGAAAAAATATTCTGAAAAAATTGAAAAATGGTGAGAACGCTGCCATCCTTGGCCATCAACACATTTGCGGAGGCTGGACATGGCCAGGATGCGCGCTGTCGATGCAGCGGTTCTCGTTCTCGAAAAGGAAGGCATTTCCTGCGGCTTCGGCGTGCCGGGCGCGGCGATCAACCCGTTCTATTCGGCGCTGAAGGCGAGGGGCTCGATCCGCCATATACTGGCGCGCCATGTCGAGGCGGCGTCGCATATGGCCGAAGGTTACACGCGGGCCAAGGCGGGCAACATTGGCCTCTGCATCGGCACATCCGGCCCGGCCGGCACCGACATGATCACCGGGCTCTATTCGGCGGCGGCGGATTCGATCCCGATCCTGTGCATCACTGGGCAGGCGCCGCGGGCGCGGCTGAACAAGGAGGATTTCCAGGCCGTCGACATAGCCGCCATCGCAGCACCGGTCGCCAAATGGGCCGTCACCGTCATGGAGCCCTATCTCGTGCCGATGGCGCTGCAGAAGGCATTTCACCTGATGCGCTCATCGCGGCCGGGTCCGGTGCTGATCGACCTGCCGGTGGATGTCCAGTTGGCCGAGATCGAGTTCGACATCGACGCCTATGAGCCGCTTGTCCCGTTCAAGCCGGCAATGTCGCGCGCCCAGGCCGAAAAGGCGCTGGCGATGCTCAACGCGGCGGAAAAGCCGCTGATCGTCGCCGGCGGCGGTATCATCAATGCCGATGCGTCGGATCTTCTGATCGAATTCGCCGAAATCACCGGTGTGCCGGTCATCCCGACGCTGATGGGCTGGGGCGCGATCCCCGACGATCACCGGCTGATGGCCGGCATGTGCGGGCTGCAGACGTCGCATCGCTACGGCAATGCGACGATGCTGGAAGCCGATTTCGTCTTCGGCATCGGCAATCGCTGGGCCAACCGCCATACCGGTTCGGTTGATGTCTACACCAAGGGCAAGAAGTTCATCCATGTCGATATCGAGCCGACGCAGATCGGCCGGGTTTTCGCGCCGGATCTCGGCGTCGTCTCGGATGCCGGTGCGGCACTGAAGATCCTGCTTGACGTCGCCACCGAATGGAAGACGGCGGGCAAGCTGCGCGACTGGTCGGGCTGGGCGAAGGAATGCCAGGCCCGCAAGAAGACGATGAAGCGCAAGACGCATTTCGAGCAGGTGCCGCTGAAACCGCAGCGCGTCTATGAGGAGATGAACAAGGCGTTCGGCCGCGACACCACCTATGTCACCACGATCGGCTTGTCGCAGATCGCTGGGGCGCAGTTCCTGCATGTCTACAAGCCGCGCAACTGGATCAATTGCGGCCAGGCCGGCCCGCTCGGCTGGACGCTGCCGGCGGCCCTTGGCGTGCGCGCCGCCGACCCGGATCGCACCATCGTGGCGTTGTCGGGTGACTACGACTTCCAGTTCATGATCGAGGAACTGGCGGCCGGTGCGCAGCATAAATTGCCCTACATCCATGTCGTCGTGAACAACGCCTATCTCGGCCTGATCCGCCAGGCGCAGCGCGGCTTTTCCATGGATTTCGAGGTCAGCCTGGCCTTCGAGAACGTCAACCGCGCCAACGATCCAGAGGCCGGCTACGGCGTCGACCATGTCGCGGTCGCCGAAGCCATGGGCTGCAAGGCGGTCCGGGTGAGGAAGCCGGAGGAATTTGCCGGCGCGTTCAAGGAAGCGCAGCGGCTGATGAAAGAACATCAGGTGCCGGTTGTGCTCGAATTCATCCTCGAGCGGGTCACCAACATTTCCATGGGCACGGAAATCGACAAGATCACCGAATTCGAGGACCTTGCCGAAAACCATGAGGACGCGCCGACGGCGATCGTGATGCTCGACTAGGGAGAAAAGAATGCCGCGTTTTTCAGCCAATCTGTCGATGCTCTTTGGTGAGCACGATTTCCTCGACCGTTTCGATGCCGCCGCCCGCGCCGGCTTCAAGGGTATCGAATATATCGGCCCCTACGACCATGCGCCTGACGTGGTCGCGGCGCGGCTGAAAAAGAACGGCCTCAGCCAGGTGTTGTTCAACCTGCCGGCCGGCGACTGGGCAAAGGGCGAGCGCGGTATCGCCGTCCTGCCCGACCGCGTACCGGAATTCCGGCAAGGCATCGCCAAGGCGATCTCTTATGCCCACGCGCTCGGCTGCGAGCAGGTCAATTGCCTCGCCGGTATCGCGCCGCAAGGTGTCGACCGTTCCGTGCTGGAAAACACCTTTGCCGAGAATCTGGCGTTCGCGGCCGAGAAGCTGGAGCAGGCCGGCATCCGGCTTTTGATCGAGCCGATCAACACCCGCGATATTCCGGGCTTTTTCCTGAACACTTCGGAGCAGGCGCTGGCGCTGATCGACCGCGTCGGATCGAAGAACCTGTTCCTGCAATACGACATTTATCACATGCAGATCATGGAGGGGGATCTCGCCCGTACCATCGAGGCTAACCTTGGCCGCATCGCGCATATCCAGCTTGCGGACAATCCCGGCCGTCACGAGCCGGGGACGGGCGAGATCAATTATCCCTTCCTCTACGAGCACATCGACAGGATTGGGTATTCCGGCTGGGTCGGGGCGGAATACAAGCCGAAGGCGGGGACGGAGGCCGGGTTGGGGTGGTTCCGGGAGCTTAACGGGCAGGGGAGCGCTGCGGCTTAGCTGTTGCAATTGAAGTCGCGATCCTTCGCGCCCCCCTCTGGCCTGCCGGCCATCTCCCCCACTTGTGGGGAGATTGGCAGCTTCGGTGTATCGCTCACTTCCACAACGTTGGAGATTGGCGAAAGCCGAGATGACATCCGATCTCCCTCCTTGTGGGGGAGATGGCCGGCAGGCCAGAGGGGGGCGCGAAGGAACTCGGCCTCAACAAAAGGAGAAAAACTATGGAAACCATCGGCTTCATCGGCCTCGGCATCATGGGCGCGCCGATGGCCGGGCATCTGCTCGATGCCGGCTACACCGTCATCGCCAGCGACCATCGCTCGAAGCCGCCGGCCGATCTCGTCGCCAAGGGCATGAAGACCGTTACCGGCCATGCCGCAGTGGCGAAAGCCGCCGACATCGTCATCACCATGGTGCCCGACACACCGCAGGTGGCCGACGTGCTGTTCGGCGATAATGGCGTGGCGTCGGGCCTCAGCAAGGGCAAGCTGGTCATCGACATGAGCTCGATCTCGCCGATCGAGACCAAGATCTTTGCCAAAAAGATCAACGATCTCGGCTGCGACTATCTCGATGCGCCGGTGTCGGGTGGCGAGGTTGGCGCCAAGGCGGCATCGCTGACCATCATGGTTGGTGGCGAGGACAAGGCCTTTGAGCGCGCCAAACCCGTGTTCGAGAAAATGGGCAAGAACATCACGCTTGTCGGGCCGAACGGCGTCGGCCAGACCACCAAGGTCGCCAATCAGATCGTCGTCGCGCTGACCATCGAAGCCGTTGCCGAAGCGCTGGTCTTTGCCTCAAAAGCCGGCGCCGACCCGGCCAAGGTCAGGCAGGCGCTGATGGGCGGGCTGGCGGCCTCGCGCATTCTCGAAGTGCATGGCGAACGCATGGTCAAGCGCACCTTCGCGCCGGGCTTTCGTATCGAACTGCACCAGAAGGACCTCAACCTGGCGCTGGAAGGCGCCAAGGCGCTTGGGGTCTCGCTGCCCAACACCTCGACGACGCAGCAGCTCTTCAACTCATGCGCCGCCAATGGCGGGGCGAAAGAAGATCACTCGGCGCTGGTGCGCGCGCTCGAGCGGATGGCCAATTTCGAGGTCGGTAGCGAAGCAACCGAAGCCAAAGGCAAGGCAGCATAGGTCAGGAGAGGGCGGCGCAACGTTCCCAAGCCGCCAACTCTTGTCCGATCAGAGAACGGGTTCCTGCGTCCGTCGCCGGAGCCCGTTTCTCGTTTCGTCATATCTCTTGGCCGGCGGCCTGCCGCTTCCGGCTCAGTTGCATTTCAGGAAAGCCCGCGCCGCATAAAGGCTCACCGCCGCTGCGTTCGACACATTGAGCGAGCGGATGGCGCCGGGCATGTCGAGGCGGGCGAGCGTCGTCACCGTCTCGCGCGTCTTCTGGCGCAGGCCTTTGCCTTCGGCGCCCAGCACCAGCGCGATCTTCTCGCCTGAAAAACTCGTTTCGAGCTCCGCCGGGCCGTCCGAATCGAGGCCGATGGTCTGGAAGCCGGCTTCGTGCAGCTGTGCCAGCGCGTCGGCCAGGTTCTTCACCTCGATCTGGTCGATATGCTCCAGCGCGCCGGAGGCCGATTTTGCCAGCACGCCGGATTCCTGCGGGCTGTGGCGGGCCGTGGTGATCAACGCGCCGGCGCCGAAGGCGACGGCCGAGCGCAGGATGGCGCCGACATTGTGCGGGTCGGTGACCTGGTCAAGCACCAGCACCAGTTTCGTGTCGCCGAGCGCGTCGAGGCGCTTCGGCTTCAGTGGCTCGGCCTCGATCAGCACGCCCTGATGCACGGCGTCCGACCCGGTGACCTTGTCGATGTCCTTCGGCTCGACCAACTCGGCCTTGAACGGCAGAGCGGCGAGGTCGGCGATCGCCAGCCTCTCGGCGGCGTTGCGCGTCACCAGCATCTTTTTGATCCGCCTGCGCGGGTTGTCGAGCGCAGCCCGCACCGTATGCAGGCCATAAAGCCGCACCAACCCGTCGGCGGCATTCTCGCCCGGTGGCACCGGCTGGCGCGGCCGGAAGGCAGGCGCGCCGCCGGCCTTCTCGTCGCGGTGGGCGCGACGCAGCTTGGCGTAATGGGTGTCTTTGGCGGTCTTGGGCGTGTTGTCATTGCTCATGGCCGGCTTCTATAGCCGCGTCGCCGGGCCGTGGATACAGGCAGAAAGCCGGCTTGCCGGGCAGGCTGTCAATTTCAGCGCATTTTGCCCAGAGGTGCGGTTGACACCCACTGGCCTTGCCGCCATAAGGCGCTTCGCTGATTTCGGACAAAACCTTGGTTTCGACCTGATCGGCGAGAATGCCTCGTTGCAAGGCTTCGACGGCAGGCTGGAGAGGTGCCCGAGTGGTTAAAGGGGACGGACTGTAAATCCGTTAGCTTAGCTTACGTTGGTTCGAATCCAACCCTCTCCACCACTGCCAGCCCGCGAGCCCCAGGACGATGCGGGTATAGCTCAGTGGTAGAGCAGCAGCCTTCCAAGCTGAATATGCGGGTTCGATTCCCGCTACCCGCTCCAAACTTCCCACCAAGGCTCAAATCTCAGCGAATATCTCCACGACGTTGCCGTCAGGATCGCGGAAGAACACCGTCCTGTGACCCCATTCCTGGTCGGTGAGTGGCAGGACCGGCTGCACGCCCTTGGCCTGGAGGGCCTCGGCGCAGGCCGCCACCATCTCCGGTACGACCCGGAACGCCAGCTGCAGCGACAGCGCGTCCTTCTGCTGCGGCGTGTCATTGAACATCATGCCGAGGCTGGTCAGCGCCAGCGTGTTCGGGCCGACCCGGTATTCGATCCAGCTTTCGCCCAGCTCGCGCTGCAGCTCAAATCCCATCACATCTCCGTAGAAGTGGCGCATGGCAGCCGTGTCACGGGCAAAGATGACGGTGTAGTCGATCCGACGGATTTCGCGCAGTGCGTTCATTGCAGGGTGTCCCTTGGGCTTATGTTGCGATCGCTCGCAAACTAACTTCCCTTTAAAGGGGTACAAGACTATAGCTTATACTGGTATTGAGGGTGATAGCATGACGGACCAGGGTGCCCGCCACGACGAGCTTGCCCGCTTCCTGCGTGAGCGGCGGGACCGTCTGCCACGGAGCGATGGCGCCAACAGCCGCCGCAGGGCGCCGGGCCTTCGCCGTGAAGAGGTTGCAGCCGAGGCGGGGATCAGCACCACCTGGTATACCTGGCTGGAGCAGGGACGGGAGGTGAACGCATCACCGCAAGTGCTTCGCTCGCTGGCGCGGGTGCTGAAGCTGAGCCGATCCGAGCAGGCCTATCTGTTCCAACTGGCACGCCCCGATCTCGACTGGCGAAACCGCCTCGGCGAGCAAGGCCTGCCCAGCCTGCCGCTTTTGAACCTGCTCGAAGGGCTGGCGCCGCATCCGGCCTACATCGTCAACCGCTATTGGCAGGTCGTTGCCTGGAACCACCCGGCGACGGTGCTGCTCGGGGATTTCGAGCCCGATGATGAGTGGTCCGGCAGCCTGCTCGCCCGGCTGTTTCTCGACTTGGAATGGCGACAGCGCTTTGTCGATTGGCCGGAGGTTTCCCGCTCGGCCGTTGCGCAATTCCGCCTCGCCACCGTGGCCATGACCCGCGATCCGGTGCTGGCCGCATTGATTTCGTCCCTGGAAGCGGCGAGCGAAGCGTTCGCCACCTGCTGGAACAGCCGCGACATCGCCGAGCCGCCGATCTGGCGGAAGTCCATCCGGCACCCTGTCGCCGGCGAGATGGCGTTCGATTTCGCGACGCTGCAACCGGGCGGCCGCGACAGCGATTTTTCGGTTTCCGTTTATACGCCGGTCGATCCAGCGACCGCCGGGCGGTTCGCGGTGCTGGTCGAAGCGACGCCCGACAACCGCAAGGCGGTGCCGGGCGTCTTGGCTGAAGATGCTGGAGCGAAAGCGGCGCCCTAGTTGTTGAAAGCCGACGCGACCTGGTGTTGCTGCGGCACCTGGCCGTTCGGCGTCAGCTTGTCGACGATGCCGGGCAGGGCGGTGGACAATTGTTTGAGCAGTTCCTGCTCGTCGAGCCCGGTCCTTTGCGCGATCTCGCGGATGACCTGCGGACCGATTGCTCTGCCAAGATCATTGGCGTTGATCGGCTGGTTTTGGCCGGTTCCGACCCACGAGTCGGCGACGTTGCCCTGGCCAGCGTCTTTCAACTTGTCGAGCAGACCGCCCAGTCCGCCGAGCAGGCCGCCGTCGCCGGAGGCGGTGGTACCGGTGGGGGCGGGCGTTTGAGGCTGGGCGGGCTCGTCGGGCTGTTCGGCACCTCTGCCGCTCAGCATCTTTCCGACCAGCAGCGCGCCGAGCGCGATCATCAGCGGTTTGGTGATGTTGCCGCCGGGTACGGCGTTGTCAAAAAGTCCCATAGATCCAATCCTCCATTGCGACCGCGCCCGATCCCATTGGCTAGAATGGTGCAGGCGGTCGGAATTTCAAGTTGGCTTGAGCTTTTGACAATCATGTGACCATGATCGGCCGGCGAGGGAATGGAGAGGAAAAATGGGTATCATCAGCTGGATTATCCTCGGCGCCATCGCCGGCTTTATCGGCAGCAAGATCGTCAACAAGACCGGCCAGGGCATAATCATGGACATCGCGCTTGGTATTGTCGGCGCCATCGTCGGCGGGGTGATCTGCAGTCAACTCTTTGGCGTGGGTATTACGGGCCTCAATATCTACAGCCTGATCGTTGCCGTCGCCGGCTCGGTGGTCGTGCTGTGGGCCTATCACCAGTTCTCCGGCAAGCGAACGCTTTAAGCCGCTTCCTTGCTACCACGGACTGTCGTCGCGAGGATTATGCGACCACGGTCAGTCTGCGCTTGCGTTCATCCAGCGACACGATCGTCAGTCCGCTCGCGACCACCAGCAGGATGCCGCACACGGCCAGGGCATTCGGGAACTGTCCGAACACCAGCACACCTGAAATGACTGCCCAGACGGTAAAGCAGTAGTAGAACGGCGCCACGACGCCGGTCGGCCCGACGCGATAGGCCATGAAGATGAAGAAGTGGCCGAAGATCAGGAAGAACCCGGCGCCGGCCATCAAAAGCAGGTGACGGGCTTCCGGCATCACCCAGCGCTCTGAAACCAGATGCGCGGCACCCGCGCCGATCAGCACCACCACGACAGCGGAAATGGCGACGATCATGCCCGGTACCTCGGCCGGAACGCGCCTGCCGGCGAGATCGCGCGCCGCCGACAGGGCGGCGTTGCCGAGCGCCAGCAAGGCATAGACCGAGATGCCCTCCATGGTCGGCTGCGCCACCATGACCGCGCCGATGAAGCCGAGCCCGATCAGCGCCATGCGCACGCCGCCGATCCGCTCGCCGAACAGGATGGAGGAGCCGACCAGCATCAGGAGCGGGGTGATCTGCCCGAGCGCGGTCGAATCGGCGATCTGCATGTTGGCCAGCGCCACCACGTAGCAAAGGATGGCCGCCAGCTCGAGCAGGTTGCGGCGCAGCACGCGCCTGTCGAAGATCAACGGGACCTGCTTGCCATAGCCCAGCAGGAACAGCAGCGGCATGCCCCACAGCGTGGCCGCGACCCCGCGCAGGAACAGCACTTCATAGGACGGCAATCCCGCGGTGGCGAGCTTCATCATCGTGTCGTTGACGAGGTAGGACCCCGTCGAAACGATCATGAACAGCGGGCCGCGTATGGAGGTGGGGATGAAATGCATCGGACGAGCAAATCAGACCGCCGCCGCAGCGGCAATGGGCCACGCGCGGGCTGCCAATCCGGCAGGGAAGGGCCAGGACATGGCCGGGAGTTGCAGATACGCGCTGAAGCCCGCAGCCCCCATTTCATTTCCGGTCGCGCGTTCCTATATCGACGCCATATCCCCGCAATCGGATCATCGGTTCGGACCGAGTGGACAGCGCACCCGGCCACAAGGCACTTGTGTTTTTCGGCCGTAGTCGCTAATCGCCCCGCATTCGACTGAACTGAAGGTCAAGGCCGTCCAAGGAAAGAGACTATGGCAAAAGGTAAATTCGAGCGTAACAAGCCTCATGTGAACATCGGCACGATTGGTCACGTCGATCATGGCAAGACGTCGCTGACGGCGGCGATCACGAAGTATTTTGGCGAATACAAGCGCTATGACCAGATCGATGCGGCGCCCGAAGAGAAGGCCCGCGGCATCACCATTTCGACGGCTCACGTCGAATACGAGACGGCTGCCCGCCACTACGCCCACGTCGACTGCCCCGGCCACGCCGACTATGTGAAGAACATGATCACCGGTGCCGCGCAGATGGACGGCGCTATCCCT
>NZ_JBFUEY010000027.1:0-104081 GCF_056403715.1 Mesorhizobium sp. P2_F5 | reverse complement strand
GACCTCGCCGGTCGACGGCGTCGACGCCAACAACGGCGCCAACACCGTCAACAACGTCGAGACCTTCACCTACCAGGCCACCGACGCCAACGGCAACACGATCACCAACACCATCACCATCGACGTCATCGACGACGTGCCGACGGCGAACCCGAACACCAACAGCGGTGTCGAGGGCGCCATCGTGACGGGCAACGTGCTGACGGATGCCACGGACGACGTGTTCGGCGCCGACGGTGCGGCGGCGGGCGGCGGGGTTGTCGGCGTGGCCGCCGGCAGCAACACCGCAGTGCCGGTGAGCGGCGGGCTTGGCGGAGCGGGCATTGCCGGCAGCTTCGGCACGCTGACGCTGAACGCCAACGGCACCTACAGCTATGACGGCCTGCCCAACGTGGTTCCGCCGGCAGGCGCGACGGACACCTTCGTCTACACCATCATGGATGGCGACGGCGACCTGTCGACGACGACCCTGACCATCAACCTGTCGGACAGCGGCCTTGCCGCCTCCAACGACGACCTGACGGACCTCGCCGGTCGACGGCGTCGACGCCAACAACGGCGCCAACACCGTCAACAACGTCGAGACCTTCACCTACCAGGCCACCGACGCCAACGGCAACACGATCACCAACACCATCACCATCGACGTCATCGACGACGTGCCGACGGCGATAATCCCGGCCTCCGCGGTTGTGGCAAACGGGGCAGGAGCGGCCGTCTCGTTCGACCTCGATATCGACGGGATACTTTCCAACAACTACGGCGCCGACGGCGGAACCGTTATCTTCCCGTCGTCGCTCGACGGCACGGCAAGCGGACTGACCTCCAACGGCATTTCGATTGTGTATGACGTCTCCCCGGACGGCCACACGCTTACCGGCTTGGCCGGGGCCATTGCTGTGTTCGTCGTAACGCTCGACCCGGCGACCGCTTCCTACTCCGTTGACATGAACGGAACCGTGGACAGCGTAACCCAAGTCGACTTCAGCTCGGGGGGATACAACTTCGTCGGCGGAAACGGTGCCTGGGCCGGATTCATTCCGAGCACAGAAAGCGTCGGCTCACCGATCAATAACGACAGCCCCGACCTGCTTATAACCCCCGAGGTCAATGGAGCACGCACCAGCACGATCAATTCGAGTGCGATTTCGGGCGGTATCGGCTCTGGCAGTTCCGTCGGTTTGGACGGTGGCCTTCCGGAAAGCATGAGAGTGGATTTCGTGACCGACCTGCGCGGGGATCCGGCAGGGTCGGGCGGCTACAGCGACGCCACCAACCGCGATCACGTGTTCGATGGCCACTACACGGTCAACGGTTCGACCGCGACGTTCACGGCCACCAACGGGTCAACGATCAGGATCACGGCATCCGACGATACGGACGGCAACAACGTCGTCGGTGATGGCATCAAGGACCACATCAATTCGGTCGTCATCGGCTACAATGGCGTTTTCCAGACCATAACAGCTACCGCTGTCCTCGAGAGCTACACCATCAACGGCCATACCTATACGGTACAGCTGAACGCGGATGGCAGCGTCAATGTCGGTGGCGTCTTTGGCACCTCCGGCGCCGGTGCGATCGGCACTGAGATCGCGATCTTCACCAACGACGGCTACAACAGCCTCGAATACACCTATGTTTCGGGCGATACTTTCAAGGTCGGAGATTTCGGCGCAGCGGTCGCGTCACATACGCCGGTGAGCTTCGATCTTCCGGTCAGCGTCGTTGACGGCGATGGCGACATCGCCGGCGGCACGATCGGCATCACGCTGAGCCCGACGGGAGAAAACATCCAGAATCACTCATCAGATCTGGCCGGTGACTCTCACTTGTATACTTCGACGCTGGCGGCGCCTCATATCATCGGGTCGGACTTCAACGACACGCTGAACGGCGACGGCGCCAACAACGTGCTCTATGGCGGCGCCGGCAACGATACGATCAACGGCAACGCCGGCAACGACCTTCTGATCGGCGGCGCCGGCCAGGACACCATGACCGGCGGCACGGGCGCCGACACATTCAAGCTCGACGGGTTGGACATCAAGGACCTGATCGCCGACTACAGTGGTGCACAAGGCGACAAGATCGACCTGTCATCCCTGTTTGAAACAGGACCAGGGGCCAACATCGCCGACTTCGTGAAATACGATTCGGCCTCACACACGCTCAGCGTCGATACCAATGGTACAACCGGCGGCGCCAATTTCGTCGACGTCGCCGTCTTGCAGAACGCACCTGTCGCCGGCACCATCAATCTGATTTACGACGACACGGCCCACGTACAGCACACGGCCACGATTTAGCACTTATGCGAGGCCGTGCTCTCATGCTACATATTAGCGAAACATAAAACCGCAGTTTGGAGAGGGACTTAAATGAAGCGTTGTGCAAGATTGCTGGCTTCGGCCGCGGCGCTGCTGTTGGCTGGATCGACGGGCTTCGCCGCCGACATCATCGAAGGGCCGGTGGCCGACTATTGCCGAACGGTCGGCACGTCGAACCTGGTGCTGAACGACAACATCGTCGATCTCAAGTCCGAGGTGGTGAAGCTGATGGACGAGTCGGTGGCCGTCGCCAACAGCTCGGAATGGATCAATTCTTCGCGCCCCGCCTTCGTCTGGGCATCGGAAGCCAAGGTCGCCTGCGGCATGGCCTATGGCTATCTCAAGACGAACTACAAGGACGAAGACACCCTCAACAAGTGCGAGTGCTTCCACGACCGCATGGTCGAGTACATGAACTGACCGAAAGGGATACGGCCGTGCCGGTTTGCTGACCGATGGTCGGCGCACGATTGACGAAGGCGATCGCTGTGGCGATCGCGTTGACCGGTTTTGGCCAGGGTGCCACGCAAGCCCACGCCAACTGGCTGGAACGACCTAGCCTGGAGAGACCGGCACCGTTCGGCTTGACGCGGCCGGCCCGCTGCGACGCCGCCCCGGAATGGACTCGCGAGACATTCAAGGCGTTCGCGGCATGCCAGGCATCGCTCTACGGCCTCGAGCCGGTGCTGGCGCACGCGGTGATGGAGATCGAAAGCGGTTTCGATCCCGACGTGCACGGTGCCGATGGCGAAGTCGGCTTGATGCAGGTGATGCCGGGAACAGCGCGAATGCTTGGCTTTCGCGGTTCGCTCGAGGAACTCGGCGCGCCGGCGACCAACATCGCGCTCGGCGTCAGATATCTGGCGCAGGCAAACAGCCTTGCCGCAGGCGATCTCTGCACCACCGTCATGAAGTATCGCGCCGGGCACGGTGAAACCCGGTTCTCCGAACTTTCGGTCCGCTACTGCCGGCGTGCGCGTGCAATATTGGCAAGGGAAGGCGTCACTGTTGCCGGTCCGCTGCCGGTGGCGACGTTCGGGTTCTCCGCATTCCCGACAGCGGGAGATTACGGCGCCCCTGCCCAGGGGAAGCGGATTTGCGTGCGCCGGCTGTTCGTGCCTGGGCCGCGATACATGAAATGCGCCGACTATCGAAGCGCCGGGCAAGCCAAGGTGATCAAGGCGCTCCGGGCAAGACTCTTCAACAGCTAAACCAAGGTCCAGCAATTACAAAGACGGCGAGGCAAGTCTGCCGTAAGATGAATGGGATGAGATCGGAACAAACACCCGGCGGGATTTGGGGAGGCATCATGGAATCTGGCCGGCAGCGCCACCGTTCGTGGACGTGGGTGATCGTCTTTGCGTTCGCGGGCATAGTGTCGGGCTGCCAGTCGAAAGGCAGCGTCTCGGACGCGCTCGATCCGGCGGCGATCGCCGCACCTGGAGCGCCGGCCGCCGGCGCCGCTGCCAGTCCGGCTCAAGCCACGCAATCGCTCGGCACCGGGCCGACGAAGGTTACCATGCTGCTGCCTTTGTCGGCCCCGGGAGCCGCCGGCGAAAACGGCAGGAAGATGCTCGACGCGACCAAGCTGGCGATGGCCGATCTTGGCAATGCATTGCTCACAGTCACGGTCGAGGACACCAAGGGCGACAGCGCGAACGCCAGCGAATTGGCGGTGAAGGCGATCACCACTGGAACCAAGATCGTCATCGGTCCGGTCGAGCTCGCCGCCGCTCAGCACATAGCCAAGCTGTCGGGATCGCAGCGCCCGCCGGTGCTGGCGCTGGCCGACAATTTCGCCGGCGGTCCAGGCGTCTATGCGGTGCGTCTCAACGAAGCCGACAGCGCGGCCGCGGGCGCCGCCGGCCTGGCGGCCAAAGGCAGAAAGAAGTTCGTGCTGCTCGTCGCGGCCGGCGCGAATGCCAGCGCGGTTGAAAAGCGGGTCGCCAACAGCCTCAGCATCTATGGCGCGACGCTCGCCGTCACCATTCCATATTCGGTCGGTGACGGCGGCACAAAAGCGGTCAATGACATGGGCTCACTGGTCGATGCTCCCGATGCCATCGTCATCGCCAGCGGCGACGATAGTCCGTCGCAGATTCTTGCGGCGCTCAAATCGAAAGGCATTCCCGGAAAAACAGTCGCCGTCGTTGGAACCAACCGCTGGCTGGAACATCCGATGGAACCGCTGTTTGAAGGATCCTACATCGCCACGCTCGACCCAAGCGAAACCGGTCCAATCGCCGACCGCTTCAAGACGACCTACAATTATCCGGCCGACGCCAATGTCGCCTACGCCTATGATATGGTCGCCCTGACAGCGGGGATTGCAAGTTCGGTCGGCCCCGAAGGCTTCAACAAGCAGGTGCTCGAAAACCGGAGTGGATTTCGCGGATCGACCGGCTTGTTCCGATTTCGGGCGGATGGCTCCAGTGAACGATCCATGCCCTTTTATCAGGTTCAAAAAGGTGCGCTCAAACTGGTCGCCAAATCGACGTCGGGGTACTAAGGGGCAAGAAGCCTTGGGGTCTGCTTGAGCTTATGGGCTGGCTGAGGCGCAATCGCTTGGTGGTGTTGCTCGGAAGCCTGCTGCTTCTTACCGGGGTCTTGTTGATCATCCGAGCCGCCGATCTGCTTTCCATCGACCGACCGATATCAGCGCCACGTCAATCCATCGACGATAGCCAGCCAATGCGACCGGCTGCGACCGTCGCCAATACGCCATGGCGAGGACGGGCACGCAAGATTGCCCAGGACCTTATCGCGCCGCCGCCGCTTGATCCGGCGCAAATCGAACGGGTAGAGCCGCGCCCGCCGCTCAGCGATCTTGGTCTGGCTGTGCCTGCGGGGATGCAGATGCCAAAGGATTGGCCAGAAGTCCTGCTGTACCAACCGGTTGCCACCTCGTCGGCAACCTTCGAATCCATGGGACGCACAGTAGCCATCAGCGGGGTCCAGGGCATCGACCTGGACAAGACCTGTTTGTTTCGCGACGTCGCCTGGCCTTGCGGCCAGCGTGCACGGGCAGCTTTCAATTCCTGGCTGCGCGGTCGGGCGCTTAGATGCGTCGTGCCGCCGGAGATCGATCGTTTCGCCATTGCCGCACCGTGCAATTTGGGCAAACAGGATGTCGGTGCCTGGCTTGTTTCCAACGGCTGGGCGACGGCCTTGGCGAGTGACATCTACGGCAAGGCGGAGGCAGTGGCCAAGGATGCTGAGATGGGCATATTCGGCCCGCCACAATAGCCGACAATTCGATGTCGCTACCGTTGCCAGCGCAGCCCTTGCTTTGAAGGCCAGGTTTCGGGCCGATGGTAAGCGATTGCGCCATTACTCAAATTGTATGATTCCTCGAAACTGAATCTGCAGCACCCCTGGCCTATGACAGTTCGATCAGGCGGGAGATTGACGAATGATGACACCGACGGCGAATAGCTCGCCCCAGCAATGGAAAAACGTCGCATGGCTGACCGCCTTGGGATCGGCGGGAATTTTGCTGCTCTCAGTTGGCCTCAATTATCTGCTTCTGTTCTCGGTAGCATTGACGCCGTTCGGCCGCAGCATGGTCACCGCGATCCTGTTGCCAGTCATCATAGGTGGCCCGCTTCTCCTGTTCATTGGCCTGCAGCGGATCGAGCTCGGCCATTATCGAAAAGAACTCAACAAGTCGGCGACCTTTGACAGCCTGACAGGCTGCCTGAACCGGACAGTCTTCACGTCGATGGTCGACAGGAGAGCAACCAAGCAGGGATCGTCCGGTCCAAGATCTGGCGCCTTCCTGGTCATTCATCCCGAACACATCAGGTCCATCAATCTGCGCTTCGGGCTCGGCTGGGGTGACGAGGCCTTGCGGCTCATAGCGTCGACCATCCAGTCATCGGTGCGCAAGGAAGATCTGGTGGGCCGCATCGGAACCTCCATGTTCGGGGTCTTTCTGCCCGGTGCGACAGAAGACGACGCCAAGGAAATCGGCGAGCGTATCCGGACCCGCGTGGCGCAAGCCTATTTCGCGCCGAAAGGAACCGAGGATACCCTGGCCATCAGCGTCGGCGGCGTGGTGTTTGAAAACGAACTGGAATTCGAAGAGATGTTCCGGTCGGCGGAATCGCTGTTATCCGGCGTCGAACACAAGCCTGGGTTTCAATTGTCGCACCTGCACTAACTCTGAAGCGCCGCCTATATCCGGTCGATAATGTGCAGGTCGGTCCAATTGCCCAGAGCCTTGGCCAGCACGTTTGCCTCATCCGTACTGCTGCTCAATTCGCGATAGAGCCGATCCGAGAAGAACACGTCTCGACGCATGCACGGCGATCGGCGGTATGGTTGGAAAGTACCGTCACAAGGTCCAGCTATGGAGCGCCGGAAATCCCGTGTAGCAGCCACCTGCTACCACCGAGATGAATTTCAGCGCTACCTATTGTGAATGGCGAAGCTGGCGATGGCAGTGTAGGGTTCGCTGCAAATAAGAATGACCCGTACCCCGGGCACCGCCAAGCCAACGAATCTGGGAGGATTCATGGTCGAGATCATCTCCAAGCGGGACGGCCCGCGGCGCGAGGATGTTCAGGTCAAGCGGCTGATCGAACAGAACCGCTCGACCATCGTTCGCCTTGCCGACCAAATCAGCGGCGGTGGCTATTCCGCCTCCAGGAAGCCACGCCAGCAACCGAAGGCTGAAGGGCTGATCATCCATGTTGGCGGCAGCGCGGCGACCGCCGCCGAAGCGAGCCCATCCATCCGTGTCACCATGAATGGCCGTGTGATCTCCAAGGATCAGAACACCGGCCGCCAGCTTCATCATATCGGCGATGTCCGCAACCGGAATGGCGAGCAGATCTTCGTCCTGGCAACAAAGCAGAACGGCTTTTTCTCTCCGGTCGATGAAAGCATCGGCGAGGCGCTGGCCGGACTGGACGGTTCCCGGTTGACCGCGACTTATACCGAAGAACAGCTTGCCGCCGATATCGGCGCGAAACTTGGCATCGATTGACGGCAGGCTGTTGGGCGTTGCTCTGCACGTCCAATCCGCGACGGCATACAGAAATGGCATACCTCAAAAGGTACTGTGATGACTGAATGAGACACGCGAGCGGCCCCAATCCGATGAAAACCGATGCTCTTGCGACGCATGCGTCGATGGCCACCGGACAGTTGGTTCTGGACAGGATCGACTATGATGAGCGCGCCACCATGCGCGCCTGGGAGAGTTTTCTTTCCGACGAGCCGACATCCGCCCGCGATCCGGTCCACGTTCGCTCGCTGATCCATGACTCCTGGTATCGCAGCGCCACCGGCGGCATCGATGCGCAAGGCATCGAAGCGCCGCTGAGCAGTGATCGCGACGAGATCGAATATCTGACCCGCGCCAATGCGGAGCTGCTTTCGGCGGCACGCCGGTCGTTCGCCTCCCTTGGTCAGTTGCTGGACGGGACAGGCGCGATGCTGGTGCTAGCCGACGGCGACGGCGTGTTGATCGATGCCATTGGTGACAAGAAGACCCTGCATGACGGCATGGACATTCATCTGGGCATCGGCGGCAAATGGAACGAAGACGCCGTCGGAACCAACGGCATCGGCACAGCACTATGGACTGGTGAGCCGATCTTCGTCCACGCGGCTGAACATTTCTGCGCCGGCATCAAATCCTGGACCTGCGCCGGCGCGCCGATCCGCGATCCCCTGGATGGCAAGATCATCGGCGTTGTCGACCTGTCGGGCTATTCGCCGATCTTCCGGCCGCACAACACGGCGCTCGTCGCCGCCACCGCCAGACAGATCGAGAAGGCACTGGCCGAGCAGCAGCAGGAGCAACGCACGCGCCTGCTAGAGGCCTTTATTTCCTCGGCTCCCAACTACCGCCGAAAGGACGGGTTGGTGATCGTCGACCATCGTGGCCGGGCGATCTTCTGCAACAATGTCCCCAATGGCGACACGACAGAGATGATGGACGGCCCGATGGAACCGGGGCGTGGTCGTTGGCTCATGAACCTGCCGGCCTCCGGCTCCGACACCGACCTCGCCAACGCGCTGCCGGTACATCTGCGATCCTGCCATGTCACGCCACTGAAGCTTGACGGCGATCTTCGTGGCGCGGCTTTGGTGTTCCCGTCGGTCCCGGCCGTCTCGAGCATGACGGTGATACGCCGCGAGGAGAACAAACACCTGCGCGCAGCCGCGGCAATGATCGTCGGCGAGAGTGAGAAATTGCTGGCTGCCGTCGATGTCGCCTCCCGGGTGGCTGGGTCGAACGGTGTCAGCTCATTGCTGATCGAAGGCGAAACCGGCGTTGGAAAAGAGCTGTTTGCGCGGCTGGTCCATGCCGGCAGCCGGCGCACCGAAAACGACCCGTTCATCGCCATGAACTGTGGCGCGATCACCAAGGAACTGTTCGGCAGCGAATTGTTCGGCCATGTGGGCGGTGCCTTTACCGGCGCTTCGCGTGACGGCAAGCCGGGCATCTTCGAACTTGCCAATGGCGGCGTGCTCAGTCTTGACGAGATCGGCGAGCTGCCACTCGAAATCCAGCCCTTCCTGTTGCGTGTCCTGGAGGAGCGCGTGGTCCACCGCATCGGTGACTCCAGAGGTCGGCCGGTGGATGTGCGACTGGTCGCCTCGACCAATCGCGACCTCAAGCAGGAGGTCGCGGCCGGGCGTTTCCGCAGCGATCTCTACTACCGCATCGGTGCGGTCTCGATCCATGTCCCGCCTTTGCGCGAGCGCGGCGACGACGTGCTGCTGCTGATCGATCATTTCAACCGGCAGATAGCGAAGCTCGGAGGCAACGATCCGCTGGAGTTCTCAAACGAAGCACTCGACGCGCTGCTGGCCTATCGCTGGCCAGGAAATGTGCGCGAACTGAAGAACCTGGTTGAGCGGCTGCATATATTGGCGCGCGGCGGCACGATCGAACTCCAGGATCTTCCCGGGGAAATCCGTGCTGGCAATCGCGACAGCATGCCCAGCGACCATCCCACAGCCATGCTGGAAGCACCGGTGTACTCTTTCGAGGATGCGGAACGCCAGGCGATCAAGAATGCGCTTGTCGCGGAGGGCGGCAATCTCAGCAAGGTTGCGCTGCGGCTCGGCATTTCGCGGCCGACACTCTATCGCAAGCTCGGCCAATACGGCATCCGGCGCGGCTTCCTCTAGACTCAATCAGTGGCACAAAAACCCGCGGCATTCGCGCCGCGGGTTGGGGAAAAATCGTCGACCGAAATTGCCTTCAGGCAACCGTCGTGGGCATGATCAGCTCTTCACGACAGCACCGGTCACTTTCTCCGAGGCGTAGCCGAGGGTGTTGCCGATGATCAGCGAAATCACCACGGCCGTCGCGACCTTGACGATGCCTGCAGCACCTTCGCCATAGGCGGCGGCACCAAGCAGAAAAAGCGCTGCGGTCGTTGCGTAGCCGTAGACCGCCGATGGAATGGCGCTCAACAATGGCAGCTTGGCCGCGAGGATCAGGACAATGATTGAGATGCCGACGCAAATGCCGGCCATGATCGCGGTAACGCCGATAGATGTCAGCGCAATCAAGGCACCGGCCGCACAGATCGCGCCCCACAGGTTTGCCACCGCCGAGTTCTTGAACCCGGCCTCCTTGCCGCCGCAGTGATAGAAACTTCCCCAGCCGACGAACACCGCCCAGATCAGCACATAAGGGTTGCCGATCGTGATCGCCGCCCATGTTGCAATGCCACCCATAATGCCGATGACGACGGCCAGTCCCGTAACAAGATCCATGTTGTCCTCCCGTTTTTAAACACCACGAAGCAAGGAAACTCGTATGGGGATCGCGCTTCGCCGACGTTCCCGATCTGCAAACGCCATGGCATCGGCCATGACGCGGCACGCCCGTTTGTGCCGCGTTCAGTCCAGAAGCTTTTCAGGGCACGATGACGCCGCGGCCGGTGAAACGGCGGTTCTTGAAATCGTCGAGCGCGGTGTTGATGCTGGCGAGGTTGTACTCGGTGTAGTGCATCTTCACCTTGCCATCGGCGTTGAGCTCCATCAGTTCGACAAGCTCGGTGAAGTTGCCGACCAGGCTGCCGCCGATGTTGATCTCCTCGATGACGAGATGCGCGGTCGGTACGTTGATGTTGCCGCCATAGCCGACGACGAACAGTTGCCCGCCCTTGCGAACCATCTTCCAGCAGATGTTCTCGACACCGAGTTCACCAACGAAGTCGATCACCACATGGGCGCCGCCGCCGGTGATCTGGCTGACCTCCTCGACAACGTTAGGCCCGCCATCGAGGATAAAGTCGGCGCCCAGATCCTTGGCCAGCACCCGTGCTGCCGGCTCGCGGTCGACAGCAATGATGCGGCAGCCCGAGATCGCGTGCAGCGACTGCAGCGCGATGTGACCGAGCCCGCCAATGCCGAGCAGCACGCAATAGCTGCCTGGTCGCAGCAGTTTGGCGGCGCGTTTGGCGGCACGGTAGGCGGTGATGCCGGCATCGGCCAGCGGCGCCACCTCGATCGGCGTGATGTTGGCATTGAGCTTGATCAGCGAACGCTCGCTGGTGATGAAGTATTCGGCGAAGCCGCCATTCATGCCAAGGCCGGGGAACTGGCCGTTGTCGCAGTACATATCCTCGCCATGGCGGCAGTTGAGGCAGATTCCGCAGGAACGGAAGGGATGGCAGATCACCGCATCGCCGCGCTTGACCGATCTGACGCCGCTGCCGACCTCCTCGACCCAACCGGCATTTTCGTGACCCATGATGTAGGGCAACAGCGTGCCCTCGGGATCCATGGTCGGCTTCCACACGCCTTCGATGATGTGCAGGTCGGTGCGGCAGAGGCCGGCGGCTCCAACCCGAACGATCACCTCGTCGGGCGCGGTGATCGTCGGCGCCTTGACCTCCTCGATCTTGAGCCGGACGTTCATCTTCGGATCGTATTCGTAGAGTCTGGCAGCTTTCATCGTCGTATCCTTTCAACGTCGAGATTGTCTGGATTGCTTCAGGCGCGGCCGAGCTTTTCGGAACCGCCGCCACGCGCCGGCCCGGCCGTCGGATCCTCATCCTCGGCAAGGTCGCCAATGAGCGTTTCGGTGGTCAGGATCAGCGTCGCCACGGAGGCTGCGTTGGCAAGTGCGGTGTAAGTGACGCGGACCGGATCGATGATCCCTGCTTCGAACATGTTCTGGTATGCGCCGGTCGACGCGTTGTAGCCGTAGCCGCCATTGATGCGGGTGACCTCGGTCACCACAGCTTCGGGATCGGCGCCGGCATTGGCGGCGATGCGCCACAGCGGCCGCGACAGAACCGAGCGCACCAGGCGCACGCCCTCGGCGACGTCGCCGTCGACGCCGGCCGCCACCTTGTCGAGTAGCGGCGCGATCTGGGCCAGCGCCGAACCGCCGCCGGCAACGACGCCCTCCTCGGATGCGGCACGCACCGCATTCAAGGAATCCTCGATCAGCTGGATGGTCCGTTTCTGCTCGACCGGCGTGACACCGCCGGCATAGAGGATCGCGGTGCCGCCGGAGAGCTTGGCCAGGCGTTCGCGCAGCTTGTCCTGATCAATGTTCGGCTGCGAGGCTTCGTACTGCCGCTGCACCTGGGCGCGGCGCGAGGCGATTGCGGCATGGTCGCCGCCACCGCGAATGATCGACGTGTAGGACGAACTGGTCTTCACCCGGTCGGCCGTACCGAGATCGTCCGCGGTGATATCCTCGAGCCGGCCGCCGAGATCGCGCGCGATCACCCTGCCGCCGGTGATGATGGCCAGATCCTCCATCATCGCCTTGCGCCAATGGCCATATTCCGGCGGATGGACGACAAGGTATTTTCCTGGTCCCTGCTTGCCGAGCAACGTCACCACCACTT
This sequence comes from Mesorhizobium sp. P2_F5, assembly GCF_056403715.1. Lineage (NCBI taxonomy): Bacteria > Pseudomonadati > Pseudomonadota > Alphaproteobacteria > Hyphomicrobiales > Phyllobacteriaceae > Mesorhizobium > Mesorhizobium sp. P2_F5. The sequence continues at coordinate 91,915 of NZ_JBFUEY010000027.1, read as the reverse complement.
CCGGCGACATCTCCTCGGATACGATCAGCAGCGGCCGGCCATCCTCGTCGGCGATGCGGCGAACCGCATCGAGCTGCCCGGGCTCCTTGATCTTGAGATCGGTCATCAGGATGTAGGGCCGTTCGAGCACAGCCTCCATCTTCTCCTGGTCGGTCACCATGTGATGCGAGAGATAGCCGCGTTCGAACGACATGCCTTCGACGACATCGAGCGTGGTTTCCGTGGTGACGCTGAAGTCGGTGGTGATGACGCCTTCGGCCCCAACGCGCTGATGGGCCTCAGCCACGAGGGCGCCAAGTGTGGTGTTGGTCGCCGCGATGTTGGCGACCGACGCCAGGATGCCGTTGCCCTTTGCCGGTTTGGCCGATGCCTTGAGCGCGGCCACCACCGCCGCCACGGCAAGGTCGATGCCTTTGCACAGATCAACGGATTTCACCCCGCGCTCATTCGCCTCGACGCCACCCTGGATGAGCGCGTTGGCGAGCACGATGGCCGTCGTGGTGCCGTCACCGGCCACCTCGTTGGTCTGCATCGACACTTCGCGGACGACCTGCGCACCCATGTTTTCGAAACGGTCGTGCAGCTCGATCTCGGAAGCGATGCTGACACCGTCGCGGGTCACCATCGGCGTGCCGATCGGCCGGTCGATCATGGCGTTCATGCCTTTGGGGCCGAGCGTCGGCTCGACGGCGGCGGCAAGCCGGAAGACACCGCGGGCGAGCGCACGGCGGGCCTGCGAATTGTGAAGCATTATCTTGGGCATGATTCCTCCTTCCGCCTTACGGGCGGGTTGTTGGTTAGGGGCCTCGTGCAAGGGAGGCCGTTGCTGTCAGCTCTGCTTCAGGCGGTCGGCGCGGTTCGTGCCGGCACGCGATCCAGAATGAAATCGACCAGCGTCGGCTCGCCGTCGACTACATCCAGTTGCTTGTATCTCGTCTGCTTGAGCCCCCGGCACAGCGCGCCGTTGAACTCCATGTTGATGCGCACTCCGCGCAGTTCGGCGAGATGGGCACTGAGTGCGCCAGGCGGTATGCGCTGCCCTTCCCAGGTCACGAGGACAGGATCATCCGCCCGGCGGTCGGGAAAACGCTCGAGCAGAGCCGCCCGGTATCGCGGCTTCTGTTTGGCGGCTTCACCGGCCTCGAACCGAGCGATGTCATAGGCCGGCAAATCCATGCCGAGGATTTCGCGATCGGTCAGGCCGTGCGCCTTGAGGCCGCGCAGAACCGCTTCCTGGCGCCGCTTGAATGCCTTCATTGCGAAGGTTTCGCGCAAGGCGCCGAGATCCTGATCCTCGGCAAGCACGGCGAAAATGTCGCCGAAGGTCTTGCCCTCAGCCATGCCGCGATTGACCTCCTCGGCGAACATGTGGTCGTGCAGCTTGACGCGATAGGCCGGCGCCCAGGAGAGCTGGTCGAGCGCCTTGCGGACGCCGTCCAGCATCAGGAACGCGAAGTTGGGCGAGCACCAGTAGGTCGGCAGGCGGAAATCTATCTCCACGCTGCCATCGCCCGTCACATCAGCCCGCTCGACGAAGCCCATCTCGGTGATGGGCTCGTCGAGTTCCGGGTCGTTGACCTCACCGAGGCGCCGCCAGAGTTCCTTCTGGCAGTCGCCGGAAACACAGGCGGTTGCCATGGCTCCTACTCCGCCGCGATGCTGAAGGGCGAACTGGCGAGCGCCTTCTTCTTGGCTTCGACGTCGATGTTGTAGAGACGCGCGGCGTTGAGGCCGAGGATCTTCTCCTTGATCTCGTCGGTCAGCTGCACGCCGCGTTCGGCGGCGATATCCTCAGGGATCTGGTAGGCCCAGAATTTCTCGACCAGCCAGCGCGGCGTCCAGATCGCGTAGTCGGAACCGAACAGGATCTTCTCCGGTCCGAGCCAGAACAAAAGCTCGGCGATCACCTCGCCGAAATAGCGCGGGCGTGCGTGGATGAATGGCAGCGCCACCGCCAGACCGCCATAGACATTGGTTTCCTGCGTCGCGATCCAGCAGAAATCGTCGAGACGCGGCAGGCCGCAATGCTCGACAATCCAATTGAGGTTTTGAAAATCCGTCGCGGCGTGGTCGACGTCATGAACGTCGAACGCATCCTTACTAAGCGGGATGATCGTCGGCCCCTTGTGGACGTGGATGTTCTTGATGCCGAGCTTGTCGCAGAGTTCGAAGCATTTGTAGGCATCGGGATCGGTGAGCTTCCAGCCCTTGGACGCGCCGTTCCACTCGGCCGTGTACATCTTCACGCCCTTGACGTTGTAGGTCTCCTGGAGGAAGTGGATGTATTCCAGCGCCTTCTCGCCGTCGCGGGGATCGAAGGCGCCGTTGACGATGAAACGCTCGGGATAGCGCTTGGCGACCTCGGCGTTGCGCTCGATCGTGTTGAAGCCGTTCTTGTAGAAATCCTTGAGGTAGGTCGACTGGACGATCGCCACATCATCGGGCCCGTCGATGAACAGGTCGCGATAGAGATCGTCGGCGCTGTATTTCTCGAACTTGCTCTTCTCCCACAGCTGTTCCTTCGGGCTCAAGCCCGTGTGGTAGGCATAGAAGCATTCGATGAACTGCTTGCCGTGGATGTTCTTCTGGTTTTCCGGGCTGCCGTCCCAGAAATGGGTGTGGCCGTCGACCACGAAAATGTCCTTGCCTTCCGGTGTTCTGTACATGGTTGCCTCCGCAGCAATCGCATTGATCGGTTCGGCGCGCCGCACCTGCGGCGCGCCAGTTTCCTTGGCGGCTATTCGATGTATTCGAACATCTCATCCATGTTGCCGAACAGGATCACGGTGTTGTCGTCGACGCGGACCATGCGGCCGTAATGGGTGGAGGTGTTGACCTCGAAGGTCTCGGCCGAAATCTCACGGCCGAGATATTCGCCGATCGCGTCCATCTTGAAGATCAGCTTGCCGTCGCCGTCGATGCGGATCAGCGCCGGCTGGTAGGTGATGGTGACACCGGGCTTCTGGCCCATGAATTCGGCAATGGCGCGAGCCTCGACCGAGTCGTTCATGGTGACGCCGCACTGATGCGAGATCGTCTGCTCGAAGGTGATGTCCTTCATCGCCTTGAAGATGTTGGAATGCGTTGCGTCGCGTGCTGCTAGTGACATGACGATTTCTCCCTGTTTCAGCGCTTGAGGCCGAGTTCGCCGAGGATCTGGCCAATCCGTTCCTCGGATTTGGCGCGGACGTCCGCGAATGCGACCGGCTTGGAATGCGGCATCGACCAGATCGGCTGCAGGCCGGTGGCTGCCTTGTCGGCGAGCGCGCCGTGTTTCTTGACCCAGCCCTGGAAGAGCTTCTTGTTCGCCGCGCCGTACTTCTCGTCGTTGGCGAGCATGTGGATGAGGTCGATGGTGTTGGCGAGGTTGCGCTCGTAGTCGGCCTCGGCGGCCGAGATCACCGCCGGCGTGATGAAGTCGTGGTTGGCGGCGGCGATCTGCATCAGGAAGCCGGAGCGGAACACCTCGCCGACCAGCGGTTCGAAGACGATGTTGATGGCGAAATACTGCTCGAGATAATCGGTCGCGCCCATGATGGTTTCGACCGCTTCGCGCGTGCCTTGCCAGTTCTTGTCGTCGAGCCAGGCCTTCTTGCCGAGCTCGTCGTCCCAGCCGGGAAGGTCCATGCCGATCTCGGCAAGATAGAGCGTGATGTCCTGGGCAAGCCTCAGCTTGTAGGACGAGTTGGTCAGCGTCGCGTTGTTGATCATCTGGGTGTAGCCGTAACGCTGCGCCTGCATCAGCGAAGTACCGAGGCCGAACTCGGCATGCTTCCAGGCGCCGAGCTGGGTCTGCAGGATCTTGACCCAGGCCTTGTCGAAGGTCTTCGGCGCCCCGGACTTGCGCGCATTGTTGATGACGCTCTGCACCATCGTCTCGATCTTCGACTGGCGCTGATAATGCGTGCGCTCCCATTCCTGGTCGGGGGCGCGGAAGGCATGCCAGTTGGAGCTCTGCGCGGCAGTATTCTGCTTGACATAGGCGCCCTTGCCGTCGGCGAAGGAGATGATCCAGTTCTGGATCAAATAGCGTTCCGGATCGGGCTGAACGTCGACCGTCATGTCCTCATAGTGGGTGGCACGCTGGCCTTTCGGCTCGAAATACCGGTATTTCCGGCTGTCGGAGTCGGCGAAGATCGCAGCACCGGCGGCTCCGGATCCGACTGAACTCGAGGTTGCAGGCATAGTCTCTCTCCCTTGTTGCAGTTGTGGTTGGCTTGCGCGTTGCCGCCCTCAATGGGCGGGCGTTGCACCTGCCGATGTGGTGAACTTGTCGAAGAAGATCCGCTCCGTTTCGAAGCCGTTCATGAACAGCACCGGCTGCAGCGCATCGATCATCGGCGGCGGACCACAGGCATGGACATCGCCCTGCCCGTCGACCGCGAGTTGCTTGAGCATGGCGTCGACGCTCTGGTGAACGAAGCCGCGTTCGCCTTGCCATTCGGCGTCGTCATTGGCGTGCGACAGCACGGGAATGAAGGTGACGTCGGAATGATTGCCGACCAGCTCGGCGATCCTGTCGAGGTAGAACAGGTCGTTGCGGGTGCGGGCGCCGTAGAAGAAATACACCGGACGTTTCTCACCGCTCTTCAGGTGATCGTTGAGGATCGACCAGATCGGCGACATGCCCGATCCGGCCCCGACCAGGATCAGAGGTCCTTGCCGTTCGTCGCGGCGGAAACAGGTTCCGTAGGGTCCGACGACGGTGACTTCGGCTCCGGCCCTGATGCCTCCGGAATCGAGTTCGCCTGAGAACTTTCCTTCAGGGTATTTTTTGATGATGAAGGAGAGTTTTTGGGTTTGGTCCGGCGTATTTGCCATGGAGAACGAGCGCGTAATCGTCTCCCCTTTTTGCGTGGTAACCGTGATGTCGACATATTGCCCCGCCCAGAACTTCATTGGGGAGCCGAGTTCGATCTCGATGCCGCGAATGTCATGGGTCAGCTGCTCGATGCGAGCAATCCGGCCCTTGTACGTTTTCACGGCGATCGCTTTCGCCAGAATCTCCTCGTCGTAGTTGAGAAGCTCGACTTCCAGGTCGGAGTAGGCGATGCAACGGCACAACAGGACGTGGCCGCTTTCCTTCTCCATGTCGTTCAGTGCGAAGGTCGAGTATTTCAGCATGTCGACTTCGCCTTCGAGCAACACGCTTTTGCAGGCCGAGCATTGCCCCTCCTTGCAGCCGTGCGGCAGGGCGATGCCCTGGCGAAATGCGGCGTTGAGCACCGTTTCGCCATTCTCGACCTCGAATTCGACGCCGACCGGGCTGAGCCTGACCGTGTGGGTTTCCGACATACGGACCTCCAGTGAAAGGAAGGGGCGGGACGAACCCGCCCCCCTTTTGGCCTGATCAGTTGCAGGGGTTGATGGTGAAGCCGGCCCGGTACTCCGCCAGGTGCTTCTCGCGGTCCGCGGGCGACATGCCACGCAGCGCGTTGAGCGGCGATCCGAGCGTGTTGCCGCGCACATCGTCGAGCGTCCACATCTCCTTGTCGTCGAAGCGCAGATGCGGCTGCGGAACCAGTGTCTTGCCGTCGGAGCGGACGAAGTTCAGGTCCTTGATGGCATCGGCCAGATCCCAGCCGTCATAGAGCGTCTCCCACTCGCGCTTGCCGCTGAAGCGGCCCATGGCGGGTGTCGGACGGCCCTCATACTCGTCGTTGAAGGCGACCATCGTGGTCCAGCGGTCGAGTTCGTGGGCGAAGGTGTAGAGTTCGCCGTTGATCTCGCCGACCACCATGTCCTCGCGGATCAGGCAGGGAACGAGGCACGACCAGCAGCGGTGTGGATAGACGTAGCCGACGTCGCTGTTGAACAGCAGCACCTTCTCGCCCTTGTGGCTGAGCTTGGCGTACCATTTCCAGAACTCGCCGAACTCTGCATACCAGCCCGGATATTTGTGCTCGAACCACTCGAAGTCCTTGTCGGTCTGGGCTTCGATGCGCCAGAAATTGACCGGCCAGCCGACCGCGAAGAACTGCCCGACCTTGTGGACGTAATTCTTCTTGGTGATGCGCTCCCAGGCTGCCTGGACATCGTCATGATGGACCTTGATGCCGTATTTCTCGAGCGGCAGCATGTAGGTGCGGTAGTAGTCCTCATAGATCCAGCGGTGCCACATTTCCGCGTAGGACTCCTTGTTCTTGTCGCGGTTGGTGGTGCCGTATTCGATGAAGGTGCCGATGGCCGCATCGACGATGGCGTGGTTCTGCCAGAAGGCGTAGCGCAGGTCGCGCTCGAGCAAGAGATGGTTCTCCGGCTCCTTGAGCGCCGCCATCAGCAGCGAGTGGCCATTGCCGATATGCCGGCTCTCGTCGGATTGCACCGACAGGAAGACGGTCGGCAGCGCATAGTCGCCGTTGCGGGCGGCTTCCGAAGGCATGGCGACGAACAGTGTGTTGGTGAAGGCGGTCTCGGCGACCACGGTCAGGTACATGCAGGCGGCGGTCATCGTATCGCCGGTGATGAAACCTTCCGCGAACTGCCGGCCGATGGTGGTGGCGTAGCATTTTCCGAAGGCTTCCTCGGTGATGTCGAAGCCGGCCGGATCGATGTAGTTCTCCATGTACCACTTCTTCAGATTCATCTGGATCGTCGAGTGACGGAACTCGTCGATCATCTGCATGGTGAAGCCGGTCCGGAGTTCCTCACCGGGCGCGATGCGGGCGACCATCGCCATCGAGCGGGCGGCGGAGATTTCCGGGAACGGAATGATGGCCAGGAAGAGCTTCATCCACTCGACCCAACGCGGCTCGACGTTGCGGAACATGTCACCGCGCAATGCCGCATCGAGTGCGCCGTAGACACGGTTGTCCTTCTCTTCCTGCATCGGGAAATAGGACCGCAGGACCTGCTTCATCGGATCGCGCGGCGTCTTGTTGATCTTGTAGTCGGTAGGGAATGTCATCGCTTCCTGCACGTAGGAAGGATTCCAGCCGAGATCGGCGATCTTCTTGGTTGCCTCGCCCACGGAAATTCCGCGTTGCGAGGTAATCTTGTTGAGCGTCAGAGACGTCATGGTCATAAGCCTCCACCAGGTTTGAGCCGCAGGTCCCTTGACCCCGGCATGAAGCGGCAAAGCACCGCCAGTGAGAATGCGATCGGCATGACAAAGCGTTGCGCGTCGAGGCGCGACCCAAGGTCCGGCCGTTCAAGTGGATCGGGGCAAAGGTTTCGAGGCGTCTGGCAGGGATCCGCGACGCCTACCGCATGTGCGATGGGCTATCGAAGCGGTTCTGCTTCCTCCGTTCCTTCGTTCTTTTGGCACCGCGTCAAGCGCGATGGGCTTCTTATGGAAATGAACAAAGCAAGCGTCGTGCCAGTTTGAAAACAGTGCCTGTGGCCGGCATTCAAAACAAGATCGTCGCTGCTCAGGCAGGCAAGCCAGCATCTAACTGTAACGTTCTTTTACAATTGTAACTTACGCCTGTAATATTTATCATATATTCGCATCTGCAATATATCTAGTTAGCAACTGCAGCAAATGCCAAAAACCATATTATCTATTTAACTCTTTGTCTTTCTCTACTATTTGAAGGCGACGGCCCTTGGGGCCGGCCTGGCACTGGAGAAAGACAATGCCGAACGACAGGGGCGCAAGCGAGCCGACCGGACCAATGTCCAGCCATGCCGATGGCGTTACCGGCGATCTGGTCAAGCTGATGCCCCGCGATCTGGTGTTTGTCATGCGCTTCATGGGCGAGAGCCAGCACCGCCTGCAGAGCCATTTCCAGGACTTCATCCGGGCCGAGCTTGCCGCCGGCGGCGTCACCACGGAGACGCATCCGATGATCCATCTGTTCATCGAAAGCCACGCGATCCTGTTGCGCGACTTCGTGTTTTCCGGCGTTTCACTGACGCGTCAGTTCCGTGTCGACGAGATCGAGCGGCTGACCGGCGACACGACATCGATGATCCGTGTCGACATCTGGGACCAGCTCAAAAGTCACATCGAAACAGCCGAAAAACAATTCCAGTCGCAGGCCGGCACATTGCCCAAACTGCTGTCCGCTTTTGAAAAACCGCCTGGGCCTTTGGGAAGCGAAAAATGACCGAAGGATCCGAAACGGCCAGGCGTGACGCGCTGCTTGCTCGCCGGCTCGACCTCGTCGCCAGCGTCTCCGCCCACACCGCGGAAGCACTGCGGCTCAACCAGAAACGCGCCGGTATCGAAATGGACGTGCTGCGCCTGGAGCTGGAAATCGGCAGGAGCGGTGCCAGCGAGCAACTGGTGCGGGACTTGCATGAGGCCGAGGAGAGCATGACGGCAATCTTGCAGGCATGTGCGGCTTGTGAGGATCGCATCATAGCTGTCGAAGCCGACATCGAGGAGCTTGATCGCCGGCTTGTCGCAACGGCGAACAAGAACTGACGGGAGAGAGAACATGAACCAGCAGACGATGCAGAGCCTGACCTTGTTCGACCTCCTGGCCCGCAGCTGGCAGCGACCGTCGGCGATCGCCGATCTGCGCTTCAGCACCGACTGTACGGCTGTCGCCTTCACCTCGGTGGACGGAACCGTCGCCATAGCCACGGTCGCGGATCACGAGCCGCCGGAATCGCGGCTCAGGGTGAGCCATGATCTCGGGCAGACGACGATCCGCCCCAGAGAGAAGCCACCCGTGCCGCTGATCGCCACAGCGGCATTCGGAGATGGCGATGTTCCGATCGCCGCCTATGCGGATTCCGGTTTTCTGGTCGGCGCGGCCAGCGGCGACGTGCTGGATCTGACCGCCAGCGGTGAAATCGAGGCCTCCCTGGTCAAGATCGATGGACCGATCGTGGCCATCGACCACAGCATACGGGCGGACAGGACAGCCGTCAGCAATGGGCATGATGTCTTCCTCGCGCGCGGCCACAGCGGCGCAATGCAGCTGGGACACGGTGAGGCATCGTCGACAGGGACCCTCGCCTTCTCGCCAGGCGGGCGGCGCCTCGCCTGCGGCCTTGGTGAAGGATTGTCGATCTGGTCGGTCGAAGGCGAAGCTGCCTTGATACGCGATATCTCCCTTCCAGCGCGACCGGTGTCGATCCGCTGGAGCAGCGATGGCACATGGTTGGCCTGCGGGCTCGAAACAGGAGGGTTTGCGCTGGTCAGCCTGGCCGATGGCCGAGCGGACATCGTCGCGGGATTTCCATCGCCAGTCCGGACAATGTGCTGGAGCCAGCCGGCAAATGCGCTGTTTGCCTCGGGCGCCTTCCGGATCGCTGGCTGGTCGATGACGGCGCCGCCGGTTGGCGGCGAAACCTCCGGCGCGCTGGAGACAGGCCGCGCCGGACTGGTTCTTGTCGAGGCGGTCGCGGCACACCCCGAAAAGAAGCTGATTGCGGCGGGCTATGCCAACGGCCGCATCATAGTCGCCCAGACCGGCGCGCGGGACGAGCTCCTCGTCAGGCCGCTGGGCAGCGCGGTCACCGCGCTTGCATGGTCCGGCGACGGACGACACCTGGCGGTGGGCGCCGTCGACGGCACCGCCGCGATCGTCACCTTCCCCGCGCAGATGTTCAAATAGCGGACGCTGTCCGCACGATACAGGAGGATGAAATGCAGACCGAACTCACCGCCGAGGACAAGAGCAAGGACGAATTTTTCGAACGACTGGCCGAGCTTTCGGAAGAAATGGTGGCCAAGCATGGCAAGGATTTCAGTATGGGCGCGCTGGTACTTGCCGCCCGCTGGATCGCTGAAAATCGCGTTGGCAAGCTGAAGACCAACTAGATCGGCGAGAAGGTCCGTCCCTTGGGCGGCCCGCAGCTATTCTGCAGCCTGAACCCGATTGACCTGGATGATAGCCCTGATCTCAGCCCGGCAGGAACCGCAATTGGTGCCCGCTTTCAGGGCGCCGCCGATAGCATCTACTGTCGTGCAGCCGGCCGCCGCAGCCGTCGCGATCTGGTTGGCCCCGACGCCGAAGCAGGAGCAGACGATCGCGCCGGCATCCGGCCGTTCGGCTCCAGCGCGGCCGGCGACGATGCGGAAGCGCTCGCGCTGGCCATGGTGGGTCTCCTCAAGCTGTTCCGCCGCCCATCCGCGCGACACAGCGACCGGACCGGGCGCGACGAACAGCGCTCCCGATAAGCGATCAGCGTCGAAGGCAGCGATGCGATGCTGGCCGGCGTCGCGATCGTGGTAGGCAAGAATATCGGCCCCGGGTGGCGTGCCGAACAACGAACCGGCGAATGCGGCCCAGTCGATGTCGTCATCGGCAAAGGCCAGCTCTACCCGCCAACCGCTCCGGCATTTGGCCACGGCCCAGTAGCTTGCGGCAATCGCCACTGGCAGCTGTTGCATTACCGCGAAACCGAAAGCCTTTGCGGAGAATTTCTCGATGTGGGCGGCGACATGTTTCAGCGCCGGCTGGCCAGAAATCGGGTCGGTCAGCGGAGCGGTCAGCGTGTCGAGGCGGCCCTTTGCCGCAAACTGGTCGGTCCAGTGCATCGGCACAAACAGGCTGCCCCGGCGCTGGCGTGCCGTGACCAGCGCGCGCACCAGCACATCGCCGCGCGGGCTGGAAACGCGCACGATGTCGGCATCACCGATGCCATGATGCCCGGCATCAGCCGGGTGGATTTCGACGAAAGGCTCGGCGATGTGCTGGGACAGCCGCGAACTTTTGCCGGTCCGGGTCATGGTGTGCCAATGGTCGCGGACACGGCCGGTGTTGAGGATCAGCGGATAGTCCGGGTTGGTTCGGGTTTCGACGGTGGGGCGGATAGCGATGAAGCGCGCCTTGCGGTCGGGTGTGTAGAAATCGCCGTCGGCGAAGAAGCGGATGCTGGAAGGGTTACATCCAGCCAGAGTGTCCCTTTCTTGTCGACTCGGCGCCGGCCACTGGAACGGGGCCAATTCTCTATACCCCGCCGCATCGATCCGTGCATAAGCTCCTATATCGAAATCACGCGCGCCATCATTCTCGAAACCCGATAGCTCGGCATGTTCTGCGAAGATTTCCGCCAGCGACGAATATGAAAACGCCTCGCCAAAACCCATCCGTTTGCCGACCTCGGCGACAATCCACCAGTCGGGTCGCGCGTCTCCGGGCAGGTTCAGAAACGCACGCTGGCGCGAGATGCGGCGCTCTGAATTGGTGACGGTGCCGTCCTTCTCGCCCCAGGCGGCGGCGGGCAGCCGGACATGGGCGTGGCGGACCGTGTCGGTCTTGGCCAGCACGTCCGACACCACGACGAAGGGGCAAGCCTTGATCGCCGCCTCGACGGCGTCGGCGTCCGGCATCGAATCGACGGGGTTGGTGGCCATGATCCACAGCGCCTTGATGCGCCCGTCGGCTATGGCCTGAAACATCTCCACTGCCTTCAGGCCGGGCTTTTGCGCAACGGCCGGCGCGTTCCAGAAGCGCTGGACGCGGCCACGGTGCTCAGGGTTTTCGATCTCCATATGAGCGGCGAGCGTATTGGCCATGCCGCCGACCTCGCGGCCGCCCATGGCGTTGGGCTGGCCGGTCACCGAAAACGGCCCTGCCCCTGGCTTGCCGATGCGGCCGGTGGCGAGATGGCAGTTGATGATGGCGTTGACCTTGTCGGTGCCTTGCGTCGACTGGTTGACGCCCTGGCTGTAGACGGTCACGGTCTTCGCCGTGCCCGCGAACAGGCTGTAGAAACGGGTGAGATCGTCCGCGCTCAGGCCGGTGGCGGCGGCGACACCGGCAAGGTCGAGTTTCGAAGCGGCAAAAAGGGCTTGGCCGAAACCGGCGGTGTGCGCCGAGATGTAGCCGCGGTCGAGCGCGTTGTGCTGGCCGAGGTAAGCGAGCAGGCCCGTGAACAAAGCGACGTCGCCGTCCGGCGCGATCGCCAGATGCATATCGGCGATGTCAGCGGTCATGGTACGGCGCGGGTCGATCAGCACGATCTTCATGTCGGGCCGCTTCTCCCGTGCCGCGGCGATGCGCTGGTAAAGCACGGGATGGCACCAGGCGAGATTGGAGCCGACCAGCACGATCAGGTCGGCGAGCTCAAGATCCTCGTAGGTTCCCGGCACGGTGTCGGAGCCGAAGGCGCGACGGTGGCCGGCCACCGATGAAGCCATGCAGAGGCGCGAATTGGTGTCGATGTTGGCCGAGCCGATGAAGCCCTTCATCAGCTTGTTGGCGACATAGTAGTCCTCGGTCACCGCGGACGCTGACTTCACCGTCCGCGGCGACCTTCGCCAGCACGCCGCAACCCACCCCGCAATAAGGGCAGGTGGTCCTCACCTCGCGCGCTGCGTCGATTTCCATGATTCAGGCCGCGCGGCTCGCCAGCGCTTCTAGCGCAATGAACAGCTGCTCGCCCTCAATCCGTACAGGAATGGTGCGCACCGCGCCCTCGTCAGCGCCGAGCGCCTTGCCCGTCTCCAGCGAGATCACCCAGTTGTGCAAGGGACAGGTCACCGCCGTGCCATGGACGATGCCCTGGCTGAGCGGCCCGCCTCTGTGCGGGCAATGGTCATCAATGGCGTAGACCTGATCGTCCTGCGTACGGAAGACGGCAACCTTGCCTTCCGGCGTGGCGACGCAGCGCGCACCACGGCGCGGGATGTCGGAGAGCGAGCCAATCGATACCCAGTTCATGTGGCTGCCTTTGCTTGACAGGAATGCGCCCAGGCACCCCCCTCTGTCCTGCCGGACATCTCCCCCTCAAGGGGGGAGATTGGCAGCTTCGGGTCCATCGCCTGTTCAGCAATGTTGACGATTAGCGAAGACCGCCGTGAAGGCTGATCTCCCCCCTTGAGGGGGAGATGGCCGGCAGGCCAGAGGGGGGTGAATGGCGCCAACATCTCCATCACTCCGCCGCCTGCGCAAACCCGACCGAAGCCATCGGCCTGAACTCGTGCTTGTCCTTGCCGGACACGCGTTCCGACCATGGGTCGACCTGGGCGAATTTCTGGGAAAAGACGAAGCGCTCGTAATAGGCCTGGCGCTTCTCGGCATCGTCCATGATCTGGCGCTTGATCTCCGGGATGCCGATGCGCTTGGCCCATTTGTAGATGCGCTCGAGATAGCGGCCCTGCTCGCGGTACATCTGCGTCAGTGCCACGATATGCTCCAGCGCCTCGTCCTCGGTCTTGACCAGGCCGAGCACTTCGGTGCCCTTGATGTCGAGGCCGGCAGCGCCGGCGAAGTGGATCTCGTAGCCACTATCGACGCAGATGACGCCGACATCCTTGCAGGTCGCCTCGGCGCAGTTTCTCGGGCAGCCCGACACCGCCATCTTGACCTTGGCCGGGGTCCACGAGCCCCACATGAATTTCTCGATACGGATGCCCAAGCCAGTCGAATCCTGCGTGCCGAAACGGCACCAGTCCGAACCGACGCAAGTCTTCACCGTGCGCAGGCCCTTGGCGTAGGCATGACCGGAGACGAAGCCGGCCTGGCCGAGATCGGCCCACACCGCCGGCAGGTCTTCCTTGCGGATGCCCAGCATGTCGATGCGCTGTCCGCCGGTGACCTTGACCATCGGTATTTCGAACTTGTCGACGACGTCGGCGATGGCGCGCAGTTCGGCGGCATTGGTGACGCCGCCCCACATGCGCGGCACCACCGAATAGGTGCCGTCCTTCTGGATGTTGGCGTGGACGCGCTCGTTGATGAAGCGTGACTGGTAGTCGTCGGCATAGTCATCCGGCCAGTCGCAGACGAGGTAGTAGTTGAGCGCCGGCCGGCATTTGGCGCAGCCGCAGGAGGTCGTCCATTCCAGCTCTTGCATGACGGCCGGAATGGTCTTCAGGCTCTTGGCGATGATCAGCCGGCGCACCTCGTCATGGCCAAGCGTGGTGCAGCCGCACATCGGCTGTACGGCGGCCGGATTGTATTTGTCGCCGATGGTCAGCACCATCAGCTTCTCGACCAGCCCGGTGCAGGAACCACAGGAGGCGGACGCCTTGGTGTGAGCGCGCACATCGTCGAGTGAGGCCAGTCCCTTGGCCGTGATCGCACCTGTGATCTTGCCCTTGCAGACGCCGTTGCAGCCGCAGATTTCCGCATCATCCGGCAAGGCTGCAACGGCCGCCATAGGGTCCAGCGGGGCACCCCCCTGGTAGGACTGGCCGAAGATGAGCGTGTCGCGCATTTCGGATATGTCGGTCTGCTTCTTCTTCAGGTCGTTGAACCAGGCGCCGTCCGCCGTCTCGCCGTAGAGCACGGTGCCGATGATACGGTCGTCCTTGAGCACCAGGCGCTTGTAGACGCCGGCGGCGGCGTCGCGCAGCACGATCTCCTGACGATCCTCGCCCTCGGCGAAGTCGCCGAGCGAGAACAGGTCGATGCCGGTGACCTTGAGCTTGGTCGGCGTGTCCATGTGGACGAAAGCCGCCGCCTCGTTTCCGGCGAGCTGATGGGCGGCAACGCGCGCCATCTCGTAGAGCGGCGCGACCAGGCCGTAGACCTGTCCGTTGACCTCGGCGCATTCGCCGAGTGCGTAGATGTCGGGATCGTTGCTGCGCATGCCGGCGTCAACCACGATGCCACGATTGACGGCTATGCCTGCCTCTTTGGCCAACGCCGAATTCGGCCGGATGCCCACCGCCATGACCACCAGCGTCGCCGGAATGATGGCGCCATCGGCAAGCTCGACCTGCCCGACCTTGCCGTTGCCTGTGATCGCCTTTGTGTTGGCCTTGGTGATGACCTTGATGCCGCGCTGTTCCACCGCGCGCTGCAGGAGATAGCCGGCCGCCGGATCGAGCTGACGCTCCATCAGCGTCGGCATGACATGCAGCACGGTGACGTCCATGCCTTGCGAATTGAGGCCGGCCGCCGCCTCCAGCCCGAGCAGGCCACCACCGATGACCACGGCCTTGGCCCGCGATTGGGCGGCGAGCATCATCGCCTGCACGTCGTCGAGGTCGCGATAGGTCAACACGCCCGGCAGATCATGGCCGGGAACCGGAATGATGAACGGCACCGAGCCGGTGGCGATGACGAGCTTGTCGTAGGGCTCGGTGACGCCGTGATCGGAGCTGACCGTCTTCGCCTCGCGGTCGATAGCGACGATCTTGTGACCCTTGTAGAGGGTGATGCTGTTGGCGATGTACCAGCCGTCGCCGTGGATGATGATTTCCTCAAAAGCCTTTTCGCCCGACAGCACCGGCGACAGCATGATGCGGTCGTAGTTGACCCTGGGCTCGGCGTTGAAGATGGTGACGGTGTAGCGGCCCGGCGCCTGTTCCAGCAGATGCTCCAGCATGCGCCCGGGGGCCATGCCGTTGCCGATGATGACGAGTTTTTCGCTCATGAGGCTACTCCGCGGCTTCGACGAAGCGGTGGCGTTCGTAGAGGAACTTCAGCACCGCCTCGCGGCAGCGCAGGAAGGTGCGATCGGAGGAGAGCTCGACGCGTCGGCGCGGGCGCGCCAGCGGCACCGCAAGCACCTCGCCGATGGTCGCCGCCGGACCGTTGGTCATCATGACGATGCGGTCGGACAACAGCACCGCCTCGTCGACATCATGGGTGATCATGATCGTCGTCGAGCCGAGCCTGGAATGGATGTCCATCACCGCGTCCTGCAGATGGGCGCGGGTCAGCGCGTCGAGCGCGCCAAACGGCTCGTCGAGCAACAGGATCTTCGGCTCCATGGCGAGCGCCCGGGCAATGCCGACGCGCTGCTTCATGCCGCCCGATATTTCGGCCGGCCGCTTGTCCCGGGCATGCGCCATCTGCACGAGGTCGAGATTGCGCATGATCCATTCATGCCGTTCGGCTCTGCTCTTCGTACGACCAAAGACTTTCGACACCGCCAGGCTGATGTTCTCGTAGACAGTGAGCCACGGCAGCAGCGAATGGTTCTGGAACACCACAGCACGCTCGGGTCCAGGGCTGTCGACCTCCTTGTTTTCGAGCAGCACGGCACCGGCGGAGACCCTGGTCAGCCCGGCGATCAGGTTGAGCAAGGTCGACTTGCCGCAGCCGGAATGACCGATGATCGAGACGAATTCGCCCTTGTCGATGGTCAGCCTGATGTCCTTCAGTACCTCGCTGACCTGGCTGCCGCGGGCAAAGGATTTATCGATATGGTCGAGTTTCAGATAGGCGGTCATCACCCTCTCCTCACTTTGCCGTTGTGCCGCGGGTGACGAAGGCGCCGACTGCCGCCACCAGGCGGTCGAGGCAGAAGCCGGTGACGCCGATATAGGCGAGCGCAACGATGATGTCGGGCAGCCGCGACGAGTTCCAGGCGTCCCAGATGAAGAAGCCGATGCCGACTCCGCCGGTCAGCATTTCGGCGGCGACGATGGCGAGCCAGGACAGGCCAATGCCGATCCTCAAGCCGGTGAAGATGTAGGGCGCGGCGGCCGGCACCATGATCTTGACGAAGAATTCGAACTGGTTGAGCCGCAGGATGCGCGAGACGTTGCGGTAATCCTGCGGGATGTTGCGCACACCGACGGCGGTGTTGATGATGATCGGCCAGATCGAGGTGATGAAGATAACGAACAGCGCCGATGGGCTGGAATCGCGGAAAGCCGCCAGCGACAGCGGCAGCCAGGCCAGCGGCGGCACGGTGCGCAGGATCTGGAACACCGGATCGAGGCCACGCATCGCCCAGATCGACTGGCCGACCAGCGCGCCGAGTGCAACGCCGACGATCGCCGCCAGGCCAAAGCCGATGGCGACGCGCTGCAGCGAGATCAGCACCCGCCAGGCAAGGCCGATATCCTGCGGGCCATTGTTGAAGAACGGATGTGCGATCAGGTCATAGGCCTCGTTCCACACCTGGCTCGGCGGCGGCAGGCTGGCGGTCGGCGACGAGCAGGCGATCTGCCAGACGACAAGCATGAAGGCGATGACGATGACCGGCGGTACCAGGGCGGTGGCCAGACTGCCGGCGATCGCGATCGGGTCGAAGCGGCGCCGCGCCTTGGCGGTGAAAGCAATCACCGCGGCCGGCTTGGCGGGCGTGGGAAATGCCTTCACCTTGGTGTCCTCGATAGTCTGGATCGACATGTCTGGGGAAGCTCCTTGGGTAGCTCTGGCGACAAGCGGCCGACGCCGCTTGCGCCGGGGTCGGAGTTGAGAGCGACAACGGCGCGAAGGCGCCGTTGCGAGGGCGACAAACGGCGCCTTGGCACCGTTTGCGCCGGCTTAGGCCAACGCCTTGATCTTCAGGCTGTCGAGATACGCCGATGGGTTGGCCGGATCGAAGATCTTGCCGTCGAAGAAGGTCTCGACACCGCGTGATGGAGACGCCGGAATATCGGCCGCCGCAACGCCGAGATCCTTCGCCGCTTCGCGCCACAGGTCCTCGCGGTTGACCTGATCGACCAGCGCCTTGATGTCGGTGGTCGGCGCGAATTTTCCCCAACGGATGTTTTCAGCGAGGAACCAGCTGTCGTGGCTCTTGTAGGGATAGGAGACGCCACCCTTCCAGAATTTCATGTAGAGATCGGTGCCGGAGGCGACGCGGCCGTTGCCGTAGTTGATGTCGCCCTTGAGGCGGCCGATGATGTCAGCGACAGGCACGTTCATCCATTGCCGCTTGCCGATGATGGCGGCCATCTCGTCCTTGTTCTCCATGGCTTCGCACCATTGCTGCGCTTCCATGACGGCCATAAGGATCGCCTTGGTGGCGTTCGGATATTTGTCGATGAATTCGGCGCGCAGGCCGAGCGCCTTTTCGGGATGGCCCTTCCACAGTTCGCCGGTGGTGGCGGCAGTGAAACCGACGCCCTGGTGGACGAGTTGCTCGTTCCATGGCTCGCCGACACAGAAGACATCCATGTTGCCGACCTTCATGTTGGCCACCATCTGCGGCGGCGGCACGACGATGGTCGAGACGTCCTTGTCGGGATCGATGCCGCCGGCGGCCAGCCAGTAGCGCAACCACAAATCGTGGGTGCCGCCCGGAAAAGTCATGGCGGCCTTGATCTCCTTGCCGGCCGCTTTCTTGGCGGCGAAGGCGTCCTTCAGCTTGGAGGCATCGAGGCCGACACCAGTGCCGGCGTATTCCTGCGCGACCGAGATGCCCTGGCAGTCGTAGTTGAGCCGCGCCACGATCGCCATCGGCATCGGCTGGTTGTTCTGCGTCACCTTGCCGGTGTGCATCAGGTAAGGCAGCGGCGTCAGGATGTGGGCACCGTCAATGCCGTTGGCCGCGCCGCCGAGCATCAGATTGTCACGCGTCGCGCCCCAGGAAGCCTGCTTGAGCACCTCGACATCGGGCATGCCGTATTTGGCGAACAGCCCCTTCTCCTTGGCGATCATCAGCGGTGCCGCATCGGTCAGCGCGATGAAGCCGAGCTTGGCGCCGGTGATTTCCGGAGCGGCCGAGGCGGCATACGCACCCGAGGGGAAGAGCTTGCGAGCCGCTATGAACAGGCCTGCGGTCATCGCACTGCTGACAAGAAAATCGCGACGCGTCACATCCTTGAGCGATGTTCCCGTCCCGATCCATTTCTTTATCGTTTCTTTCATCGTCGTCTCCGGTTGAACGCGAGGGCGCCATCGATTGGCCCAAAACAAAAAAGCCGCCGTTCAGGCCTCGCGCGTCCGTACATCCGGGATCGCGTTTTGACCTGAGCGGCAGCTTTGCCTGTGGCGCCCGCCATTGGACGCCTGTTCCGTGACCCGCGAAGGGCCTGGCTATTTCAAAGCAGGAACCGTGCCAGTTTGTGAGAATATGAAAAACATCAATTAAATCAGCATAATACGCCAGCTACCGAGGTGCCAGGCCATATGGCAAGCAGGTCAAAGATTGTTCATTAGAGCAATCGCACGCACATTTTTTGTGCAACGCACAAGAATGGCGCGAAAATGATCAGGCTCGGATCAGGCCTGATTTCTGACTGGCGATATAGGCATCGATCTCATCGGGGTCGAATATCTGGCCGTCGAAGAAGCCGTCCGGCCCGAGCACCAGGCCTGCCCCGGTCGCACCGACCGCCGTCGCGATCTTCAGCGCGCCCTCGACCTTCGCATTGGCACCGGGAAGCGCAACACCAAGCGGCTTTAGCGCCGAGCGGTAGAGGTCGGGACGGTAGCAGTCACGGGCAATAGCTAGGTTTTCCGGTGTGTGCGCCACATGCCCCCAGCGCACCATCTGCGTGTAGAACCATAGCGCGTGGCTCTTCCACGGAAAATTTGCCGCCTTGTCGAAGGGCAGGAAGAAGTCGTCGACATCCAGCTCGGCGCCGCCGCCCAATTGGAGATGGCCGGTCAGGATCGGCATCTGGACAGCGGGCGGCAGACCGAGGAAGCCAGCTTGAGCCATCACACCAGCCAATTCGGCGTGGTTTGCCGGATCCTGGCACCAGCGCGCCGAGTGATGCAGCGCGCGCAAGAGCGCCGCCAGCGCCTCGGGGGACTGCTCGGCCCAAGCCTTGCGCACGCCGATCACCTTCTCCGGGCTATTGCGCCATAACAACGCCTTGACGGTGACGATATGGCCGGTGCCGGCAGCGACCGAGGCGCTGTTCCAGGGCTCGCCGACGCAGTAGCCGTCGATCCGACCGGCGGCCAGCGCGTCGGCCATGAAGGGCGGCGGCACGATGACGATCTCGATCTCACGCTCGGGATCGATGCCGCACCCGGCGAGCCAGTAGCGCAGTTCGTAATTGTGCCCCGAATGCGGGTGCACCACGGCAAAGCGCAGCGGGTCGCCACCGGCCCCGGCGCGCTCGCGAATGAACGCACGAAGGGCGGCACCGGCGCGCGCCGGATCGAGATCGGGCGCTGCGCCATGTGCCACTATTCCGGCCCAGACCGCGTTGGAGATGGTGACGCAATTGCCGCCGAGGCCGAGCGAAAATGGCACGATTGTCTCTGAAGCGAGTGGCGTCAGCCCGAGATTGCAGGCGAGAGGCATCGGCCCCAGCATATGCGCAAGGTGGAAATGACCGATGGCGATGCGGTCGCGGATGTTGGCCCAGGAGGTCTCGCGGTGCAGCGTCAGATCGATGCCTTCGCGTGTAGCAAAGCCAAGCTCGCCCGCCGCAACCAGCACGGCACTGTCGAACAGCGGCATAAAGCCGGCGGTGATCTGGTGCTCGGCGTCCATGCTCATTCGTCCTCCGACGGCCCGAGCAATCCGGCGGCGGTCACCAGGCTGTGGGCAATGTCGCTGATCTTGCGGTTCTGGTTCATCGCCGTCTTGCGCAGCAGCGTGTAGGCAGCCTCTTCCGTCAGGCCGCGCGACTTCATCAATATGCCCTTGGCGCGGTCGATGACTTTGCGGTTCTCGAGCTCGCCGCGAACCTCTTCCAGCTCACGCGCCATACGCGAGAAAGCGTTGAAGCGGCTGACCGCCATATCGAGGATCGGCTTGACGCGCTCCTGTCTGAGACCGTCGACGACATAGGCCGAAACGCCGGCATCGACCGCCGCCTCGATCGAGGCCTGGTCCGAACGGTCGACGAACATGGCGATCGGCCGCTTCACCGCGCGCGACAACTGGAACATGTTTTCCAGCATGTCTCGGTTCGGGTTCTCGAGATCGATGACGATGACGTCGGGCTCTATCTCAGCGATGCGCCGCGCAATGCCAGTCACGTCGTGGACGACGGTGACCCGCTCATGGCCGGCCTCGCGCAAACCGGCCTCGATGATCGCGGCGCGGATGCGGTTTTCGTCGATCACCAGGACGGCTAGGGAAGATCGGACCATGCCCGGCATTCTGCTTAAGCAGAAAAAATTGTGCAATGCGGCATGGCGGGTCAGTTGGATCAAACCACTTATTGTAGGCTTGAAGTTTCTTGAATTCCAATTACTTTAAGCTTGAAGTTTTTAAAGAATCCATGGCGCTTCATTCATCAGTGCCGAGACACCGCGGCATTTGGCGGGAGAGCAGGAGGAGGAAGATTTGCCGTCGTTCCGGGATAAAACTCCATGAACACAGCACGATTTTCCGAGAGTGTAACAGGCGAGATCGTCGATGGCGCGCTCATCGTCACGATCGAAAATCCACCGGTCAACGCACTCTCCTTCCATGTCAGGGCCGGGCTGATGGCCGCGCTCGGGCGTGCGGCGTCGGACGAAGTGTCTGCCGTGGTGCTGACCGGCGCCGGACGCACTTTTGTCGGTGGCGCCGATATCAAGGAATTCGGCAAGCCCGCCATCGAGCCTACACTGCCTGACGTGATCAAAGCGATCGAGAGCTTCGCGAAACCGGTCGTCGCGGCAGTCGGCGGTGCGGCACTCGGCGGCGGCTGCGAGATTGCGCTGGCCTGCCACTACCGCGTGGCCGGCAAGGCGGCCAGCTTCGGCCTGCCCGAGGTCAAGCTCGGGATCGTGCCCGGAGCCGGCGGAACCCAACGCCTGCCCCGCCTCATCGGCACGGTCGCCGCAATTGACCTGATCGGCACGGGTCGCATCGCGACATCCGACGAGGCCCTCACTCTCGGCCTGATCGATGCCATTGCAGACGATCTCCCTAAAGGCGCGCTCGATGCCGCCCGCCGTCTCGTTGACCAACCGTTGCGGCGCACGGGCGCGCTTCCCGTGCCGCGCTCGCAACCCGAGGCCGACGCGGCAGCCGCAAAGAAGGTGCTTTCTCGCAGCCGTGGACAGATCGCGCCCGCAGAAGCCGTGAGACTGGTCAGGGCTGCGTCCACGGCCAGGCTGGAGGACGGTCTCGCGGACGAACGCGCTACCTTCCTGCGGCTCCGGGATTCCCGCGAGGCGGCAGCGTTGCGCCACGTCTTCTTTGCCGAGAGGCAAGCCAGCAAAGTTGACAGGCTGGAGGGTGTCACGCCTCGCAAGGTGGAGACCGTTGGTATCGTCGGAACCGGCCTGATGGGTGCAGGCATCGCGGTCTCGGCCTTGAATGCGGGCTATCGCGTGATCGGCATCGAGCACACCGACGAGGCGGCGGCAAAAGGACACGAACGTATCGCCGGCCTTCTCGACAAGTCGGTTCAATCCGGCCGTCTCACCGATTATGTGCGCAGGGAGGCGCTGAGCCGGTTTGAAGCGGCCAGCGACGCCGGCAGGCTGGCGCAGGCCGATCTGGTCATCGAGGCGGTGTTCGACGACCTCACAGTAAAAACCGAACTCTTCCGGAAGCTTGATCGTATCGTCCGCCCCGACGCCATCCTTGCGACCAACACCAGCTACCTCAACCCCGACGAGATCGCGTCGGCAACCGCCAGGCCCGAACGGATCGTCGGCCTGCATTTTTTCTCCCCGGCCAACATCATGCGGCTCACCGAAGTGGTGGATTGCGCGGCGACGGCGCCCGACGTGCTCGCCTCGGCGATCGCCTTCGTCAGAAAGCTCGGCAAGCTGCCTGTCGTTTGCGGCGTTACCGAGGGTTTCATCGGCAACCGCATCTATTCGGCCTACCGCCGCGAAGCGGAGTTCATGGTGGAGGATGGCGCAGCACCGCAAGAGGTGGATGCCGCGCTGGAGGCCTGGGGCTTCCCGATGGGGATCTTCGCCGTCAACGATATGGCTGGACTGGAGATAGCCTGGGCGCGGCGCAAGCGGCAAGCGCCCATGCGCGATCCAAAAGCGCGTTATGTCGAGATCGCCGACCGGCTGTGCGAGACCGGCCGCTTCGGCCGCAAGACCGGGCGCGGCTGGTACGATTATTCGGACGGCGAGCGCAGGACCGACCCGCAGGTGACGGCGCTGATCGAGGCCGTTCGGGCGGCCAAGGGCATCGTGCCGCGCCACCTTTCGGCTGACGAGATCGTCTCGCGCTTGCTTGCGGCAATGGCTGGCGAAGGCAAGGCGTTGCTCGCCGAAGGCATCGCGGCGCGTGCCTCCGACATCGATCTGGTGATGATCAACGGCTATGGCTTCCCGGCCCACAAGGGCGGGCCGATGTTCCACGCCGGAGAAGTTTAAAGATCAGCTACGACAGCTTGGCGATGACGGCGCGCAACGCCTCGCCGAAACGCCTGACCTCGTCGACCGTGTTGTAATGGACCAGCGAGGCGCGGATAGCGCCGCTGTCCATCGCCAGG
The DNA here is from genome assembly GCF_056403715.1 of Mesorhizobium sp. P2_F5. NCBI lineage: Bacteria > Pseudomonadati > Pseudomonadota > Alphaproteobacteria > Hyphomicrobiales > Phyllobacteriaceae > Mesorhizobium > Mesorhizobium sp. P2_F5. The sequence goes on along the minus strand of NZ_JBFUEY010000027.1, from coordinate 69,021 downwards.
TTGAGACGCTTCATCAGGCGTGGCGCGTACATGTGGCCGTCGCGGATGCCGATCTGCATGTCTGCCATTTCCTCGACGATCCGCTGCGGCGACAGCTTGCCGATGTTGAAGCAGAAGGTCGGTACGCGCTCGTTGATGCGGGCTTCCTCGGCGACCCCGTAGATAGTGGCATTGCAGCCCTCGAGCACGGCGAGCATCTCGCGCGCCAAGAGCATTTCGTAGTCGCGGATGGCACCCATGCCGGCAACGATGTTGTCACGCCGCGAACGATTGTTGGAGGGCGCCAGATTGCGGCCGATCAGTTCCAGGTACTGCACGGCGGCATCCATACCCGAGACGTTCTCGTAGATGAAGGTGCCGGCCTCGACCTTGTAGGGCGGCTCGTCGGGGATGAAATCCTCGCGGAAGGTCGGCAGCCGCTTCAGCGTTTCGAAGCGGCCCCACAGAAAGCCCATATGTGGCGAGAAATTCTTGTAGCCTGAGCAGACGAGATAGTCGCAGTCCCAGGCCTGTACGTCGATCAGCCCGTGCGGTCCGTAATGCACGCAATCGAGGAACACTTCGGCGCCGGCCGCATGCGCGATCCTAGCTACGGAAGCGACGTCGACGATCGAGCCGATCGAATGCGCGGTCACCGTGCAGGCGACGAGGCGGGTGCGCTCCGAAACCAGCGGCTTGAGGTCGTCGACATGCAGATTGCCGTCTTCGCGCATGCGCCACCATTTGAACTTGGCGCCGGCCGATTCCAGCGCCAACCATGTCGCGATGTTGGCATCGTGGTCCATGTCGGTGATGACGATCTCGTCGCGCTCCCTATCGGTGTCATTGGCGAGCATCTGGCCGATGCCGAGGCTGACCAGGCGGATGAACGAAGTGGCGTTCATGCCGAAGCAGATTTCCGACGGACTGTAGGCGTTGATCAGCAGCGCCACGCTCGTCCGAGCATCCGCAACCGATTGGTCGACCGTGACGGAGCGGCCATAGCGGCCGCCGCGCTGCACGTTGTGCGAGACCAGATGGTTGGTCACCGCGTCGAGCACGCTCTGCGGGATCTGCGCGCCGGCGGCATTGTCCATGAAGATGAAATCGCCGGCCTGCTGCAAGGCGGGAAACATGGCGCGGATGGTGTCGACGGGGAACGCGGCGGCATTCGCATTGTCGGTTTGGTGTTTGTTCACGGGTACGCTCCTGCGAAGAATTTGGCGGGTGGAGATCGGTTGGCGAGGTCAGCGCGTCTTCTCGGTCTTGAAGCGGTCTTCGAGCAGGCTGACGAGGCGGACCATCGGCCAGAGGAAGATGAGATAAACCAGCGCCGCGCCGATCAACGGCGAGGGGTTGGCGTAGAGCGACTGCGCGTTGGTCGCTTCCTTCAAGAGTTCGGGCAGCGCCACGGTTGAGGCGAGCGACGTGTCCTTGAACATCGAGACGCAGTTGCTGGTCATCGGCGGGATGACGATGCGGATCGCCTGCGGCAGCACTACCTTGCGCAAGGTTAAAAGGAACGGCAGGCCAAGCGCCTGCGACGCCTCGAATTGGCCTTTCGGAATGCTCTCTATGCCGGAGCGGAACACTTCGGCCGAGTAGGCCGACATGATGAAGGCAAACGCCGTCACGGCGGAGGCCCAGGAGGACAGACGGATGCCGAGGAAGGGCAGCGCGTAGTAGATCAGGATCAGGACGACCAGCACCGGCAGCGCGCGGAAGATGTCGGTGTAGCCGACGGCGAGCCAGCGTACCGGCTTCGGCGCATAGAGCCGCAGCAGGCTGATGACCAGGCCGATGGGGATGCCGATGCCGATGCTCAAAATGCCGAGCAGCAGCGTGTTCAGGAAGCCGCGCAGCAGCGCCGGCAGGCTGGACATGATCACGTCAGGATTGAAGAAGGTGTCGATCAGCGACATGGGAGCGTTCCCGAACCCCAGAGCAAAGGATGCTCAAGTTAAAACCAATCGACCTCGCCTACGATGAGGCTGTCCGTGCGGCAGCAGGCGCTGGAGCGTGAAATGAATCGTGCCGGCCTGGAAAGCCGGCACGATTTAAGTGCATTGCCGCTCAGGCCTTGGGCAGCGGCATTTCCTTCACGGTCGAGGAATCGGCCGGAGCGTCGCTGCCGAACCACTTCTTGTGGATCGCGGCGATCGTGCCGTCCTTCTTCATCGCCGTCAGCGCGTCGTTCAGCTTGCCGAGCAGCGGGTGGTCCTTGGTCATCATCAGGCCGTACTGTTCGCCGGTCTTGATGCGCTCCTTCACGGTGAGGTCCTTCATCTTGGTGAAGGAATACTCCATGCCCGGAATGTCGCTGACGGCGGCGTCGACGCGGCCGGCGCTGAGGTCGAGCAGCAGGTTCTGCTGCGTGTCATAGCCCTTCACATCGCTGAAGCCGTCGACCGCCTGGTGCTCCTTGACCCAGTTTTCGCCGGTCGAGCCCGACAGCACGCCGACGATCTTGCCCTTGAGGTCGGCCTCGGTGTTGATCGCACTGTCAGTCTTGGTGGCGATGCCCATATCGGAATCGTAATAGGGCTGCGTGAAGGACTGCGATTTCAGTCGCTCGGCCGTGATGGTGATCGAGGATATGGCAACGTCGATGCGCTTCGAGGTGGTGGCGGCAAACAGCGCCTGGAAGCCGAGGTCGGCAATGTCGGTGGTCATGCCGATGCGCTTGGCCGCCTCGTTGACGATGTCGACTTCGAAGCCTTCGAAGGTGCCGCTCTCGTTCTTGTATTCGAAGGGTGGATTGGTCGGATAGGCGCCGACATTGAGCACGTCGGCGGCAAAGGCGGTGGCCGGGCCGGCAGCGATGCCTATCGTGGCGGCGAGAAGAAGCAGGTTGCGACGAGTGAAGCTCATTTTTTGTTCCCTCTGGTTGTTGATCGGGCGGGTTTGCTCCCGCACGGTTTGTTGCCGTCCCACCTCCCAGCGGGGCGTCAATTCATGGCGGCGACCATGCGCTCGAGCGCGGTCGCTATCTGGTCGCGTTCACGGCACACGCACATCCGCAGGAAGGCCGCTGCCGAATTTCCAAAGAGGTGGCCGGGAGCCAGCCCGACGTGCGCCGTCTCCAGTATCCTGGCGCAGGCCTGCCGGGCGTCGCTTTCGCCGTCCATGGCAAAGAAGGCATACATGCCGCCGCGCGGTTTTGTCGGCAGGATGATGCCGGGAATTTGGGCCAGCCTGTCATAGGCAAGGTCGAGGCCTGTTTTGATCCGCTGCCTGATCTCCTCGACCAACGGCTCGCCTTGGCGGATGGCGGCGACAGCGCCGGCCTGAATCGGCGCGGCGGTGCCGCTGTTGATATACTGCGTCATGGCGCCAAGCTGGTCGGCCACCCCCGACGGATGCGTCAGCCAGCCGATGCGCCAGCCGGTCATCGCCCACGCTTTCGAAAAACTGTTGACCGACAGCACCCGGTCGCCGTCCTCAGCGATCTGCAGGATGGAAGGGGCAACGTCGCCGTCGAAATAGAGCCGGCCATAGACCTCGTCGGAAATAATCCAGACGCCGGTGCGCCGGCTGAAATCGAGCAGCGCCTGCACCTCCTCGCGCGACGCGGTCCAGCCGGTCGGGTTGGACGGCGTCGACAGGAAGATCGCGCGGGTACGCGCATCGCAAGTGGCGAACAGCCGGTCGAGATCGAGGTTCCAGTCCCCCTTGAAGTCGAGCGAAACCGGCCGCGGCTCGCCGCCGATCAAATGGATGGCGTTATGAATGTTGGGCCATTGCGGCGCGACATAGACGACATTGGTGCCGGTATCGACCAGCAGCTCCAGCGCCAGGTACAGCGCCTGCATGCCGCCTGGAGTGACGGTGGTGCGAGCGATCGGGATCGAGCGGCCGTGAATGCGCGTCTGGTATTCCGACAGCGCCTCGTTCAGCGCGCCGTGCCCGCGCATGTTGGGAACGTAGAAGGTCTGGCCTTCGTCGAAGGCAGCCTTGGCGGCGTCTCGGATGAAGGCCGGCGTCACCATGTCGCCTTCGCCGTACCAGAGCGCGATCACGTCGCCCAGTTCGCGGGCGCGCACGGCAAGGTTGGCGATGTTTTCGGTGTGCAGGTCACGTATCTGAGCCCGCACGCCGTCGAAAGCATAGCGCGCGCTGGACGATGACTGGGGCAGTATGAACGACAAGGACTGAAACCCCTCCCACCCGGAGCACCACGACGGACTGCCCGGCAAGCCCCACCGGCACGACAGTCGCCATCGACTTTGGATGCTATCCAAAGTGCGGCGCTTTTCAAGGAAAAAGTTTTAAGCTTAAAAAGTTTTTACCTGGTCCCGCCCTTCTCGCCCCAGCTCGGCGCGCGCGGCGGTGCAGTTGGCCGCTGTGCCGGCGCCAAGAAACATCGTGTCGCTGGCCAGCATGAAGAAGCTTGCGCCGATCGCTGCCCACCGGCTGATCGCCTGCGGGCTGGCGCAAAATATGCCGGCTACCTTGTTGTGCGTGATCGTCGCGCGGATGATTGTCCCGATCGCCTCGTTGAGCTTGTCCGCGCCTTTAGCCCCGACCGCGTCGATCGACACGGAGAGATCGCCCGGGCCGACGAAGATCACATCGACGCCATCGACGGCAGCGATCGCCTCGATGTTGGCAAGCCCCTCCGATGTCTCGACCTGAACCGCGACGACGATCCTGTCGTTGGCGGCGGCCAGATATTCGGGAATGCGATAGCCGTAGCCGGCGGCGCGACCTGGTCCGACGCCGCGTTCCCCCTGTGGCGGATAGCGCGAGGCTTTCACCGCCGCCTCGGCCTGAGCGGCGGTCGAGACGCGCGGCACGAGCACGCCTTGCGCGCCGCTGTCGAGTGCCGCCTGGATCGCTTCCGGCGCATGGCCGGGAACACGAACCATGGCCGGCACGCGATGGACGTCGGCCGCGCGCACCATGGTTTCGATCGTATCGCGCGCGATCTGGGCATGCTCCCAGTCGACGCAGAGGAAATCGAGACCGGCGAGCGCCATCACCTCGACCGCAACGGGATGCGGAATGGCGGCGAAGGAGCCGACGAGATTGGTCTTGCCGATGCACTTCTGACGGAACTCGCTCATCTCCATCCCCTTTCCATGTTCTGGCAAATCCATATCCGCAAACGACGGGGAGGCGAAGCTATTTCAGGCTTGAAATATTTTTGGGCGAGCCTAGCGTGTGGGTCTCCCGCCGCGAGTTCCCACTATGATCAAAACGCATCCCCTGCACGGCCCGAACAAACTGAAGCTCGGCGTCTTCTCGACCAATGCCGATGGCGGTCTGGCCATCACCGATGTGCCGGAACGCTGGACGGCAAGCTGGCAGGACAATCTGACGGCGGCGCAGATCGCCGACCGCGCCGGGCTGGAATTTATCCTGCCCATCGCGCGCTGGCGTGGCTTTGGCGGCCGCAACAAGGTGCGCGAATGGTCGTTCGAGACCTTCACCTGGGCGGCAGCTCTGGCGGTGGCCACCGAGCAGATCGGTCTGTTCATGACCGTGCATGTGCCGCTGGTGCATCCGCTCTATGCCGCCAAGGCACTGGCAACGGTCGACCATATCAGCCAGGGCCGCGCCGGCCTCAACATCGTCTGCGGCTGGAACCCGAAGGAATTCGGCATGTTCGGCACACCGCTGGTCGAAAAGGGCTATGAGCAGGCCGCGGAATGGATCGAAGTTCTGGAGCGGCTCTACGCGTCGAGCGAGCCACTCGACTACGAAGGCATCTATTATCGCCTGAAGGAAGCGGTCAGCCGGCCGGCCAGCCTGCAGGTTCCGCGCCCGGTGACGATGAACGCCGCTTTCGGTGGCCCGGGCCGCGATTTCGCCGCCGCCCGATGCGACTATCTGTTCACTACCTTTTCCGAGATGGGCGATGCCGGCAAGCATGTCGCCGACATCAGCGAGAGGGCCGACAAGGTCGGCCGCGATGTTGGCGTCTACACGGTGGCGCATGTCGTCTGCCGTCCAACCATGGAGGAGGCGCAGGCCTATTACACACGCTATGCCGTTGATCTGGCCGACCACGACGCTGTCGATGGCCATATGGCAGGCAAGAAGGAGTTCTCGCAGTCGCATGACCCGCATGCCTATGACCGCTACCGGCAGCGTTTCGCCGGCGGCGCCGGTACCTACCCGCTGGTTGGAACGCCGGAGACGATTGCCGCCGAGATGGCCACCATTGCCGGGCATGGCTACCAGGGCATCGCCCTGTCCTTCGTCAACTACACGCAGGAGCTGCCCTATTTCTGCGACCATCTGCTGCCGATTTTGAGGAAGGCAGGACTGCGCGGGTAGCGTTGTTCGGGGAAGTGATCGGGTTGTCTGCTGGCAGCCGGGATGTCATCGTCGGTTTCGGCGACCATTGTGAGCATTCGGAATTAGCCGAAGCCCCTCGCCTTCGTCATCCTAGGGCGAAGCAGGAGCGCAGCTCCGTCGCGGAGACCCTGGGATCCATGCCGCGACCTTAGACGTCCAGTGCAGCGGTGGAGAATTCTGGACCATAGTGACGCTTCGGAGTCCCGGCATGGATCCTCGGGTCTGCGCCGCGTCGCTTGGCTCCTTGCTCCGCCCGTGGATGACGAAGCGATGGGCGTCTATTCCGGACGAACGACTTCGTTAATCCGGAATAATGGCGGTGGCCTGAATCTCGATCTTGGCGCGATCTTCCACCAGCGCCACCACCTGCATGGCCGCCATCGCCGGAAAATGCCGACCGATCACCTCGCGATAGGCCTCGCCGATACCCTTGAGGTTGCCGAGATATTCGGCCTTGTCGGTGAAATACCAGGTCATCGCGGTGATGTGCCGTGGCTCCGCGCCGGCCTCTGCCAGCACGGCGACGATGTTTTGTAGCGTCTGCCGAACCTGGCCGGCGAAATCGTCGGTCTCGAACTGGCACTGCCCGTTCCAGCCGACCTGCCCACCGACGAAGACCAGCCTGCCGCGCGCAGCAATGCCGTTGGCGTAGCCAACCGGTTTCGCCCAGCCTTCCGGCTGCAGGATCTCGTGCATTTTCAAGCCTCCCCGGTAGTCCTAAAAACCAAGTCTCAAGATCGAATGCCCACGATGTCTCGCCGTCAGGCCGCGCCCATCACCTGCCGTGCGATCACCACCTTCTGCACGTCGGAAGCGCCCTCGTAGATGCGCAGGGCACGGATTTCGCGATACAGGCTCTCGACGATATGGCCCTTGCGGACGCCGTCGCCGCCATGCAGCTGCACAGCCTTGTCGATCACCTCTTGCGCCTTGTCGGTGGCGAACAGCTTGGCCATCGCCGCCTCACGGGTGACCCGCGCGGCGCCCATGTCCTTGGTCCAGGCAGCGCGGTAGACCAACAGCGCTGCCGCATCGACGTCCAGCGCCATGTCGGCGACATGGCCTTGCACCATCTGCAGTTCTGCCATCGGCGCGCCAAACAGTTTGCGCTCGGCCACCCTGCGGATGCTTTCGTCAAGCGCCCGGCGGGCAAAGCCAAGTGCCGCCGCGCCGACCGTCGAGCGGAACACGTCAAGCACCGACATGGCGATGCGGAAGCCGTCGCCGGGCTTGCCGATCAACGCCGAAGCCGGCACCCGGACCTTGTCGAAGGAAAGCCGCGCCAGCGGATGCGGCGCTATCACTTCAAGGCGCTCGGCAATGCCAAGCCCCTTGGCGTCAGCAGGCACGAGAAAGGCGGAGAGACCCCGGGCGCCCGGCGCCTCCCCGGTGCGGGCAAAGACGACATAGAGATCGGCGATACCGCCATTGGAAATCCAGGTCTTCTCGCCCGTGAGGATATAGAAGTCGCCATCGCGGCTTGCCGTCATTTCGGTGTTGGCGACATCCGACCCGGAGCGTGGCTCCGACAGCGCGAAGGCCGAGATCGTCTTGCCGGCCCTGGTCTTTGCCAGCCATTGCTGCTGGTCGGGCGTGCCGAACAGGCTGAGCGCACCGGTGCCGAGCCCCTGCATGGCGAAGGCGAAGTCGGCCAACCCGTCATGGCGCGCCAGCGTCTCGCGCGTGATGCACAAAGTGCGGACATCGAGCGGTCCCGGATTGTCGGTATCGAGCGCGGTCGGCTTCAGCCAGCCGTCGCGGCCAAGCTTGGCCACCAGCTCGCGGCAGGCGGCATCGACCTCATGGTGATCGACGGGCAGGTTTTTCACGCACCATGCTTCCAGCCTTTCGGCCAATTCGCGGTGGCGATCTTCAAAGAACGGCCAGTTGAGGAAACTCTTGTCAGCCATCAATTGCCCTCGAACACCGGTTTTTCCTTGGCCACGAAAGCCTTGTAGGCGCGCTCGAAGTCACGCGTCTGCATGCAGATCGCCTGCGCCTGCGCTTCCGCTTCGATCGCCTGGTCGAGGCTCATCGACCATTCCTGGTTGAGCTGCGTCTTGGTGATGCCGTGCGCGAAGGTCGGGCCAGAGACGATGCGCGCCGCCATCTCGAGCGCGTCGGCCTCGAGCGCCACCGCATCGACCAGCCTGTTGTAGAAGCCCCAGCGCTCGCCTTCCGCAGCTGTCATCGTGCGGCCGGTGTAGAGCAGTTCCGCGGCACGGCCCTGGCCGATGATGCGCGGCAGGATCGCGCAGGCGCCCATGTCGCAGCCGGCAAGGCCGACACGGGTGAACAGGAAAGCGGTCTTGGCCTCCAGCGTGGCGATGCGGATGTCGGCGCTCATGGCGATGATGGCGCCGGCGCCGACCGCGACACCGTCGACCGCCGCGATGATCGGCTTGCCGCAGTTGAGCATCGCCTTGACGAAATCGCCGGTCATGCGGGTGAAGGCGAGCAATTCCTTCATGTCCATCTTGACCAGTGGACCGATAATGTCGTGGACATCGCCGCCCGAGCAGAAATTGCCGCCATTGGAGAGGAACACCACGGCGTCGACGTCGTCGGCATAGACGAGGTCGCGGAACGTATCGCGCAGTTCGGCATAGCTGTCGAAGGTCAGCGGGTTCTTGCGCTCCGGCCGGTCGAGCCGCACCCTGGCGATCCTGCCTTCGACCTCCCAGAGGAAGTGCTTCGGCTTGAGGCCGGCCATCGCAGTCATTCGCGTCCCTCCCAGTTGCTGCGGAACGAGGTCAGCATGCCGGTCAGCCGGCGGGCATCCTCCTCGCTGACCTTACCCAGCAATTCGCCGATCCACCCCTCATGCGCCGCGGCCATTGCGGCAAAGGATTTGGAACCCTCGTCGGTCAGTCGCACCATGGATGTGCGGCGATCGCCATTGCGGCGCGCACGCGCGACCACCCCTTCCGAAACCAGCCGGTCGACAATGCCGGTGACATTGCCGTTGGATACCAGCAGGAAGCGCGACAGATCGCTCATCAGCATGCCTTCCGGCGCGCGGTAGAGGGCGGCCATGACGTCGAAACGCGGCAGCGTCGTATCGAATTCTTTCTTCAGGCGCTCGCGCAGCTCGGCCTCGATCGTGCGCGAGGCGCGCAGCAGCCTGATCCAAAGACGCAGCCGGTCCTTGCCGGGTCCCGACGGCGCGGGCAATGGGCCGGCTACCATGTTTCGCCTCCTGAGATCGAAATTGCTTGTCCGGTGATCGACGCCGCCGCATCGCCGCACAGCCAAAGCACCGCCGCGGCAACTTCTTGCGGCTGGATGAAGCGGCCTTGCGGGTTGGTCGAGGCAAGGCTCGCCCGCGCCTCGCCAGCCGAGCGGCCGGTCTTTTCGACAATGCGCTGGACGGATGCTTCCAGCATGTCGGTCTCGACGAAACCCGGGCACACGGCGTTGACGGTGATGCCGGATTTCGCCGTCTCGGCCGCCAGCGCCCGCATCAGCCCGACCACGCCATGCTTGGCCGCTACATAGGGCGCGACATAGGCGTAGCCTTTCAGTCCCGCGGTCGACGCGACGAAGACGATCCGGCCTGCCTTGCGCGCGGCCATGCCGGCCAGCGCCGGCTTCACCGTCAGGAAAGCGCCGGTCAGATTGACGTCGAGCGTCCGCTGCCAGTCGGCAAGCGAGGTCCTGTGCGCCGGCGTGCTGCCGGCCATGCCGGCATTGGCGACGACGATGTCGAACGGGCCGCGCACGGCTTCCGCCTGCACGTAGAGCGACGTCATCGCCGCCTCGTTGGTAACATCGGCGGACATGGCGTGGATGCGGTCGTTCTCGCCGGCCACCTTGGCAAGCTCGGCGTCGCGCCGTCCGCATATGGTCACCTCGACGCCGGCCTCGGCCAGAATGAGTGCGATGGCTCGACCGACGCCGGAACCGCCGCCGGTGACCAGCGCATGTTTGCCTGAAATCGCCGAGGCCGTCGTCATACTTTCAGCCCCGCCGCTGCATCGCGCTCGGCCAGCCGGTAGATCTGGTCACGTCCGGGCAGATAGGGATCCGGCCATTTGACGCCACGGTCGCCAAGAGTCACGGCCGCATGCAGCGTCCAGTAGGGATCGGCGAGATGCGGCCGTGCCAGTGCCACCAGGTCGGCGCGGCCGGCCATCAGGATCGAATTGACATGGTCCGGCTCGTAGATGTTGCCGACCGCCATCGTCGCCATGCCGACCTCGTTGCGGATGCGGTCCGAGAACGGCGTCTGGAACATGCGGCCATAGACAGGCTTGGCGGCAATCGAGGTTTGGCCTGCAGAGACGTCGCATATGTCGACGCCTGCCCCGTGCAGCATCCGCGCGATCTCCACCGCATCGGCCGGCGTCACACCCTCGATGCCGACCCAGTCATTGGCCGAAATGCGCACCGAGATCGGCTTTCGCGACGGCCAGGCGGCGCGCACCGCATGGAAGATTTCCAGGGGATAGCGCATGCGATTTTCCAAAGAACCGCCATACTCATCCATGCGCTGGTTGGTAACCGGCGTGATGAAGGACGACAGCAGGTAGCCATGCGCGGCATGGATCTCCAGCATGTCGAAACCGCAGCGATCTGCCATCTCGGTGGAAGCCACGAACTCGTCGCGCACGCTGTCCATGTCGGCGCGGTCCATGGCTTTCGGCACCTGATTCTCAGGCGACCATGCAATCGCCGAGGCCGCCATGACCGGCCAATTGCCGGAGGCGAGCGGCACGTCGGTGCCTTCCCAACCGATACGGGTCGAGCCCTTGGCCCCGGAATGGCCGACCTGGGCGCAGATTTTCGCCTCTGTCTCGGTGTGGACGAAGTCGACAAGCCGCTTCCACGCCACCTCATGTTCGGGCGCATAAAAGCCTGGACAGCCGGGCGTGATGCGTCCTTCCGGGCTGACGCAGGTCATCTCGATATAGACAAGCCCGGCGCCGCCCTTGGCACGCTCGGCATAGTGGGCGAAATGCCAGTCGGTCGGGCAGCCGTCGATGGCTTTGTACTGCGCCATCGGCGAAACGACGATGCGGTTGTTGAGCTGCATGTCGCGCAGCTTGAACGGCGCGAACATCGGCGCCCGGCGCTGCCTGTTGCCGCCTGCCCCCGCCTGGTGCTGGAACCATTCCTCGGCGCTTTCAAGCCATTTGGCATCGCGCAGCCGCAAATTCTCATGGCTGATGCGCTGCGAGCGGGTCAGCAGCGAATAGTTGAACTGCACCGGATCGAGGCCGAGATAGCGCTCGACCTCCTCGAACCACTCCAGCGAATTGCGCGCCGCCGACTGCAGCTTCAACACCTCGGTGCGGCGGGCATCCTCATATTTGCGAAAGGCGGCGTCGAGGTCCGGTTCGGTTTTGACATACTCGGCCAGCGCCACCGCGCTTTCCAATGCAAGCTTGGTGCCGGAGCCGATCGAGAAATGCGCCGAGGCCGCCGCGTCGCCCATCAGCGCCAGGTTCTTGTAGGACCAGCGTTCGCACAGCACGCGCGGGAAATTGATCCAGGCCGAACCTCTGATGTGATTGGCATTGGTCATCAGCGCGTGGCCGCCGAGATGTTTCTCAAAGATGCGCTCGCAGACGGCGATGGATTGCTGCTGCGACATCGCACCGAAGCCGAAGGCAGCCCAGGTCTGTTCGCTGCACTCGACGATGAAAGTCGCCGTCTCGCTGTCGAACTGATAGGCGTGCGCCCACACCCAGCCATGCTCGGTCTTCTCGAAGATGAAGGTGAAGGCGTCGTCGAATTTCTGGTTGGTGCCAAGCCAGACGAATTTGCATTTGCGGGTGTCGATGTCGGGCTTGAAGACATCGACGAAGGTGTTGCGCGCCCTTGAGTTCAGCCCGTCGGCGGCGACGACCAGATCATGCGTCGCCATATAGGGCTGAGGGTCGGCGATATCGCTCTCGAACATCAGCTTGACGCCGAGTTCGCGCGCGCGCCGCTGCAGCAGGATCARAAGCCGTTTGCGGCCGATGCCGCAGAAACCATGGCCCGACGAGACCGTTCGCACGCCGTCATGGATGACGGCGATGTCGTCCCAATAGGCGAAATGCTTCTTGATCCAGACAGCGCTGACCGGGTCGTTCTTGGCAAGGTTGTCGAGTGTTTCGGCCGACAGCACGACGCCCCAGCCGAACGTATCGTCGGCGCGGTTGCGCTCGAACACCGTGACCTCATGCGCGGCGTCTCTCAGCTTCATCGAAATGGCAAAGTAGAGGCCAGCTGGTCCGCCGCCGAGAACCGCAACCTTCATCCGTGCGATCTCCTCTTCGCTTGCTGCAGTCCAAGTATCGCGCCGGAGATAAAATATTTCAAGCTTAAAGTTTCGTGTTGAATGATTGTCTGGGCACCGAGTGACGCGCTTGCGAGCCAGTCCCGCAAGCGCGCTCTGGAAATCACTTCTCCGGGTTCTTCGGGCTCCACAGAACGGTCTCGGCGCTCTTCTCATAGGCCATCCCATCGGGATAGCTGATCGCCTCCAGTTGCAGCCCCCATGGCGCTTGGAAATAGAGGATGGTCTGGCCGGCGGCCGGACCTTCCTTGACCGGCAGCGGCCCCATCCGCGTCTTCACACCCTTGCCATCGAGATAGGCTTTCGCCGCGGCGACATCATCGACATACAAGGCAATGTGGAAGCCGCCGATATCGCTGTTCTTCGGCGACAAATCCTTCTGGTCGGGCGCGGTGTATTTGAACAGCTCGATGTTCGATCCATAACCGCAACGCACCATGGTGACCTGCTCGATGACAGCCTTCGGATCGACACCCAGAAGATCCTGCATGAAGGTGCCCTTGTCGTCAGCGAACGGACCGAACGACATCGCCTTCTTGCAGCCGACCACTTCGGTGAAGAAGTCAACCGCCTGCTTCATGTCGGGAACGGTGATGCCGGTGTGGTCGTGGCCGCGCATGCCGGGGATTGAATCGGCCGAGGCCGCTCCCACAGAGCCGAACAGGATCGCGGCAAGCATCGTGACGCCGGTTGCATAGTTCATGTTACCCTCCGTTCGCGGGCTGATTTTGCCCATCATGCACGTCCGAAGCCCGCTGTTCGGCGTGAGGGGATGAACAGTCCTATGCCGGCGCTTTCGTCGCTGGCCGCAGCCAGTCCGCGTCGATCTCGGGCAGTGGAATGGCGGCAAGCAGGTCGCGCGTATAGGCCTCCCTGGGATTGTCGAACAACACATCGGTGGCGCTCGCCTCGACGATCCTGCCCTCGCGCATGACGATGACTTGTTGGCAGAGCCGCCTGATGACCGACAGGTCATGGCTGATGAAGGCGACGGTCAGCCCCATCTCCGTCGCAAGTCTCTCCAAAAGGGTGAGGATCTGCGCCTGCGTCGACACGTCGAGGCCGGAGACGATCTCGTCGGCCAGCACGAATTTTGGCGACAGCGCCAGCGCACGCGCAATGCCGACGCGCTGGCGCTGGCCGCCCGACAGTTCATGACGATAGCGGCCGGCGAAACTTTGCGGCAGGCCGACGCGATGCAGCGCTTCGGAGACGCGTTCCTTGAGCCTGTCGCCAAGCCCATTCTGCTTGAGCGGCGCGGCGATGATGCTGGCGATGGTGCGACGCGGGTTGAGCGACGACATCGGGTCCTGGAAGATCATCTGGAGGTCGCGGCGCAGAGGGCGCAGTTCCCCCTCCGGCAGATGGGTGATATCGCGGCCCTCGAAGCTGACGCTGCCGGCGCTCGGCTCCAGCAATCTGACCAGTGTGCGGCCAAGCGTCGATTTTCCGGACCCGGATTCGCCGACGATGCCGGTCACCGAACCGCTCGGCAGATCGAAGTCCAGGCCTTTCAGAATCTCAGCCAGCGGCGCGCGGCCGATCAGCCGCTTGCGGGTCATGTCGGGCAACGCCACCTTTAGCCCGCGCACGGAAAACAGCGGCTCAACCATGCGGCCGCCTCCACGCCTGGTCTGCCGCATCGATCTCGGCGGCAAGCCCGGCCAACACGGTCTCGTCCACCGGCATCAGCGAGGCGAAAGGATCGGTGTAGCGTGGCGTGGCGGCCATCAATGCTCGTGTGTAGGGATGCTCAGGCCCGGCGAAGAGAGCGGCCGTGTCAGCCTCTTCCACCACCTTGCCGGCATAGAGCACCGACACTTTTTGGCTGATCTTGGCAACGACGCCGAGATCGTGCGTGACGAACAGGATCGCGGTGCCATGCTCACGCTGCAGCTCGGCGATCAGGCGCAAGATCTGCTTTTGCACGGTAACGTCGAGCGCGGTGGTCGGCTCATCGGCAACGATCAGCCTTGGTTCGGCGGCGAAGGCGGCGGCGATCAGCACACGCTGGCGCATACCGCCGGACAGTTCGTGCGGATAGCTCTTCAGCACCCGGTCGGGGTCGCGGATCTGCACTTCGTCCAGCAGTTGCCGGATGCGCGTATCAGCCTTTTCTCCGCTCCAGCCGAGAATGCGCACCAGTCGGTCAGTCATCTGCGGACCGATGCGGCGCGACGGGTTGAGCGCAGTCAACGGATCTTGCGGGATCAGCGCCGTGCGGGCGCCGATCAGCGTGCGCCTTGCCTTGGGCTGCAGTCTGCCGAGGTCCTCGCCTTCGAGCTTCATAGTGCCTTCGACGATGCGCACGCTTGATGGCAGCACACCAAGCACCGCCTTGCCGATCATCGTCTTGCCGGCGCCGCTCTCGCCGACCAGTGCTCGCACCTCCCCCGGTTGAACGGAGAGCGACACCGAGCGCAGCACGCGCTGGCCGTTCGGCAGCACGGCGCTCAAATCGCGGATGTCGAGACATGCGCTCATCGCAGCACCGGATCGAAGCGCGTCTTCAGCGCCTCGCCGAACTGGCTAAACGACAGTACGGTGAGGATCAGCGTGATCAGCGGAAACACCAGCACCCACCAGGCTTGGTGGATCGACAGCCGGCCCTCGGCGATGATGCCACCCCAGGTCGGATCGTCGGTCGAGATCGACAGATTGACGAAGGACAGGATAGCCTCGACGATGACGGCGATGCCCATTTCCAGCGACAGCAGCGCCACGATCGACGGCACCACATTGGGCAGCACTTCGCGCAGCATGATGCCGATGCGGCCATAGCCGGCGATGCGGGCGTTCTCGACATAGTCCATGCGCGACTGGCCCATCGCTTCGGCACGGATCACCCGGCAAAAGCGCGTCCAGTCGATAATGGCGATGGCAAGAATGACAGAGCTCAGGCCGGTGCCTAGCACCGCGACCAGCAGGATTGCGAACAGCACCGGCGGAAACGCCATCCAGACATCGACGATGCGCGAAATGATGCGGTCAGCCCAGCCGCCGAAATAACCTGCGATCAGTCCGAGTGTCGAGCCAACAAGGCAGGCGGCAATCGCCGCCCCAAAAGCGACGATGAAGGCAATGCGGCCGCCGAAGATCAGGCGAGAGAGAAGGTCGCGGCCGAGGCTGTCGGTGCCCAGCCAGTAGCCGGGCTCGGCGCCGTCGAGCCAGAAAGGCGGCAGCCGCTCCAGCATCAGATCCTGCGCCAGCGGGTCCTGCGGCGCCACCAGCGGCGCGAAGATCGCGGCAAGCAGCGCCAGCAGCAGCCAGCCGCCGGCCAGCCACAGCCTCGGGCTCAATCCGCGTCGGGCGATGCGCGCCTCATCCACGGCGCAGCCTCGGATTGAGCAGCGCGTACATCATGTCGACCGCAAGATTGATCAGCACAAACAGCAGCGCGAAGACCAGCACGATGCCCTGGATCAGCGGCAGGTCGCGGTTGATGACGGCGTCGATCGCCATGTTGCCGAGCCCCTCGTAGGAAA
The DNA here is from genome assembly GCF_056403715.1 of Mesorhizobium sp. P2_F5. Lineage (NCBI taxonomy): Bacteria > Pseudomonadati > Pseudomonadota > Alphaproteobacteria > Hyphomicrobiales > Phyllobacteriaceae > Mesorhizobium > Mesorhizobium sp. P2_F5. The sequence continues at coordinate 52,968 of NZ_JBFUEY010000027.1, read as the reverse complement.
ACAGCCGCTCGACGATGACCGTGCCGCCGATAAGGAAGGTGAACTGCACGCCGACCAGGGTCAGCGTCGGCAAGGCGGCGTTCTTCAGCGCCTCGCGCAGGATGACCTGCGTTTCCGAAAACCCCTTCACCCGCGCCAGCACGACATAGTCGAGGTCGAGCACTTCCTTCAGCGACTGTTTCAGCAACTGCGAGATGATTGCCGCCAGCGGCAGAGCCAGCGCGATCGCCGGCATCAGCATGTGCTTCAGAAGGTCCCAGGTCAGGTCGAGGCGCAGTCGCAAAATGCTCTCGAAGAAATAGAACTGGGTGACGAAGGGCAGGTCGAGTTGCGGCGACACCCGGCCGGAAATGTCGAAGATCGGCACCAGCACGCCGAACAAAAGGATCAGCACGAGGCCCCACAGGAAATCGGGAATGGAGAGTGCGGCACCGCTGGCGATATCGATGCCGGCCTCGACCACAGTGCCGCGCTCGCGTGCGCCGAGGACCGCCGTCGTGCCGCCGAGCGCCACCGCCATAACAAGCGCGACGATGGCGAGTTCCAGCGTTGCCGGCAGCCGGTTGAAGACGAGGCTGAGCACATCTTGCCTGAGCGAAATCGAGGTGCCGAAATCGCCCCTGACAACACCGGACAGCCAGATGAAGAATTGCTGCACGATGGTCTTGTCGAGCCCGTAAAGTGCACGCAGCCGGTCGATGTCGGCATCGGTAGCACCGGGCGGCAGCATCATGGCGATCGGGTCGCCCGGCGCGACGCGGATCACGACGAAGACGACGACAGCCACGCCGAACAGGGTGATCAGCATCGTCAGCAGACGGATCAGGAATCTTTGCAGAAGCATGTAAATCTTTGCAGGAGCCGCAGGCTCGTATGCCTGTATGAATGCGCGCCGTCGCTATGGACGGCGCGCGGCAAGTCCAGGCCGGTATCAGGCCGGGGTCATCAGCGCCGGCAGCAGCGCGCCGGACACATGCTGCACCACGTTGACGCCCTTGGCATGCACGATCGGCTGCGCATACTGCATCAGCGGCAGCACATAGGCCTGCTCGGCGATGTATTTGTCGACCGCCTTCCAGCCGGCAATGCGCTTGGCCTCGTCTTTCTCGCCCCAGAGCGGGTTGATCATGTCGATCAGGTCCTGGCTGTCCCACACCGAGTGCGGGCTCGGGCCGTACATGGCAAAGCCGGTCGACGTCGTCGGATCGCCGATGGCATTGCCCCAATTGTAGAAGGCGGCCGGCGCCAGCTTGTCAGCGGCGCGCAGCTCATAGTGCTTGGCGATCTCGTAGACCTCGATCGTCGCCTCGATGCCGACCTTGCGCCACATGCCGACGATCGCCTGGATCATCTCATAGTCCTTCGGCTTGAAGCCTTTGGTCGTCTGGATGGTGAACTTGACCGGTTTTTCGGGTGAATAGCCGGAAGCCGCGAGCAGCTCCTTGGCCTTTTCCGGATTGTGCTCGACCTTGATCGAGGCATCGAAGGCCTCGTACTCTGGGGTCTCCAGCGTGGCGATCGGTTGGCCGTAGCCGCGCAGCAGCCGCTTGACCAGGAGCTCCTTGTCCACTGCCATCACGGCGGCCTGGCGAACGTTCTTGTCCAGCATCGCTTCGATGTCATTGAAGAAGATCATGCCGATGTCAGAAACGGGCTTGCACGACCCGGCAAGCCCGTCCTTGGCGATCAGCCGGTCATACTCCTCATAAGGAATTTCGAGCGTCACCTGCGAGGAGCCGGATTCGATCTCGGCCACGCGGCTTGCCGCGTCGGTGACGAACTTGATCGTCACATTCTCGAAGGCCGGCTTGCCACCCCAATAGGTCGGGTTGGCCTTGAGCCGCAGGAAGGCGTTGCGTTCGAATTTTTCCACCATGTAGGGGCCGGTGCCGATCGGCGCCTTCTCGAAGCCTTCGGCGCCGACCTTCTCGTAATAGGCCTTCGGCAGGATGTAGCCGGTCAGGAACGACATCCATTTGAAATAGACCGGATCGAACTGCACGACGTCGCCGGTGATCTTGTTGCCGTCGATCTTGAAATTGCTGACGTTCTTCCAGACGAACTGGATCGGGTTGCCGGTCTTCTCCTCGCCCGCCCGCTGCAGCGACCAGACGACATCCTCGGGCGTGAAGGGCGAGCCGTCATGCCAGGTCACGCCTTCGCGCACCGTCATCGTCACCTTGGTGCGGTCGTCGTTCCAGCCCCATTCGGTCAGCAGGCCTGGCGCGAAGGAGAGGTCCGGCTTTTGCGGAATGAACTGGTCGAACACGGACTGGTAGAGACCCTGAATGGTCGGGTTGACCGCCGAGGGTCCGGTGGTCGGGTCCCAGGACGGCAAATTGACATTGTAGGCGATGGTCAGTTCGCCGGCGGCCGCCTTGGCGATATGGGGCAGGCCGACTGCGGCCACCCCAAGTGCTGCGGCACTGTATCCCAGCAATTCGCGTCTGTTGATTGTCATGGTCGTTCCCCTTGTTGTTTGTTGTCCTTGCGCGGCACTATCAGTTCATAGCTTCAGGCTTCGTGGGCAGCAGCGCCTTGCCTCTCGTCGCCTTCATGAAATCTTCCGAGTTACCTCCCGCCAAGCTGTTGCGCGAGCATGAAGCCCGAGGCCGCGCCGGTGCCGGCGCCCGGCCATGTCGCGGCGCCCGTGAGATGCAGATTGGCGACCGGCGTGTTCCAGCCGGCATAGCCGCGCGCCGGGCGGAACAAAAAGTTCTGCGCCAGCTGGTGGCTGCCGCAGACCTGGTCGCCACCGACGAGGTTCGGATTCTCGCGCTCGAGGTCGATGGGCGAAAACACTGCACGGCCAAGGACTTTCGCACGCAGCCCGGGCGCATAGGTCTCGATGATGTCGAGCACACGCTCAGCGTAGGCATCCTTGACCTGATCCCAATGAGCAGGCGCAATCTTGCCCGCGGCATCGCCAGCGATTTCGGCAGGCAGCATGCGCACTTGCACCCACAGCACATGTTTGCCCTCAGGCGCGCGCGACGGATCGATCGCGGTCGGCTGGCCAACAACAAGCACCGGCTCGTCCGGCAGCATGCCCGCCATCGCCTGCTGGTAGGTGCGCGACATCGCGTCGAGCGACGGCGAAAGATGCACGTAGGCGAACTGCCGCAGCTCCGCGCCGGCGCGCCAGTCGGGCAGATCGTCGAGCGCCAGATGGATCATCATCGTGCCCGGCGCGTGCCGAAACTTCTGCATCGCCGTGTCGAAGCCAGCGTCGCCGGAACCTTTGGGCAGCAACTTGCCGGTCAGCGCCCTGGGCGCCACGCCGGCAATGACCGCCTTGGTTGCCGTATGCGTCTCACCGGACGCGAGCCGCACGCCGGTCGCCATACCGGCGGAAACGGTGATCTCGGCGACCTCCGCCCCCGTGACGATCTTCCCGCCCGCCGAGGTGACCATACCCGACAGCGCCCGGATGATGGTGTCGGCGCCGCCCTTGCCCAGCACCATGCCAAAGCTCTGATTGGCCATCGATTCCAGATAGGGGAACACAGCGCCGCCGGCGATGTCGGGTGCAAAGTCGAGATGCATGCCCCAAATGGCGAGCGTTGCCCGCACATGCGCGGACTCGAAGTTTTCTTCCAGCCAGGCGCGAGGCGATGACAGCAAAAGCCGACCGGTGTCGAGCGCGCCGGACATGCCCTTCTTGCGCCACAGGTTCCAGGCGGTTCCGGCAAGCGCACGCGCATTCATCGGCGATCCCAGCAGCCGGAACAGATGCTCGGCCTCCCCCGGGAAGGCAGCGACCAGCTTGCGCCATGTCGTTGCATCGGCGGCGGAGAATGTGGCCATGCGCGTCGCGGTCTTTTCCAGATCGTTGCTGACGCCGAACCAGCGCCCGTCCGGGAAGGCGCTGGCGAAACAGTCGGCGACCGGCGCCAACTCCAGCCCCTGAGCTTTCAATTCATTTGCATATTTCCGGTGGAAGGCGGAGCCAGCAAACAGGCTCAGATTCATCGCGCCGAAATCGTGACGGAAGCCTGGAAGGGTGAATTCTCGGGTCTGCACAGCGCCGCCGATTGTTGCGCTGCGCTCGAAGATCGCGGTTTTCCAGCCTTTGAGCGCCAGATGCGCGGCGCATGCCAGACTGTTGTGGCCCGCCCCGACAAAGATGGCGTCGAACTCGCTCACGCCCCGTTCCCATTTCCTTTATGCTTAAAGATAATTGCAGATGCATATGTTTTCGTCTAGTAGGATATTAAGAGCCGAGACGAGCCTTGATCATCACCAGAAAGAGGGAACTTCAGACCATGGACACCCAAAAACTCCTCGGCGAAGTCGCCGGCCAGCTGCTCTCAGGCGCCATCAGGGTGGTCGACCTGTCGGCGCCGCTCGGGCCGGACACGCCGCTGATCAAGCTGCCGCCGGAGCTCGCCGTGGACACGCCGAAGGTCGAGATCCACAACATCTCCCGCTACGACAAGAACGGCCCGTGGTGGGCCTGGAACTGGCTGAAGCTCGGCGAGCATTCGGGCACGCATTTCGACGCGCCGCAGCATTGGATCAGCGGCAAGGACTATCCGGACGGCGCCACCGACACCATTCCGGCGCAGAACTTCGTCGGTCCGGTCAATGTCATCGACTGCTCGAAGGAAGCCGCCGCCGACCACGATTTCCTGCTCACCGTCGACCACATCAAGGCGTGGGAAGCCAAGCATGGCGCGATCAACGCCGGCGAATGGGTGGTGATGCGCACCGACTGGTACAAGCGCAACGGCTCGGAAGCCGAGTTCCTTAACGCCAACGAGACCGGCCCGCACACGCCTGGCCCGACGGCCGAAGCCATCCAGTTCCTGATCAGCAAGAACATCAAGGGTTGGGGCTCGGAGACGATCGGCACCGATGCCGGCAAGGCCGGCGGCATGGAGCCGCCATTCCCGGCGCACACACTGATGCACAAGGCCAACCGCTACGGGCTGGCCAGCCTCTGCAACCTTGACCAGCTGCCGCCAAAGGGTGCGATCCTGATCGCGGCACCGCTCAAGATCGAGCATGGCACCGGCAGCCCAATCCGCGCGCTGGCGCTGGTGTCGGGAAAATAGAGCGAGATGGGTCTTCGGGAGAAGATCATGCTATCTGGCAATGCAGTGGTGGCGATTTGGGAGAGCCGGCTTTGCAACGCCGGCGCTCTACGGCGCCCCCCTCTGTCCTGCCGGACATCTCCCCCTCAAGGGGGGAGATTGGCCTCCACAATGGTTTTCGCCAATCTCCAAATTCGCAGGAATGAGCAGAGCGCCGAAGCTGCCAATCTCCCCCCAAGAGGGGGAGATGTCCGGCAGGACAGAGGGGGGCGCCGTAGAGCGCCAGACCTCTTATTCTCGCTGACAGGGAGCAATCATTGATGAAAGCCCCCGATCATATCATCGTCGGCAGCGGCATCAACGCGCTGGTCTGCGCGGCGATGCTTGGCGGCAAGGGCGCGAAGGTGCTCGTCCTCGAGCGCAACGACCGCATCGGCGGCTGCATGCGCACCGAGGAGATCACCGCGCCCGGCTTCATCCATGACGTGATGGCGACGACCTTCGTGCTGTTCATCACCTCGCCGGCCTTTGCAGCATTGGGCGGCGACCTCGCCCGGCACGGGCTGGAGTTCTGCCACACCGGCACGCCGACCGGCGTGCTCTTGCCCGATGGCAGCCATGCGGTGCTCACCACCGATCGCACCGCCAATGTCGCGGCAATCAATGCGATTGCCGCCGCCGACGGCGACCGGCATGCGGGCGATGTCGGCAGCATCGAGCGCAATGCCGGCCTGCTGTTCGGTCTGCTCGGCGGCAGCCTTTGGTCTTATCCGACAGCCAAGCTGCTGGCCGGCGACGCCTGGCGGCGCGGCGCGCGCGGTCTTGCCGCCTTTCTCGGTGAGGCCCTGGTGCCGGCGCGCGGCTGGCTGGAAGGCACCTACCAGTCCGAGACCATCCGCGCGCTGTGGGCACCCTGGGTGCTGCATGCCGGGCTTGGACCGGAAGATGCCTTCTCCGGCCAGATCGCCAAGGTCATTGCCTTCGCGCTGGAGGCGGCTGGAGCGCCGATCGTCAAGGGTGGAGCGAAGACCCTGCTCGCCGCCTTCGAAGCCCTGATCCGGGAGCGTCGTGGCGACATCCGCACCGGCGCCGATGTCGCCTCGATCGTCCAGAGCGGTGGCCGAGCAACTGGCGTACGGCTGGCCTCAGGCGAAACCATCACGGCGAACAAGAGCGTCATCTGTTCGGTTACGCCGACGCAACTCTATGACCGGCTGCTCGGTGCGGATGCTCCCAAAGCCGATGTCGAGGCGACACAGAAATATCGCTACGGCAAAGGCAATTTCCAGATTCACTATGCGCTGCACAAGCCGCCGGCATGGCGCGGCGATGGCCTGGACAAGGTGGCGCTGCTGCACCTGACGCCGGGGCTGGATGGTGTCTCAAAAGCCTGCAACGAGGCGGCGCGTGGCATGCTGCCGGAAGTGCCGACCATCTGTGTCGGCCAGCCGCATGCGCTCGACCCGTCGCGCTGTCCGGAGGGCAAGGCGATTTTGTGGCTGCAACTGCCCGAGGCGCCCCGGCACATCAAGGGCGATGCCGCCGGCAAGCTGCAGACGCCCGCGGACGGACAATGGACCGACGCGTTGCGCGAAGCCTATGCGGATCGTGTCGAAGCCATCCTCGCCAGCCATATCGATGGTTTCAAGGACAGCGTGATTGCCCGGCGCGCCTATTCGCCGGCCGATCTCGAAGCGATGAACATCAATCTGGTCGGCGGCGACCCCTATGGTGGTTCGTCCACCATCGACCAGTCTTTCCTCTGGCGGCCGTTCAAGACCAGCCGCAATCACCAGACCGGCATCAAGGGCCTCTACCATATCGGCGCCTCCACCCATCCGGGCGCGGGTCTTGGCGGCGGCTCCGGCTTTCTTCTGGCGGGGAGGCTCTGATGGAGCAGAAGGTTCCGGAAAAACGCCAGCGCATTTCGACCCTAGGCCAGATCGGCCTGCAGCAATTCGCGCCCTATCTGATGAACCGCATCATGGGCCGCTATAACGCCACCTTGCGCGACGATTTCCGCAAGCAGGGCCTGACCATTCCGCAGGTCCGCACGCTTGCCGTGCTGTCGGTGACCGACGGCGTCACCGTCAACGACCTCTCGGTCTACACCGTCATCGAGCAGTCGACCTTGAGCCGCACGCTCGACACGCTGGAGGGGCAAGGCTTCGTGCGGCGCGAGCAGGGTGTTACCGACAGCCGCATCCGCCATGTCTTCCTGACCGACGAGGGCCGTGCCGAGTTCACCCGCGCCTGGCCGGCCATGCATGACGCCTTCGAGGCAATGTTCGACGATATCGACGACGCCGAATACGCAGCCCTGATCGCCACGCTTTTGAAGATGCTCAAGAACATTCGCAAGCACGACATCTAGACGTACGCGCCGGCCGCATCGGCCGGCAACGGAAGGTTGGAAAAATGGCCGAACGGTCTTTTGCCAAGGAAGTCGAAAAGCTGAGGCTCGGCGCCGGCGAGGAGTTTGCCGGCGAAGGCATCCTCGCCATCACCAAGGCGCTGCTGCAATGCGGCGTCGGTTATGTCGGCGGCTATCAGGGCGCGCCGATCAGCCATCTGATGGATGTGTTGGCCGACGCGCAGGACATTCTGGGCGAGCTCGGCGTGCATTTCGAGGCCAGCGCCTCGGAAGCCACCGCCACCGCGATGCTGGCCGCCTCGGTGCACTACCCCATTCGCGGTGCCGCCACCTTCAAGTCGACCGTCGGTACCAATGTCGCTTCCGATGCGCTCGCCAACCTTGCCTCCGGCGGAGTCACCGGCGGCGCGCTGATCATCGTCGGCGAGGATTATGGCGAGGGCTCCTCGATCATGCAGGAGCGCAGCCATGCCTTCGCCATGAAGAGCCAGGTCTGGTTGCTCGACCCACGCCCGAACCTGCCGTCGATCGTCAAGGCGGTGGAGGACGGTTTCGAGCTGTCAGAGATTTCCAACACGCCGGTGATGCTGCAGGTGCGGATACGCTGCTGCCATGTGCATGGCCATTTCATCGCCAAGGACAATAAGCGCCCGCCGATGACGGTGGCCGACGCGCTTGACGCGCCGCGTCGCGACACCGGCCGCATTGTGCTGCCGCCCGCTTCCTTTCTGCATGAGAAGGAGAAGGTGCAAAAACGCTGGCCGGCGGCCGTGGACTTCATTCGCAATAACAAGATCAACGAATTTTTCGGCTCGGACAACGGCTCCGTCGGCATCGTCATGCAGGGCGGCATGTACAATTCGGTCATCCGCGCCCTACAGCGTCTCGGCCTCGCCGACACCTATGGCGAGACGGATGTGCCGCTCTATGTGCTCAACGCCGTCTATCCGCTGATCGACGATGAATTCCTGTCCTTCTGCGAAGGCAAGCAGGCGGTGCTCGTGGTCGAGGAAGGCCAGCCCAACTACATCGAGCAGGCCTTTGCCGCCATGCTGCACAAGGCCGGGCGCGGCACCAGGCTGGTCGGCAAGGAGTATCTGCCGATGGCCGGGGAATATACCGGCCAGGTGATGCTCGACGGCATCGGCTCCTTCCTGCGCGCCGAGGCCCCGCATCTCTTGCCGAGTGAAGTGCGCGCGCCCAACAAGGTCGGCGACGGCGTCGACACTGCTGATCTGATCAACGTCGTGCCGGGCCGTCCGCCGGGCTTCTGCATCGGTTGCCCGGAGCGGCCGATCTTTGCCGCGACCAAGCTGGTCGAGCAGGAACTCGGCAAGCACCACATCGCATCCGACATTGGCTGCCATTTGTTCTCGATCATGCCGCCCTTCGAGCTTGGCGCCACCACCATGGGCTATGGGCTCGGGCCGGCCTCGGCCTCGGCCTTCAATTCGCCCGACGCCAAGCGCCGATCGATCTCCTTCGTCGGCGATGGCGGCTTCTGGCACAACGGCCTGACCTCCTCGATCGGCAACGCCGTGTTCAACAAGAATGATGGCGTCATCGTCATCGTCGATAATTTTTACTCGGCCGCCACTGGCGGGCAGGACATTCTGTCGTCGCGCGCGGGCAACAAGACCAAGTCGACCAAGCATCCGATCACCGAGGCAGTGAAAGGCATGGGCGTCAAATGGCTGCGCCACATCGACCGCACCTATGATGTCGGCAAGATGCAGGACACGCTGCGCGAGGCACTGACAACGGAGGAGAAAGGTCCCAAGGTTATCGTCGCCTCGTCCGAATGCATGCTCAATCGCCAGCGCCGCGAAAAGCCGCTGGTCGACCAGGCGATCAAGGGCGGGACCCGTGTCGTCAAGCCAAAGTTCGGCGTCGATGAGGACATCTGCACCGGCGACCACGCCTGCATGCGGCTGTCCGGCTGCCCGTCGCTGTCGGTGAAGTCGCTCGACGATCCCTTGCGCGACGATCCGGTGGCATCGATCGACCAGAGCTGCGTCGGCTGCGGCAATTGCGGCGAGGTGGCGGACGCCGCCGTGCTGTGCCCATCCTTCTACCGCGCCGATGTCGTGCACAATCCGAGCCGATGGGATCGCTTTTTGGAGAGCGCCCGCCGCGTCGTGATCGGCCTGATGCAACGCCGCCGCGAGAGCCGGCGCCTGACCTTTGCCGATGCTTGACGCTGTCCCGCCATTCAGCGCCCGGAGCGGCGCACAGGACGACGAGCGCGTCATCAAGCTCGCCGTGCTGGCGGTCGGCGGCCAGGGTGGCGGCGTGCTGGCCGACTGGATCACCGATGTCGCCGAGCGCAATGCCTATGTCGCGCAATCGACCTCGGTCGCTGGCGTCGCCCAGCGCACTGGCGCTACGATCTACTATGTCGAGATGGCCCGCGATACCGGCCGGCTGCCGGTCTTTGCCCTGTCGCCTTCGCAGGGCGACGTCGACATATTGATCGCTGCGGAATTGATGGAGGCCGGCCGCGCCATCATCCGTGGCTTTGTCACGCCCGATCGCACCACGCTCATTGCTTCTTCGCATCGCATTGCCGCCGTGTCGGAAAAGATCGAGCCGGGCGACGGCCGGGCCTCATCCTCAAAGGTGCACGCGACAGCCGAGGCCGCATCGAAACGCTTCATCGCCTTCGACATGGAAAAGATCGCCGCCGACAATGGCTCGATGATTTCCGCCAGCCTGCTTGGCGCGCTGGCCGGCTCCGACGCATTGCCGTTCACGCGTGAAAGCTACGAGCAGGCGATCGGTGCCGGCGGCCGGGGCGTGAAAGCCAGCCTCGCTGCCTTCGGCGCTGCGTTTGACCGCGCGCGCGGCACAGGAGCGCCGGGGCCCGAACCAGCGATTGCCGAATCTGCCTCAGGCGCAGGCCAAGTAAGCGGCCCGCAAAACCTGCTGCAGGGCTGGCAGACGCTGGCCGCCCGCATCGATCTGATGCCCGTGGCGGTGCGCGATATGGCGCTTCGAGGTTTGAGAAAGGTCGTCGACTATCAGGACATCGCCTATGGGCGCGACTATCTAGACCGGCTGGACAAGGCCGTCGCGCTGGATGGCGCCGACCATGCCCATGCGCTGTCCATCGCGGCCGCCAAGCATCTCGCCAACGCTCTATGCTACGACGACATGATCCGCGTCGCCGATCTCAAGACGCGCTCGACGCGTGACCGGCGGGTGCGCAAGGAGGTGGGCGTCAAGGACGGCTCCGTCCTGCAGGTGACCGAATACTTCCATCCGCGCATCCAGGAATTCTGCGGCACGTTGCCGGCGGGGCTCGGCAGCTATATCGAGAACCGGCCGAAGCTCTCCGCTTTCCTCGATCGCCGCATCAACCATGGGCGCCACATCCGCACCGACAGCCTTGCCGGCTTTGCGGCCCTCTGGTTCATCGGCGGCCTGCGCCGATGGCGCCGCCGCCTGCTGCGTCACAAGGTCGAGACGGCACATCTGGAGCGCTGGTATGCACTGGCGCTCAGCCACGTGCCCCAGGACTACGCGCTGGCCGTCGAAATCCTTAACTGCCGCCGGCTGATCAAGGGCTACAGCGACACCCACGTCCGCGCCCAGTCGAAATTCGACCGCGTCCTGTCGGCGCTCGATCTGGTCAAGGGCCGCGCCGACGCTGCCGACTGGATCAGGCGGTTGCGCGAGGCCGCGCTGAAAGACGAGAAAGGCGACATGCTTGACGGCGCGCTGAAGACGGTGGCGTCGTTGTCTGATCCTAGTGTGGGAGGCGGAGGTCGACCTTAGGACCGTACCTCTATCGTGCGTATGACGACCTCATCAATGGCGATGGCGCCGAAGTCGGCGAGGCGATCTCGCGTATGTCGACATGGTCACGATCACCGGTTCGACGCGGGCCGGCGTGCTCGCGTGCACGGCAGACTCGGTGGCCGTTGCTTGTCCGGCATCGATCCCAGTGAGCGAATGGGATCGATGCCGGACAAACGTATCAGCGCCTACTGCAATTTTGCCTGCAGCGCATTGACGTCGTCGGTCGTCATTTCACCGTCGGTCGTCACCTTGCCGTCGACGATCTTCCACAGCCGGAACGGTCCGGTGATGTCGCCATATTTGTCGAAGGCGACCGGACCGATGACGCCTTCATAGCGGATCGGCTTGCCGTCCTTGATCAGGCCGAGCGCCTTGGCGAACTCGTCCTTGCCGGCATAGATGGGCGCACCGGCCGGGTCGACCGCCTTGTACATCGCGTCCTTGATCTTGGCTGGATCCTCGGAACCGGCAATGGCGATGGCGAGGCCGACTATGGCGCCGGCATCGTAGGAACGGTCGGCCGCCGGGTTCGACGGTTCGATGCCGGAGAATTCCTTGTAGTTCTTCATGAAGTACTCGGTGGAGGCCGTCGGGCTGGTGCCGGAAGAGGTGCCGTAGGCATCCTTGAGGTAGTCGGCGCCGACGGATTCGATGAAGTCCGGGCTGTTCATGCCGTCATTGAGCAGGAATTTCTGCACGCCGCCCTGCGAAATCCAGGTGCGGGCAACCGTTGCGCCGTCGACCGGCGTGCTGACGAGATAGAGCCCGTCCGGTTCGCCGCCCATTGCCGCTGTCACTTCCGAGGCGTAGCTCGACTGCTTTTCGTTGTAGGGCGTGTCGGAAACGATGGTGCCGCCGAGCGCTTTGTAGGCACGCGAGAACTCCGCCGCCATGTTGACGCCGAAGTCGTTGTTGACGTGGATGATCGACAGCTTCTTGAAGCCCTTGTCGATGGCGTATTTGGCCGCCGCCACGCCCTGCAACGCATCCGACGTGATGGTGCGGAAGAAGATGCCGTTGGTCTTGCCGTCGCGGCCGAGCGTGGTCAGCGTCGGCGAGGACGAAGCCGGCGACACCTGGACGATCTTGGCCGGGCCGGTGACCGAGGTCAGGATCGGGATCGACACCGAGGAGATGATGCCGCCGATGATCACCGGTACCTTCTTGACCTGCACCAGCTGGGTCGCGGCGTCGACGGCGATATTGCCCTGGCTCTGGCTGTCGCGTGTGTCGGTCACGAGATCGCAGCCGCGCACGCCGCCGGCTTCGTTGATGTCACGGAAGGCCATTTCGACCGACTTCGCGCCGGCCTGGCCGTATTCGCCGGCCGGGCCGGTCAGTTCCATGACCAGGCCGACGGTGATCTTGCAATCGGCGGCCTGCGCGGCACCCGCCATCGTGACGAGGGCCAGTGCGGTGGTGAGTTGAAGTATCGTGTTTCTCATTGTTGTTCCCCTTGAGTTACTCGACTGTATTTGATCTCTGGAGCCCTGTTCAGCTTTCCGGCACCTGCAGCCAGGTTTCATGCAGGTGCCGCCATTCGACGCCGTTAGGCGCCGATGAACTGGTGGTGAAGACAGCGCTCGACTGGCGGCGGCTGTGCTTGCCTGCGCGCAACTGCGCTTCGACGTAGAAGACGACGATGGTGTCGGCGTCCTGCCAACCCGGCCTGATATCCTCGATCGATATGGCAAAACCGTCGTCGCAAGTGGCGCGACTTGTTCGGACATGATCGACGACCGCGTCGCGATCGAGGATTTGGCCATTCGGCGCGACCATGGCGAAGCCTTCGCCCATGACAGCTTCGAAGCGGCCGAACTCCACAGAGTTGGCTCGCGCGGCGACAAACCAGTCTACGAAGAAGCGATGCAGGTCGACGACCTCGGCGCTGGCACGCGAAAAAAGGGAAGGCTCGCCGCTCATTTCTTCCCCCGCATTGAGGTTGTAATGCATGATCGAGCCATGGCGGCCATGACGGTCGCGCTCCAGCGTGTAGACATCGCCCTCGAGGCCTGTGCCTTGTGCGATGACAGCAGCAATCCGCGCGCGATCGTCGGCGTCGAGTGCGACGTCCATGATTTTAGCATTGGCCAGCGCATGCGCCTGGTTGCGCGCGCCGACAATGACGGCCGCCACGTGTGGCTGCTCCAGCACCCAGGCCGAGGCGATGGTGGCGATGTCGACGCCGTGGCGATCGCCGACGCCTTTCAGTGTCTTGAGCAGCGACTGGAACAGATCCCAGCCGCCGAAGTCGTCGATAATCAGCTTGTATTTGACCAGCGAGCGGTTTTCGAGCGGTGTGGCTGGCTCGGCCGCGCCAAGCCATTTGTCGCTGAGGAAGCCGCCGGCCACCGAGCCGTAGCAGAGGAAGCTGACACCATTTTTCGCGGCGAGGCTCGCCAGGCTGTTTGCCGGCCGCTGGTCGAGCACTGAATATTGCAGCTGCTGGCTGACCAGCGGAATCCCTGCGGCGAGGATTTCGGTGAGCCGCGGCGTATCGAAATTGGTGGTGCCGAGATTGCGCACCTTGCCTTCCAGCCGAAGCTCGTCGAGCCAAACCATCGCATCAACGTAGCGAGGCTGGTCATAATCCCACCAGTGAAACTGCACGAGATCGATCCGCTCGGTCTTCAGCCTGCGAAGCGACTGATCGACGATGCCCCTGATGTAGTCGCGGTTGATACCGGCCAGCCGTTCGAGGTCAGGCACCAGCTTGGTGTGCACCTTCATTCTGGCCGCGACATCGAGGCCGCGCTCGCTGCCCAGCCGCAGGCGCGCGGCGCCGATCAGTTCCTCGACGCCGGTGTAGATGTCGGCGCAGTCATAGGTCCAGATGCCGGCATCGAAAGTGGCGATCAGGTCGGCCACCGCTTGGTTGCGATCGATGGCCCCATGGCCACCGGCGAGCTGCCAGCCACCGCGGATGACGCGCGAGATCGCATAGCCGGGGCTGAGTTCGATGGTCCTGGCGCTCATCCCTTGTCGGTCTCCTTCGGCAGCGGCACAGCCGTGGTTTCGGCATGGCTGAAGCGCCGCTTGGCCAACCTGACGATCCGCAGCCGGCTGGCGCAATTGGGATCGGGACAGGCGATCTCGGCATCCGAGGTCATCCAGTCATTTGCGTGCGTCGGGCGCTGCTTTGCCGCCAGCAGCGGCAACACAGCCGCAATCGAATAGATCGAGAAGCCCTGCCCAGGCGGCAGCGACAGCATCTCACCCTTGAGCTCGAAATAGTCGCCCGCCCGGGCGCCGCAATAGATCGGCTTGCCCTCGGGAATGACCGCCTCGACGCGAAGATCGAAAAGCTCGAAACTGTCGTCGGCCATTCAGGCCTCCACCAGGCTGAAGGTGATGTCACAGGCGCCGTTGCGGCGGATGACGCCGCAGGCGGCGGCGAACTGATCGCGCTCTCCGGCAAGCACTTGCGCCACCACGCTGCCGGCCAGCCAGCCGATCGGGAACAGCAGCCGCGCCCCCTGCCCGTAGTACAGGCCGATATCGAAGATGGCATTGGGATTGCCGCCCCACATGCGTGGCGGCACATAGGACAGCACGATATCGCCCGGCTGCGGCGTCAGCGTCGCATTCTCTGGCGGCAAGGGCTGGGCATAGGCCTGGCCCTCGAGATCGGCTGACGGAACCGGGCACGAGATTTCCGGTCCCGTCCACATCGCATGGATACCCGGGACGACGCGCGGGGCGGCGAGGTATGCTTGGAGAAAAGCCGCGTTTTCCGGCGCCTTTTCGGGCAGCAGCAGCGCCGTGACGGCAAGCTTCGAGCGCGGCTCGATGATCCTGATGCCGGTCATGTCCGGTCCTTCGCGGCGGCGGATTGAAGCTTGTCGCGCAGGAATGCAAACGGCCGGCTGATGTCCGCCACCAGCGCTTCGCGCGCCGCTTGCGCATCCTGCCTGGCAAGAGCCGCCACGATGCTACGATGATAGTGCGCAGTGTCGACCTCGCCGGCTTCGGAAAACGCGTAGATGGCGACGCGTATGCATGGTCCCGATTGAAGCCAGAGGCTTTCGATCATCGGGATCAGCACAGCCGAGCCGCAACAGCGGTAGATCTCGAAATGGAAGCTCTGGTTGAGCGTCGCTTCGCGGTCGATGTCCTTCTTGTGCTTCAGCGCCCGCATCTCGTCCCACTCGCCAAGCATGGCTTCGATGGTGGCGATCTGGCGCGGCCCCATCCGCGTGGCGGCAAGCGCGATCGCTTCGCCTTCGATGAGGGAGCGCGCGCGCAGGAGGTCGTCGATGCGCTCCAGCGTGATCGGCGGCACACGCACGGAGCGGTTGGGCAGCGCCTCCAGCGCCTTCTCCGTGATCAGCCGGCCGAGCGCCTCTCGCACCGGCATGGTCGAGGTGACCAGCGCATCGGCGAGACCACGGATGGTCAGCACCTGGCTCGGTTCGAAAAGACCGCCGATCAGGGCCCGGCGCAACTCCGAGTAAACACGATCCTGCACGGTCTCGCGGCCGACGGGCGTGAGCTGGGCCGCGATCGTTTCGTTGTTTCGCTCGATGGCAGCCTTTTGCATGGCATTCCCGGTCTTGGCCCGTTTTCGGCTTGCGGAGAAAATTAAAGCCGATTAGCGTGATCAAAGCAAGTGTGATCACAAATCAAAAAATCAGAAGGCGGCAAAGACCGCTCGGCCAGAGGGTGCATGAGCGAGACAGCTGAACGGCAGGACGAAATCCGCGCACCGGTTCTGTCGGCGAGGAATGTCGTCAGGCGGTTCGGTGGCCTCGTCGCCGTCAACGATGTCTCGTTTGATGTCAAAGCGGGCGAAATCCTTGGCCTGATCGGACCGAATGGCGCCGGCAAGACGACGATGTTCGATCTGCTGGCGGGCAGCATATTGCCGACTAGTGGCGATATCCTTCTCAACGGAACGCGCGTCTCGGGTGAAGCCGCTCATCTGCGCATCGGTCGCGGCCTTGGCCGCACCTTTCAGATCCCGCGTCCGCTGCCCAATCTGACGCTGATCGAAAACATCATGCTGGCGGCACAGGGCCAGGCCGGTGAAAAGCTGCTCGCCAATTTCGTCACGCCGTGGCGCGTCGCGGCGCAGGAGAGAACGGCCAGAACAAAGGCACTCGAGCTACTGGAGCTCGTCACCCTCACCCGTCTCGCGCATGAGCCGGCGCGCGTGCTTTCCGGCGGCCAGCGCAAGCTGCTCGAGCTCGCGCGCGTCATGATTGCCGACCCGGCGATCATCCTGCTCGACGAGCCGGCGGCCGGCGTCAACGCGACGCTGCTCGAAGTCATCATCGACCGCATCCGCGACATCAACGCGCGCGGCATCACCTTCCTCTTGATCGAGCACAACATCGACATGGTGACGCGGCTCTGCCACCGCGTCCTCGTCATGGCGAGCGGTCAGCTGCTCAGCGAAGGCACGGCGGAAGAGGTCGCCCGCGACCCGCGCGTCATCGAGGCCTATCTCGGA
This sequence comes from Mesorhizobium sp. P2_F5, assembly GCF_056403715.1. Classification (NCBI taxonomy): domain Bacteria; kingdom Pseudomonadati; phylum Pseudomonadota; class Alphaproteobacteria; order Hyphomicrobiales; family Phyllobacteriaceae; genus Mesorhizobium; species Mesorhizobium sp. P2_F5. The sequence continues at coordinate 36,305 of NZ_JBFUEY010000027.1, read as the reverse complement.
GGCGCCACATGAACGAGAACGTCCTCGACGTCCGCGATCTCGAAGCCGGTTACGAGCCCGGCGTACCGATCGTGCGCGGCGCCTCGATCACCGTCGGCAAGGGTGAGATCGTCGTCGTGCTCGGTCCCAACGGTGCCGGCAAGTCGAGCCTCATCAAGGCGATCGCCGGCCTCGTCCCGATCACCGGCGGCACGGTGTTTCTTGACGGCAAGGACATCACCGCCGCACCTGCACACACCATGGTTAGGCTTGGCCTAGCCTTCGTGCCGCAAACCGAAAACATCTTTCCGCTGATGTCGGTCGAAGACAATCTGAAGGTCGCCTGCGGCATTCTCGAGCGGCGCGAAATCCCAGGCCGAATCGGGGAAATGTATGCCGCCTTTCCCGACCTCGTCCGCCAGCGGCGGACCGCCGCCGGCAATCTGTCGGGCGGACAGCGGCAGATGCTGGCGGTGGCGCGGGCGCTGATCGTCCATCCCAAGGTGCTGGTGCTGGACGAGCCCTCGGCCGGCCTGTCGCCGAAATTCGTGTCGATGGTGTTCGAGATGCTGGCCGGCATACGCAAATCCGGCGTCACCATCCTTCTGGTCGAACAGAATGCCAAGGCAGCACTGGCCATCGGCGACCGCGCCTATGTGCTGGTCGAAGGCAAGGACCGGCACGAGGGCGTTGCTTCCGAACTGTGGAACGACCCGGTCGTCGCCGAACTCTATCTCGGCCAACGCCCTTCTCACGCCAGCAAGGGAGGAGCGGCATGAGCCTGCAATTTGTCGTCGATGGGTTGCTGACCGGTTCGATGATCGGCCTCGGCGCCATCGGCGTGACGCTGACCTATTCGATCCTGCGCTTCTCGAACTTTGCCCATGGCGACTTCATGGCCTGGGGGACCTATGCGACGCTCGCGGTCGTCAGCGCCATCGGCGCTACCTTCGGCAAGGTAGCGCCGATCGCTCCGCTGTCCTTCGGCTGGCCGCTCCTGGTTGCGCTGGTCGTCGGCATGGCCTTCACCGCCTTGCTGGCGCTGCTGCTCGACAAGGTGCTGTTTTCGCGGCTGCGCTCGCAGGGGCAAGCCATCATCGTGGTGATGGCGAGCTTCGGCGCCTCGATGGCGCTGCGCAGCCTGCTCGAATTCACCTTCAGCTCGCGCCCGACCTATTTCAGCCGCGCAATCCAGATCGCCATGCCGGTTGGCTTCGGCATCCGCATCACGCCCGATCAGATCGCGCTTCTGCTGCTGACCGCCGTGCTGGTGCTCGGCGTGCATCTTCTGATGACACGCACGCAGACCGGCCGCTCCATGCAGGCCTTGAGCCAGAATGCCGCACTGGCCCGCATCGTCGGCATCGACGTAGCCTCCGTGGTGCGCGTCACCTGGGTCATCGGCGGGGCGCTGGCCTGCGTCGCCGGCGTGATGATCGGCATTCTGGTGCAGATCCGCCCGTTCATGGGCTTCGACATGCTGCTGCCGATGTTCGCCGCCGCCATTCTCGGCGGCATCGGCAGCATTCCAGGCGCGGTTCTCGGCGGCCTGATCATCGGGCTCGCCGAAGCGGGCGCGGTGCAGTTGATCGGTGCGGAATGGCGCGCCGCCGTCTCCTTCATCATCCTGATGGCGGTGCTGTTCGTGCGGCCGATCGGCCTGTTTGGTGTGAGGGAACGCTGATGGACCTGCTTGGCTACGGCGCCTTCTTCCTGACCACCGCCCTGATCTTTTCGCTGGTCACGCTGGGGCTCAATCTGCAGTGGGGGCTGACCGGGCTGTTCAATGTCGGCCTCGCCGGCTTCGTTGCCGTCGGCGCCTATACCTCGGCGCTGCTGACCACACCCGACGATGCCGCGCGGCTCGGCGGCTTTGGCCTGCCGATCCTTGTCGGCTGGGCGGGTGCCATGGTCGTCGGCGGCATCGCCGCGGCACTTACCGGCATGGCGACGCTGCGTCTGAGATCCGACTATCTGGCGATCACCACTTTCGGCGTCGCCGTCGTCGTGCAGCTGGTCGCGCTCAACGCCCAGAAACTGACAGGCGGACCGTTCGGCATCGGCTTCATTCCGCGTCCCTTCGGCAGCCTTGCCGAGACGCCGCTGCTGTTCAACCTGTCGAACCTTGCCGTCGTCTCCGCTGTGACGCTGATCGCCTATCTCGCTCTGGAGCACCTGTCGCGCAGCCCCTGGGGCCGGGTGCTGAAGGCGCTGCGCGAGGACGAACGGGCGGCGATCTCGCTGGGCAAGAGCGCGCGTTTCTACCGCGTCCAGGCCTTTGCCGTCGGCGGCGCCATCATGGCGCTGGCCGGTGCGCTGCAGGCGCATTTCACCGGCTTCATCGCGCCCGATAACTATCTGCCGATCCTGACCTTCCAGGTCTGGGTGATGCTGATCGTCGGCGGCTCGGGCAGCAATCTCGGCGCCGTCATCGGCAGCATCCTCGTGTGGGGAATATGGGCGGGGTCAGGCACGCTGACCAGCATCCTGTTTTCGCCCGAACAGCAGGCGCGCGCCGCCTCGCTGCAGATCGTCGCCATCGGCGTCATGCTGTGCCTCATCCTGCTGATCCGGCCGACTGGCCTGTTCGGCGACCGGCCACGGCGGCCGAAGCCCGGCAAACAGACGAAGGCGGCCGGCGAGAGCGAGGCCGGATCATGAATGCCATGATCCGGCGAGAGGTGCATGGCGTTTCGCTCTGGCATGCCGTCAGTGGCAACCGCCGCGACCGGGGCGCGCCGCAAGCCGGGCTCGACGTCGACCTCGCGATTATTGGCGGCGGCTTTTCCGGCCTGTCGACGGCACTGCACGCAGCAGAGAAAGGGCTTTCGGTCGCCGTCCTCGAAGCCGAATTCATAGCCTGGGGTGCGACTGGCAGGAATGCCGGTTTGGTCGTGCCGAATTTCGCCAAGCGCGACCCAAACGACATCATCACCGAACTCGGACCCGAGCGCGGCGAAAGGCTGATCGATTTCGCTGCTGGAAGTGCTGACCTCGTCTTCGGCCTGATCAAGCAGCACGGCATCGAATGCGACGCTGTGCAGAATGGCTGGATCCAACCGGCGCATTCGTCCACCGCGCTGGAAAAGACGAGATCGCGCGCCGAGCAGTGGGCGGCACGTGGCAGACCGACCGTAACGCTCGATGCCAAGGTGGTCGCGGAGCTCACTGGTATCAGCGGCTATGCCGGCGGCTGGATGGACAAATCTGGCGGCGTCCTCAATCCGGTCGAATATGCGCGCGGCCTGGCCGACGCCGCGGAGAAAGCCGGCGCACGCATCTTCGAGAAGACGCGCGTCGCCTCCATCGATCGGACAAAAGATGGCTGGGCCTTGAAGACCGCATCCGGCACCGTGCAAGCGGGCAAGGTGCTGGTCGCCACCAATGCCTATGGCGTAGCGCTGAACCGGACACTGGCGCGGACCTATGTCCCTTTGAAAGTCTTCCAGATCGCCACCGCGCCGCTGCCGCACTCCATACGCGCCCGCCTGCTGCCCGGTGGCCAGGGCATTGGCGACACCAGGCGTAACCTCTTCACCTGCCGCTTCGACAGCCAGAACCGGCTGATCAGCGGCGGCATGCATGTCGTTGGCGCCGGCGCCGAGACGCGCGTGCCGCAAACGGTCTGGCGACGGCTCGCCAGGCATCTCGATTTGCCTGAACTGCCGCCGCTTGCCTACAGCTGGACGGGCGTCGCGGCGGTGGCGCCGGATTTCCTGCCGCGTCTCATCGACCTCGGCCCAGGCCTGATCGCCGGCTTCGCCTGCAATGGCCGCGGCATCGCCATGACCACGGCGATGGGCAAGGTGCTGGCGGACTGGGCGAGCGGAACGGACGCCCGCGATCTGCCGCTTCCCTTCGCGCCGCCATCGCCGATCCCGTTCCACCAAGTGGTCCGCTACGCACCGAACGTGCTGCTTCCCTGGAGCATGCTGCGCGACCGGCTGGATTAGACGGCCAAGCCACTAACGCCATGAGCGCACAAAGCTGTTCCTGTCGCAGATCCTGCACTGACGGAAGCGTGCGCTTCGATAAGCCGTCGCGCGGGTTGTTGGTTGTCATCTATCCTGGATCGAGGCCCCAGCGGCGTGCGCTCCAACGTCTTGGGCTGCAAGGGGCTAGAGCAATTCCAGGAAAAGTGTGAGCGGTTTTCCGTCCGGAATTGCGTCAAAACAAAGAGATAGAGTGTTTCGCCGTTTCCGTTAAACGGCGAAACGCTCTAGGCGCCCGCCGGCGACCTGCCGGGCGTCAGTCGCGCGATATGGACAGCCCCGCGAGAAGCGGAGCGTACGCCGCGAGCCTGCGGGATACGAACTCCGTGAAGAGCCGCACGCGCTTCGTCTTGCGTGTCTCCCCCTGCGTGAGAAGCCAGAGCGTTCCGTACATGTGCAGGTCGGTGCCCGGCACCCTCACCAGTAGGGGGTCGGCATCTCCGACGAAGCACGGCAGTGTCGTGATCCCGAGCCCTTGCCGTACAGCAACGATCTGCGCCTCGGCGTCCGTGGTCCTGAATGGAACCCCCGTGGTGCGAACCTCACCCTCGCTGGCCCATTCCGGAATTCCATGAATGCTTATGACGATCCACCGGGTGGGATCAGGCGCGCCCGCGCGCCACGCGGCCAGTCGATCGCGGGACATGTAGACGCCGCCGAACACCTCCGGCCCCTTCAGGCCGTGAAGATTGAGCGGCAGGGTTTTGCGGTCGTAGACGACGCGGATCGCGACGTCGGCCTCTCGGTTGGTCAGATTTGCCAGCTCGCCGGACGACACGATTTCCATCTCGATGTCCGGATGCAGACGCGCGAAATCGGTGAAGTCCGGCATGAGCAGGTGTGTCGCGAGGGGCGGCGCCAGCGTCACCCGCAGAAGCCCGCGCACGCTCTGGTCGCGCCCGAAGACGCGCGTCTCCAGCAGGTGCGACGACGCCTCCATCTGATCCGCGAACTCAAGAACCTCCTCGCCCGCAGCCGTCAGGCGGTAGCCGGAAGGCAGCTTTTCGAACATCTGCACCCCGAGGCGTTCCTCGAACTGAGCGATGCGTCGCAGCACGGTCGAGTGATTCACCCCGAGGCGCTCGGCCGCAGCCCGCACTGAGCCTCCGCGCGCGACGGCAAGAAAGTAACGAACGTCATCCCAGTCGATCATGGTGCAACCCAGCACCACGCGGTGCGCCTTCCAAAGCCCGGATCTAACGCATCGTACAGCAGTACGGGCGGTCATCACAGCTTATGTCGACAAGCGCGGCCCAATTTCGAACGCCGGACACCGATCGCCGTGGCTGGCGCCAGTCGTCCAACCGGATCGATTTTGCACCACCGATGTGCGCGCTTCCGCACTCAAAGCCTGACCCCAGCAGACTTACTTCCAGGCTCTCGGGGTTCTTCCCGAACGACAAAAAGCAGAGCCTGAAAGGAAAAGTCATGGGAAAGCTAGACGGTAAGGTTGCAGTCATCACGGGTGGATCGAGCGGCATGGCGCTGGCGAGCGCCAAGCGGTTCGTTGAAGAAGGCGCCTATGTTTTCATCACGGGTCGAAGGCAGGAGGCGCTCGACGAGGCCGTCAAGCTGATTGGTCGGAACGTGACCGGCGTGCGCGGCGACGCGTCCAATCTCGACGACCTCGACCGCCTGTTCGACACGGTCAAGCGGGAAAGGGGCAAGATCGACGTCCTGTACGCGAGCGCCGGCGTGGGCGAAGCCGTCCCACTGGGCGAGATTACCGAGCAGCATTTCGATGCGGCCTTCGGCCTGAATACGCGCGGCACGCTGTTTACGGTTCAGAAGGCGTTGCCGCTGTTCAACGATGGCGGATCGATCTTCATGACCGGGTCAGTTGCTTCGATCAAAGGTTTTCCTGGTTACAGCGTCTATGCGGCGAGCAAGGCGGCGTTGCACGCATTCGCACGCGGGTGGCTCAACGAACTGAAGGGCAGGAATATCCGGGTGAACGTACTGCACCCAGGGCCGATCGCCACACCGATGCAGGACCAAGTTCTCACCGAGGAGGCGAAGCAGATGTTCGAATCCCTGATCCCGCGGGGAAAGATGGGGCGTCCTGAGGAAATTGCGGCGGCCGCGCTGTTTCTTGCTTCAGACGATTCGAGCTTCGTGAATGGGGTGGAGTTGTCTGTCGACGGCGGCTTCTCGGCCATCTGAACGGCCGGGGAATCAATATCAACACGGATCGGAGAAGTATTATGAGCTATGCGATTGTAGGATTCGGTAAGATAGGCCAGGCCCTCGCCCTCGCCTTCGCCCGTAAAAACATCGACGTGACCGTCGCGAGCCGCCGTCCACCGGAGACGTTGGCGCCGCAGGCTCGGGCGATTGGACCCACGGTCGTCGCCAGGTCGCTACGGGAAGCACTCGAGGCCGACACGATCATCTTGGCGGTCCCTTTCGGGGAGCATCGCGAGGTTGCGAAAGCCCTGCCGAGCTGGGAAGGCAAGACGGTCATCGACGCGATGAACGCGTTTCCTGTCCCTGAAGAACTGGACGGCCTCCCGTCCTCCGCCTTCGTTGCGAAGTCGTTCACCGGCGCCAAGTTCGTGAAAGGCTTCAATCACTTGATTGCAGCCACCCTGGCTGCCGATCCGATCGTCGAGGGCGGACACCGGGTCGTCTTTCTGTCGAGCGACGACGAGGATGCGATCGTTCCCGTGGCCGCCTTGGCCAAACAACTCGGGTTCGCACCCGTCAAGCTGGGAAAGCTCAACGAGGGTGGCGCGCTGGTGCACGCACGCGGCCGCACCTGGGGCCAGCTCATCTTCCAGGATTTGTTCAAGAAGGTGCCGTAATCGATCTACGACGGTATTCACGCCCGGGACGCGGGCTTTCTTTGGGTGGTATGCATCGGATTCAAACCGGCCTCAAGATATTGCTTGATCTCACGCAAGGGCATCGGCCTGCCAAACAGATATCCCTGCTGGACGAAACAGCCGCAACTGGTCAGCCTGAGCGCCTGGCTTTCGGTTTCAATGCCTTCTGCAATGATACCCAGGTTCAGGGCCTGTGCGAGTTGAACGATCGCTTTGACCACGGCTTCGGCCTGTCCGTCGGAGCTGATGTCCCTGGCAAAGGAGCGATCGATCTTGATAACATCCAACGGCAATCGCCTGATGTATGAAAGGCTTGAATAGCCCGCTCCGAAATCGTCGAGGGCAATTCGGATGCCCAGCGCACGAAATTGTGAAAGCCGCTCCTCCGCCTGCTCGAAATCAATGAGCAGCAGGCTTTCCGTGATTTCAAGCTGAAGCGCCGAGGGCGGAAAGCGATGACTGGCCAACGTCGCGGCGATCTGCTCGACCACCGAGGGCGAACGCAAGTGGCGCGTCGATAGATTGACCGACACATAGTCCAGACGACCTTCGCGAATGAGCGGATACATCTCCTGGCAGCAGCGATCGATCATCGCCTGGCCGAGTTCGACGATCAACGAACTTTCCTCAGCCAACGGGATGAACAGGCCGGGAAGAAGGAGCCCGCGCTCGGCATGCTGCCATCGTGCAAGCGCCTCCACCCCGATGATCCTGTCGCCCTGGGTAGAGATAATCGGCTGATACCAGGGTTCGATCTCTCGCGCCGCTACGGCGCTGCGCAATTCTGTTTCCAGGCCCTGGCGGTGCTCAAGCTCGGCCGCCATCGTTTCGTCAAATTCCGTCCATGTCGAGCGCCCCGCTGACTTGGAGCGGTACAGAGCTATATCGGCGAAGCGCTGCAGCGTTGGCGAATCCGTGGCGTCACGGGGAAAGCTTGCAAAACCGACCGAGCAACTGACGACCAACTGCAGCCGGCCACAATCGATAGGCCCGCTCATGGCCTCCATGACCTTCGCTGCGATCTCGCGGGCACGTTCGCCATGAATTGGCGTCACGCAGATGACACCGAACTCATCGCCACCCAGCCGGCCGGCCACCTCCTGCTCCTTGCAGATTGCCCGCAACCGGTCCGCAACCCCCAGCAGTACCGCATCGCCCACGGCGTGACCGTAATTGTCGTTGATCTCCTTGAACCGGTCGAGATCTACAAACAGAAGTTGTACCGACCCGCCCTGAAGCTGGGCCGCGCGGATAGCCGCGTCCAGGTCGCGAGCGAAACTGAACCGGTTGGCGAGCGTAGTCAAAGGATCGCGCTCCGCGAGGAACATGGCCTGCTGGCGCGCGACCTCCAATTCGTGCGTGCGGTCGAGGACTCGCATTTCGAGATCGTTGGCCAGCACAGTCAGGTGGCTGTTGGCATGGTAGAGCTCAAGCGATTTCGCCTCGAGCAGCCATTCGGCCTCTTCGCGTGCTTTCCGTTCGCGTTGGAGACGCCGTTCGAGACGCGCAACGCGGTCCTCGGAATGATCCGTTTCCGAGAGCATTTAAGCTATCGCACCGGTCTTCTGGATCGAAAAACGAACGAATTTCTCGCCACCGTTTTCGTGGGAGCTTCGCTCTATCCGCACGGTCTCACCGTAGATATGAGCCGCTCCAAGAATGAGGCCGGAGGCAAGCGCCTCGAAGGGACGGCTGCTGCGATAGTCAAGGTTCATTGCCCCATCACCTATGCGCTCGGCCCGAAATTCGGGCAGCTCGGCATCGGGATAGAGCTTACGCACCTCCACATGGATGTGCCTATCGATGCTTTCGAGGAAATCAAAGAGGGTGGCCGCCGTCTTGAAGAAGTCCGGGAACGAAGACTTGAACCGCCCGATCAAATGCTGGCCGAATAAACCCAGCAACTCGTTTGCCGGCGTGTGGCTTTGCGCGGCCAATGTGGTGACGAGAGATTGCATCTCCCTGTGGTCATAAGTACCCACCGCGGTGTAGGCGCCCCCACTCGGCAGATCGGAAGCCTCTATGAGGTCATCAACCGCATCCGCCCCAAAAGTCTGTTCCACAAAGCCCAGCAACTCGGTGAACACCATACCCTTCATATTGCCCTCACTCCCCCCAATGGACGGCCCGCTTCTGAGCCTAGGCCACAGTATAGAATGTATAGTTAAGGGTATAATTAAGAATGAAAAAACCAACGCCCATAGGTTGTCTCTCTTCGTAACGCTGTTCGTTTCGCGGCAAATCGTACAGTAAGTCGCGAGGTATAAGAACTAGCCTTCGTCGCAAGCAGTTCACATCCAGCGCATCAGACGGTTTTGAAAGACGGTTTGCGAGGCCAGTTTGCTCGCAATGGTAGGTCCGGGATTGAAGCACATTGCGAGGCGGCAGTGGGCCGGGAGTTAGCAAGATGGGGCGATGACTTCAATCGCGCTTGCTCGACCGAGGTCAATTGATGGCAGACGGTGGAGTGAGGGATCGCCTCGACGTGCGCTCGATACGATCATCGCCGCCATCGCGGTAGCCAACCACGGCATTCTCGATTGCCGGCGATCGTCCCTCGCCAATGACACGCTTCGCGTCGAGGCACTTCTCTCGGGCCAAAGCAAGCGAGATTCCGTCTCGTCCATATCTTCCCAGGTAGACCGTCTCGCGGCGCCCATTGAGCCTGTAATCCAGACGAAACGAGATCGCGCCACTGAGCATGACGCGGACATACATGCCATCACGGTCCACAATTTTGTAGACTTTCTCCTTTGGTTTCAGTGCCTTAAGGGCGGCGTCCGTCAACATACCCATTGCCTCCTGAAAAGTACCGTCAGTACATTTTCGAGGTTCCGTGGCAGGAAATTCCTTTTTTCTTCAATGCCTTAAGGCACAAAAAAGTACCGTCACGAGCCTCATTGGCTCCGACGGTACTTAGATAAATTCGGGTGGGCAATATGCGGAAGGTCCGTCAAGCGGTCCCTCAAAGCCAATCTCTGCGTGCCGATTGTCGCTGATTGTCCCTGAAAGGGTTTATTTTTGTTTTCAGTATGTTACGTCGCAGATTGGCGTATTTTCGGCGGCGTTTGAGTGGGTCTGAATCATTCCCACTCGATTGTGCCGGGCGGCTTCGAGGTCACGTCGTAGGCGACGCGGTTGATGCCTTTGACCTCGTTGATGATGCGGGTGGCGGCAGCGCCGAGGAAGGCCATGTCGTAGTGGTAGAAGTCGGCCGTCATGCCGTCGACGGAGGTGACGGCGCGCAGCGCGCAGACGAATTCGTAGGTGCGGCCGTCGCCCATCACGCCGACGGTCTGCACCGGCAAAAGCACAGCGAAGGCCTGCCAGATGGCGTCGTAGAGGCCGGCCTTGCGGATCTCGTCGAGATAGATGGCGTCGGCCTCGCGCAGGATCTCCAGCTTTTCGCGCGTGATGCCGCCGGGGCAGCGGATGGCGAGGCCGGGCCCCGGGAAGGGATGGCGGCCGATGAAGCTTTCGGGCAGGCCGAGCTCCTTGCCGAGCGCCCTCACCTCGTCCTTGAACAGTTCGCGCAGCGGCTCGACCAGTTGCATGTTCATGCGCGCCGGCAGGCCGCCGACATTGTGGTGCGACTTGATAGTCACCGACGGGCCGCCGGTGAAGGAGACGCTTTCGATGACATCGGGGTAGAGTGTGCCCTGGGCCAGGAAATCGGCGCCGCCGAGTTTCTTGGCCTCTTCCTCGAACACTTCGATGAATAGCCGGCCGATGGTCTTGCGCTTCTTCTCGGGGTCGGACTCGCCTTCCAGTGCGGAGATGAATTTTTCCGACGCGTCGACCAGGATCAGCGGCAGATTGTAATGCTGGCGGAACATCGCTACCACGCCGGCCGCCTCGTCCTTGCGCATCAGGCCATGGTCGACGAGGATGCAGGTGAGCTGGTCGCCGACCGCCTCATGGATCAACAGCGCGGCGACCGAAGAATCCACACCGCCCGACAGCGCGCAGATGACCTTGCCCTTGCCGACCTGCTTGCGGATGGTCTCCACCGCATGCTCGCGGTAGGCGCGCATCGTCCAGTCGCCTTCGATGCCGGCGATGTTGTGGACGAAGTTCCTGAGCAGCCTGGCGCCATCCGGCGTATGCACCACTTCGGGGTGGAACATGATGCCGTACATCTTGCGCGCGACATTGCCGAAGATGGCGAAGGGCGAGCCTTCCGACTTGCCGAAGACCTCGAATCCCTTGGGCAGCGAGATGACGCGGTCGCCATGGCTCATCCACACCTGATGACGCTGGCCAGGCGCCCACAGGCCCTCGAACAGCGGGCTGTCCTTTTCGATCTCGACGAAGGCGCGGCCGAATTCGCGATGGTTGGAGCTTTCAGCGACGCCGCCCATCTGCACGCAGAGCGCCATCTGGCCGTAGCAGATGCCGAGCACCGGCACGCCAGCGTCGAAAACGATCTGCGGCGCGCGCGGGCTGCCTATGTCTGATGTCGAGGCGGGACCGCCCGATAGGATCACGGCTTTGGGATTGATGCGCTTGAAGGCAGCTTCGGCCGATTGGAACGGCACGATCTCGGAAAACACGCCGGCCTCGCGGATGCGGCGGGCGATGAGCTGCGTAAACTGGCTGCCGAAATCGATGATGAGAACGGTGTCGGCCAGGACGGTGTCGGGATGATTGGCTGTCGTCATGGCGAGCCTTTAGAGAAAGAAACGAGTCGGCGCAATGGGTTGCAAGGCCGCACCGTTACTGAACTTCGGTGTCTTTGTCGGTGGCATCCGGGGCTCCCGCATCAAGGGTCCGCAAAGCGTCCATCAGCGCCGCGAAGCGCTGCTGGCCGATACGGTCGACATAGCGCCGTTCTATCTGCAGCTTGATGCGATCGCCGTCGCGCAAGGCGTCCAGGCCCTTGCGTGTGTAGACAATAAGCTTGCCGCGCCCGTCCAGCGGATCGGGCAGGCGCTGTACCACGCCTTCCGCCTCCAGCCCGTCGAGCAATTGCTGGACCGCCTGCTTGGAGATCGCCGAGCGGTCGATCAGCGCGGACTGGCGAATACCGTCGCGGGAGATATGCCCGAGCAACCCGGCGCGCGCCTCGGTGAACCAGCCATGGCCGGCGTCGCGCATAGCGGCGGCGAACTCGGCCTGCCAGGCGCGGCTTGCCTGCCACAGGCGCCAACCGATGTGATCGGGCAGCGCCTCGGTTTTTTCGTCAAGCTCCTTGACCATTTTGCTGGCGCTCCATATAGTCAAGATACTTGACGACTTCGATTGCGTCGAGCGCTTTCAAACTCAAAACCTGGGAACCGGACCATGACAATTCTGAACAGGGACACGCTGGCCATTATCATGATCGGCACCACGCATGTCATCGACATGGGCGGCAAAAGCGCCTTCATCCACTACGAAACCGCTGACAGGGCACACATGCTGCTGCCGGACGGCACCCGCTTCCATGGTCGATGGGACCTGCTGGACGATGGCTACAAGGTCGAATGGACCGATGGCCCCGCCGGCGCCTGGAAACTCGACCACACGACCGGCGTGATCGACTATGTCGATGCAACCGGCGCCGTGCGCGGGCGCATTTCGCGCATCGATTTCGGCGATCCCGCGAGCCTGGCAGCCTGACCCGTTGCGTTCAGGCGTCGAGCAGGCCGTTGCTCAGCGCCTGTTCGAGCCGCCCGACCGCATCGGCCAGCTTCTCGTCGATGACATGGAGATATTCGGCCCAGTCGCCGACATGCCTGAGATCGGCCGCGCCATCGGAAATGCCGCGCAGGCCGATCAGCGGGATATCGAACAGCTGGCAGGCGCGCAGGCAGGCGAAGGTCTCCATGTCGACCATGTCGGCTGCGATAGCGTCATAGGCGCCACCCGTGATGATGGCGCCACCGGTCGACAGGCTGGCTTGCTTGATATCAGGAATCCGCAACGGCAGCGGCACGGTCACCGGCAGGTCGAGAAACGGCGTCGCGCCTTTCTCGAAGCCCAGCGGCGAGGCGTCGATGTCGCGATAGCTGACCGAGACCGCCTGGTAGATTTCCGTCTGCTCGAGCGTGCGGCTGCCGGCGGAGCCGAGCGAAACGACGAGATCCGGCAGTGTCTTCTGCGACTTCAACCAGGACAGTTCGGCGCCGAGGCGAACGCCTGCCTCGACCGGACCGACGCCCGTCATCAGCGGGGTGAACAGTTTTTGCAAATGCGGCCCGTATTCGGCCTGCGCCGCCATGACGAAGAGGACGTCCTTGCCGCCAATGCGCGTAACTTTGACCATCGTATCAGCCCGCAATGCCATCCCGCCCAACCACGGTCATCATCGTCCCGGTCATGGTGGCGATCAGCTTTGCCTCGCCATCGGCGGCAAAGGCATAGGCCTGACCGTCGGCGACAATGATGGTGCGGCCGGGCTTGGTCACCGAGCCACGAAACAGGAAGCGCTCGCCCCGGCCGGGCGCCAGCAGATTGACCTTGAACTCGATGGTCAGCACGCCGGAATTTTCCGGCATCAGCGAAAACGCGGCATAGCCGCAGGCCGAGTCCAGCGCCGTCGAGATCACGCCGGCGTGCAGGAAACCATGCTGCTGGGTGAGTGCGGCCGAATAAGGCATTTCGATCTCGATGATGCCAGGCGTCACCAGCGTCAGTTCGGCGCCGATCGTCGCCATGGCCTGCTGGCGGGCGAACGACGCCCTGACGCGATCCTCATAATCGGGAGCGGGTACGATCTTTGCTGCCATGGCTGTCGCCCTGATTGATCTACAAAAGCTTATTGCAGAGGCCCGAACGCCACGCAAATGCTTTTGCTGCACTGCAGCAATCAGCGCTGCCTGCCATCAAGGGGTAAGAGCCGGCTGAAGACTGCCGATTTTGCGGCAAGGCTCAGGCCGTCCGGCGCAGCGCGCAGAAGTAGAACCCATCGGTGCCGCTGAGCGCCGGCGACAGGGAGATGTCGCCGTTTTTGCCGATCCGAGCGGCGGCCGCATGGCCGGGGAAATGGACGTCCCAGAGAGCGCGATGATCGACCGGGACAAAGCCTTTGTGGCGCTCGCTGAAGGCGGCGATCTGCTCGCCATTCTCCTCGTCGAACACCGAACAGGTGATGTAGACCAGCAGGCCGCCGGGTTTGACATAGGCTTTTGCTGCATCGAGGATTGCCGACTGCTCGCCCTTGCGGGCATCGAGCTGTCTTTGCGTCAGCCGCCATTTGGCGTCGGGACGGCGCCGCCAGGTGCCGCTGCCGGTGCAGGGCGCATCGACGAGCACGATGTCCATGTGATTGGTGAGTGGGGACAGTTCGGCGGGCTTGGTGACGATCTGGACGTTGCGGTTTTCCGAACGGCGGATGCGATCGAAGATCGGCGCCAGCCGTGCCTTTTCCGCGTCGTGGGCGAAGACCTGGCCTTTATTGTCCATCGCCGCCGATAGCGCCAGCGTCTTGCCGCCGGCGCCGGCGCAGAAGTCGAGCACCTGCATGCCGGCTTGCGCACCGGCAAGGGCGGCAGCGATCTGCGACCCTTCGTCCTGGACCTCGAACCAGCCTTTCTGGAAGGCCGGCTCGGCCTGCACGTTCGGGTGCCTGCCGTCGCCATCGATCGGCGGGATGCGGATACCGTTCGGCGCGATCCGGGCCGGTTTCGCACCGGTATCGGCGAGCTCCGCCAGCACCTTGTCACGGTTGGCCTGCAGCGTGTTGACCCTGATATCGAGCGGCGGGCGGGTCGCGAGCGCTGCACCTTCCTCGACCCAGCCTGTACCAAAGGCCCTTTCGAAAAGCGGTTCGCACCAGTCGGGAATGTCGGCCCGCACCGCCGGCGGCGCCTCGGCCAGCCGGTGGTCTGCGAGCACCTGAAGTTCGGCGGCGCTGAGCAGCGGCGGCGCGAACTTGTCGCCGTCGAGCGCATCGTTGAGCGACTGCGCCGTCTGGTGCCATTCGAGCAGCAGCGCGCCGAAGCCGATGGCGCGCGGCGTGTCTTCACCCAGCAGCCAGCCGGCGGAGCGCTTGTGGCGCAGCGCGTCGTAGACGATGTTGCCGATCGCGGCGCGGTCGCCGCCGCCGGCGAAGCGATGCGACAGGCCCCAATCCTTCAGCGCGTCGGCCACCGGCCGGTGACGCCGGCCGATGTCTTCCAGCACTTCGATGGCCGCCGCCAGCCGTCCGCCCAGTCGCATTCGTCATTCCATCAAAAAGAGCACGTGATCTTCCGGCCTGCTCTTAGAGCCTTTCGCGGCGGGATTGAACCCCGCTTCCATCCGACGAGGCAATCCTGGCCAAGGGCCCGGTGAATCCGCCGGCCAGCAAATGTCTTTGGTTCGGCAACAACAGATCGATCAATAGATGAAAGGTTTCTAATGTTCGCTACTGGCGAGTATAGGCATGGCTTGTGGCGTAACCGCTCTGCTTTCCAAGCTTTTCCGTTGGGAATACTCTTTGCGTCATGATTCGCGGCGCAGAAAACGCGGACCCGCGGATCGATACGAGGAGAGGGCAATGAAAACGTATCTTGCGGAAGTTCTAGGGACATTTCTATTGGTGTTCATCGGCACGGCGTCGGTGGCGACGGGCGGCTTCCTGGCCGACCTGCCGCTCGGCCAGGAAGCCATCGGCCTGGCGTTCGGCATCGGCCTGATCGCGGCCGCCTATGCGGTCGGCCCGATCTCGGGCGCGCATCTCAATCCGGCTGTGACACTCGGCGTTTTCCTTGCCGGCCGGATGCAGGCCAAGGATGTCATCCCCTACTGGATCGCGCAGATCATCGGCGCCATCCTCGCTTCTCTGGCGCTGTGGATCATCGTCTCCGGCCAGACCGGCGGCCACACCACCGGCTTCGGCGCCAATGGCTGGGACGTGGCGAAATGGGGGATGAGTTCGGCCTTCCTGTGGGAGCTGATCGGCACCTTCACCTTCGTCACCGTCATCCTCGGCGTCACCGCTGAAAAGCACTCGACGGCGTTCGCAGGGCTGGTCATCGGCCTGACCCTGGCGGGGCTGCACTTCGCCATGATCCCGGTCACCGGCACCTCGGTCAATCCGGCGCGTTCGATCGGCCCGGCGCTGTTTACCGGCGGTGCCGCGCTCCCGCGCCTTTTTGCTTGGGAGGCACTGCGATCAGGCGGCGATGTCGAAACGGTCGGCGTTCATCACCTTGGTCCACGCCTTGATGAAATCGCCGACGAATTTCGGCCCGGCATCCGCCGAGCCGTAGACCTCGGCCAGCGCCCGCAGCTGCGCATGCGAGCCGAAGATCAGGTCGGCACGGGTGGCGGTCCATTTGACCGCCTTGGTCTTGCGGTCGCGCGCTTCGTAGACCTCATGCGACCCCGGCTCGGATCCGGCGGCCGGATCCCAGACGGTCGCCATCGAGAGCAGGTTGACGAAGAAGTCGTTCGTCAGCGTGCCCGGCCTGTCGGTGAGCACGCCATGCTTTGAGCCGCCGGCATTGGCGCCAAGCGCGCGCAGGCCGGCGACCAGCACCGACATCTCCGGCGCCGTCAGGTTGAGCAGTTGCGCGCGGTCGACTAGCAACGCTTCGACCGACATCGGCAGCTTGCCGCCGACATAATTGCGGAAACCATCGACTTTTGGCTCGAGCGCGGCGAAGGAATGAGCGTCGGTCTGCGCCTGCGAAGCGTCGGTGCGGCCTGGCGTGAACGGCACCTTCACTGCGTTGCCGCCATCCTTCGCCGCCTTCTCGACCGCGGCGACGCCGCCGAGCACGATGAGGTCGGCCAGCGAAACCTTCTTGCCGCCGGCGTTGAACTCCTTCTGGATGGCTTCGAGCTTCGCCAGCACCTTGGCCAGTTCGGCCGGCTGGTTGACCTCCCAGTCCTTCTGCGGCGCCAGACGGATGCGCGCGCCATTGGCGCCGCCGCGCTTGTCGGAGTTGCGGAAGGTAGAGGCCGAGGCCCAGGCGGTCGAGACCAGCTGCGAAACGGTGAGGCCGGAGGCCAGGATCTTGGCCTTCAGCGATGCGACATCCTGCTCGCTGACCAGCTCGTGGTCGACGGCCGGAACCGGATCCTGCCAGATCAGCTCTTCCTTCGGCACCAACGGGCCGAGATAGCGAACGACCGGACCCATGTCGCGGTGGGTCAGCTTGTACCAGGCGCGGGCAAAGGCGTCGGCGAACTCAGCGGGATGCTGGTGGAAGCGGCGCGAGATCTTCTCATAGGCCGGGTCGGCGCGAAGCGCGAGGTCGGTGGTGAGCATGGCCGGCGCATGACGCTTGCCTGGATTGTGCGCGTCCGGCACCGTAACCGCGCCGGAGCCGCCCTTTGGCGTCCACTGATGGGCGCCGGCCGGGCTCTTGGTCAGCTCCCATTCGAAGTTGAACAGATTGTCGAAGAAGCTGTTGCTCCACTTGGTCGGCGTCGTCGTCCATGTGACTTCGAGGCCGGATGTGATCGCATCGCCGGCAATGCCTGATGCATGCTTGCTCGACCAGCCGAGGCCCTGTGCCTCGATGCCCGCGCCTTCCGGCTCGGCACCGACCAGGGCCGCATCGCCGGCGCCATGGGTCTTGCCAAAGGTGTGGCCGCCGGCGATCAGCGCCACGGTTTCCTCGTCGTTCATGGCCATACGGCCGAAGGTCTCTCTGATATCACGCGCCGATGCCAGCGGATCGGGCTTGCCGTTCGGCCCTTCCGGATTGACGTAGATCAGGCCCATCTGCACGGCGCCGAGATGGCCGTGCAACTCACGGTCGCCGGAATAGCGCTTGTCGTCGAGCCACTTGGTTTCCGAACCCCAGTTGACGTCCTGTTCGGGCTCCCAGACGTCGGCGCGGCCGCCGGCGAAGCCGAAGGTTTTGAAGCCCATCGATTCCAGCGCGACGTTGCCGGTGAGGATCAACAAATCGGCCCAGGAAATCTTGCGGCCATACTTCTGCTTGATCGGCCACAACAGCCGGCGCGCCTTGTCGAGATTGGCGTTGTCCGGCCAGCTGTTCAGCGGCGCGAAACGCTGCTGGCCGGCGCCGGCGCCACCACGGCCGTCGCCGATGCGATAGGTGCCGGCGCTGTGCCAGGCCATGCGGATGAACAGCGGGCCGTAATGGCCGAAATCGGCCGGCCACCAATCCTGCGAATCCGTCATCACCTTGTGCAGGTCCTTGATCACAGCATCGAGGTCGAGGCTTTTGAATTCCTCGGCATAGTCGAACGCCTCGCCCATCGGGTCGGAAAGGTTCGACTGCTGATGGAGAACGCTGATATCGAGCTGGTTCGGCCACCAGTCGCGGTTGGTCCTGCCGGAGGTTCCATGCGCGACCGGGCATTTGCCGGCACTGTTGTCGTCGGTGTTCGCATCCATTTTAGCCTCCGAATTGCTGATTTTCTGTGTTGGTTTTCCGGGCCGGCCGGGAGCCGCGCCACTCTGGAACAATTCCAGACTAGGCCGTCTCTTCGATAAAAACAAATTGCCTTTCCTGTTTGTTGCGATAGGTTTTTCTTATGATTGGTCTCACCGTCCGGCAGATGCAATATTTCGAGGCTTTGGCGCAAACGCTGCATTTCGGCCGCGCCGCTAAACTGGCCGGCGTCAGCCAGCCGGCGCTGTCCACACAGATCGCCGAGATGGAGCAAAGGCTGAACTGCCGGCTGTTCGAACGCGGCGGCAAGACGGTGCGGATGACCGAGGAGGCGCTGGCCCTGCTGCCGCGCATCGAGCGCATCCTGCGTGATATCAGCGAAGTCGAGACATCGGCCAGGCGAGGCCGCCCGGCGATGGAAGGCCGCTTCCGGCTGGGCATCATCCCGACGGTGGCGCCCTATCTGTTGCCGCATGTATTGCCGGAGCTGAAACGGCATTTTCCTTTCCTGCAGCTCGAACTGCGCGAAGCGGTGACGGCATCGCTGGTCGAGGACACGGCAACGGGACGGCTCGACGCCTTCATCGCCGCCTTGCCACTCGACCAGCCGGGCCTGGTCACCGAAGAACTGTTCGCCGACCGCTTCTTCCTTGCCGTACCATCAGGCGACCCGGCCTTCGCCTCGCCGCCGGTGCCACCGGAAAGCCCGGCGCTGGAGCGGCTGATGCTTTTGGAGGAAGGCCATTGCCTGCGCGAACAGGCGCTCGCGCTGTGCGGCAGCGTGCGGCCGGTGGCGATGGCAAGCTACGGCGCCACCAGCCTGACGACGCTCTTGCAAATGGTGGCGCATGGTCTCGGCGTCACGCTGATCCCAGAAATGGCGGCAAGGCCGGCCAGCGCCATGCCGGACCTGAAAATCGTGCCGTTCCAGGAGCCGATGCCGCAACGTACGATCTGCCTGGCCTGGCGCCGCAACAAGGTGCGGCATGATGAGTGCGTCGAGCTGGCCAAGATTATTCGGGGGCTGGGTGGGGCGGTGCTGGGGGTGTGAGAGCCAAAGTATAGATCATCCCGCCACGTGGCGCAGCCACTTGTCGGCGCGCCTGGCAGAGCCATAACCAAGCTTACCGCTTGCAATGTGCAATCGGTTTGGCTAATCCTTGATTGATTGCCGGTTGCCAGCCGTGGGAGGATTGCGCGAGATGATCACGGTATTCGGCGAGGGCCGAGGCTTCCGGGTCGTCTGGCTGCTGGAGGAGATTGGGTTGCCGTACCGGCTACGGCCGGTGGACCTGATCGCGGGGGTTGACCACGATCCGGAGTATCTCGCGATCAACCCCGCAGGGTTCATCCCGGCGATCCAGGACGGCGAAGTCAATATGGTCGAGTCGATTGCGATCATGGAGTATCTGATCGCTCGCTACGGCCCGACGCAGCTGGCGCCGGACCCGCACGATCCCGCGTTCGCCCCCTACCAGCAGTTCCTGCACCTCGGCGAAGCCGGCCTTGCCGCCTCCATGTATTTCGTCGTTGTCAGCCGCAATCTCGCGCCAGAGAACGAGCGGGACAATTGGGGCGCCCGCAAGGCAATGGACGTTTTCGAAAGCCGGCTGAGCCTGGTGACCCGGCAACTCTCGCGCGCGTCCTATATGGCAGGTGAGCGATTCACGGCGGCCGACATTTCGGTGACCTATGCCCTGGAGTTCGCCCAGAGAACCGGTTGCTTCACCCTGGGCGACGTGGAACGCGCCTATGTCGCTCGCACGACTGCACGCGAAGGCTACCAGCGCGCCATGGAGACCTGTCACAGCACAAGGAAGTGGGCAGCCGAGCTGGCGCGGCGATGACGGCCAGGGATTGAGAAACTGGCACGGGTCATCTCTTTGCGAGATGGTCCACCAGACGGGCGGCCTCCTCGGCGACGCCGGGTACCGTGCCCGATTTCCGCGTTGATGCGAAATCGAGGCCGGCGAAATAGATGCCGGGATCGACGCCGATGCCATCCTCGTGCAAGGGCTGACCAGCCGCATCGAGCGCGCCGGGCAGCCGAACCCATCCGAAATCGCCAGTAAAGCCGGTAGACCAGATTACCGAAGAGATCCTGCTGGCCGCGAGGTCGATCGAGCGCACGGGTGGGCGCGGCAGTCGCGGCTCAACCGTTTCGGCCGGGTCATCCTCGGCTGGCGGCACGTTAAGGCCCGTGTGCTCGATATACTGGTCGACCAGGCGCTTGGCATTTGCGGAGACCTCGTCGGCAAAGCGAATATGGTCGTCAAGCTCATCGCCGAAGACGAAGCTCTCGTTGTCCATCCCCAAGAATCGACCAAGCAGAACGACGCCCTGCGCGCTGAGCGACTGCAGGCTGATGGTGTGCGCCGCGCCGAGTAGCGGGCGCGGTGGCAATTTGCCGGATGGCAGGATTAGTTCCCGGCGCGGGAGATCGAGATGACCACTCAAGGTCAGCCAGTTGAGCATGCTGCCGCCGCGATAGTGTCGCACCCAGCGGCCATTGCGGCATGTCGCCAGAAAGACGGAGCGCCCAGCCAGAACCAGGTCTTCGGCAATCTGGCCGCCCGATTGGCCGCTGCCGACAACCAGCACCGCACCGTCGTCAAGTGCGGCCGCATTGCGATATGCGGAGGAATCGATCTGGCGAAGTGACGGTGGCAGGTCGGCGGACCAGGGCGGGCGGACCGGACAATTCAGATTGCCAGTCGCGATCACCACGTTGCGCGCATGAACAGCGCCATCCGGCGTCGTCACCCGGTAGTGACCATCGTCTCTTGTCAGCTTCTGCACCGGACTCCCGGTTCTCACGAGCAATCGGTGCCGCTCGATGTAGCTCTCCAGATAGGCGACGAATTCGTGGTGTGTGATTGCACCCCAAGGATCCGGCCCGTCGTAGGCATCGCCGGGCAGGATCGAGCGTATGTTGGGCGAATTCAACAGGAAGGAATCCCATCGCTGTGTTCGCCATGTCTCGCCGACGCGGCTTCGTTCAAGCACGCAATGCTTGAGCCCCTGTTGTTTCAGAAAATAGCTCGCGCCGAGCCCGGCCGAACCGGCGCCTATGACAACGGCATCAAGTATTTCCCCCACCGTGCCCCCAACAAAGATGCACTTCGAACATAATATTGTGCGGGGAGCGGACGTAAGAGAGCGCTCACCCTTGCGATGAGGCGAGGCATTTCGTGCCGCCCTTGAACCAGGGCAGTGTACTGCAAGGAGCCTGTTTCTGACAGTCCCAGGGATGGAGGCCATCCCTACTTCGCGGAAGCGTTCTCTTGTCGGCTGCCTATCGCGGTTTGCCAGCCGGCGGCCGCCTCATCCCTGCCTCTGATCGCCAGATCGCACCAAGCTTCAAGGTATAAATATCAGAAATACATAAGTAAAAAATACAACAACATGGACCATTCCGGTCAAGAACGTCGTCCTTTCGTTACTAAAACTTACGCCGCATATGAAAAACGCTAAAACCAAAAGTACTGCGTCGGCCTCCGGGAGCCCCAGGGTTAAGCCTCGTCCCGTCAGCAGGCTGGCTGCTGCGACCGCCGGTATTGTCAAACCAATCGTGGCGCAAGCCGAACCCATTGCGACATTCAGGCCGCGCTGCAGCTCATTGTTGAGTGAAGCGCGAATCGCCGAAATTGCCTCCGGCATCAAAACCAGACCCGCGATCATTGCCCCCACAATGCTGTCAGCCTGGGTCACCTGATAGGCAACGAGCGCATCTTCAACACTTGCGGCGACCTGCTCGGCGAGCATGACAATTCCGATCAGTCCTATGACCAGGAGCAGAGCGCTGGACAAGATGCTTTTGTGAGGGGCGGTTCGCGCCGAAACGTCATGTGCCAGTCCTTCGATGAAATCGTCCCGGTGCCGGACTGTCTGCGCGAACACAAAACTTGCATAGAGCAGCACAGAAAGAACGCTCACAAGGCCAAGCTGAGCCGCCGAAAATGTGCCGGGATCGGTGGTCCGCGTGTAGGTCGGCAGGATAAGTGTCATGACGGTCAGTGCGACCAGAACCGCCAGATATGCGCTGGTCCCTTGCCGGACAATTGCCTGCTTGCGATGGCGCCAGCCGCCAAAGGTGAGACACATTCCGACAACGCCGGTGGAAGCAATCATCACCGTCGAGAAGACGGACTCACGTGCAAGCGTGGGGTTATTCGCTCCATGCAGCATCATGGAAACGATGATCGACACTTCGATTGCCGTCACGGCAAAAGTCAGCACCAATGTGCCGTAGGGCTCCCCCACACGGTGGGCCACCGCCTCGGCGTGATCGAGCACCACGAAAATGGTGATGAACATGATCGCAGTCGAAAGCGCTCCGATAAGGATCCTGACGCTCTGCGAACCTTCGTCCACCGACAGCCCGCTGGCTCTGACCGCGAAGGCCATTGCCAAGGCGGCCAAAGGCATCGCATAGGAAGTCACCGATCGTACGAAACCAGCCATTCAAGCCCCCATGCATTTCTGCGAACCTTGCGGAAAGCCTGTGGGGAGCACCCCAATATTATTGCGAAGCCGGCAATCCCCATCACCCGGCGTTCCGCCCCTCAAGCCGTCTTCTGCACCACCAGTCCCAGTTCCTCCACCATCGCTTCGCGCATCAAAAACTTCTGCGGTTTTCCCGTCACCGTCATCGGCAATTCGGTGCGGAAGCGGATGTAGCGGGGGATTTTGTAATGGGCGATCTGGCCGGCACAGAAGTTCTTGATCTCCTGCTCGGTGGCGATCTGGTTGGGTTTCAGTACGATCCAGGCGCACAGCTCCTCACCATATTTGGCGTCTGGAATGCCGAACACCTGCACCTCCTTGACCTTGGGATGGCGATAGAGGAACTCCTCGACCTCTCTGGGATAGACGTTCTCGCCGCCGCGAATGACCATATCCTTTACCCGGCCGACAATGTTGCAATAGCCCTCGGCGTCGATGGTGGCGAGGTCGCCGGTGTGCATCCAGCCATCGGCGTCGATCGCCTCGCGGGTTTTCTCCGCGTCGTCCCAATAGCCCTTCATCACGGAATAGCCGCGCGTGCACAGCTCGCCTGGCGCGCCGACGGCGACGGTAACGCCCTCGGTGTCGATGGCCTTGACGTCGACATGCGGGTGGATGCGGCCGACGGTGGAGACGCGCTTTTCCAGCGGGTCGTCGACGCTGCTCTGGAACGAGACCGGGCTGGTTTCGGTCATGCCATAGGCGATGGTGACCTCTTCCATATGCATCAGCGACACCACCTTCTTCATCACCTCGATCGGGCATGGCGATCCCGCCATGATGCCGGTGCGCAGGCTGGAGAGGTCGAAGGTGGAAAAGTCCGCGTGGTCGAGCATGGCGACGAACATGGTCGGCACGCCGTAGAGGCCGGTGCAGCCTTCCTGCGCCACGGCTTTCAGTGTGGCGCCAGCATCAAAACCCTCGCCTGGGAAGACCATGGTCGCGCCCTTGGAGACGCAGCCCATCGTGCCCATCGACATGCCGAAACAGTGATAAAGCGGCACCGGAATGCAGAGCCGGTCGTCAACGGTGAGCTTGATCGCCGCGGTGACGAAATTGCCGTTGTTGACGATGTTGGTGTGGGTCAGCGTCGCGCCCTTGGGCGCGCCGGTCGTGCCCGAGGTGAACTGGATGTTGATGGCCTCGCCCGGCTTCAGCCCTTCGGAGATGCGGTCGAGGCTGTCATGCTCGTCGCGGCCGGCCATCGACAGCACATCGGCGAAATTGAACATGCCGGGAGAATTGTCGTCGCCCATGCGGATGACGATCTTCAGCGTCAGCAATTTCTGCGCCTTGAGTTTGCCGGGGGTGGCCTTGGCAAGCTCCGGCGCCAGCGTCTCGATCATGCCGAGATAGTCGGAGGTCTTGAAACTGGCGGCCGTCACAAGCGCCTTGCAGCCGACCTTGTTGAGGGCATATTCCAGCTCGGTCAGCCGGTAGGCCGGGTTGATGTTTACCAGGATCAGGCCGATGCGGGCGGTGGCGAACTGCGTCACCAGCCATTCCCAGCGGTTGGGTGACCAGATGCCGACGCGGTCGCCCTTTTCGAGGCCAAGCGCCAGGAAGCCGGCGGCCAGCGTATCGACCGTGTCCGACAGCTCGCTCCAAGTGAAGCGCTTGTCCTGCCCGACGAAGACGGCAGCATCCTGCGTAGCGTATTTGCTGACCGTGTCGGAAAACAGCTCAGGTATCGTCTTGTCGAGGAGCGGCGGGGTGCGCTCGCCGGAGACATGCGCCCGGCCGTCGATCGGAGCGATGAAGGTCGCGCCCTTGCCGCCGCGCCCGCGCAGATTGGTGGCGTTCTTGAGTTCGTCGAGATTGATCGCCATCGCCGTCTCCTCCCGGGATGTGGCGAGCCTATCAGCCTGATGGGGCGGTGGAAATCCCGTCGATGGTCTTGGGGTTCCCCTCCCCCTTGAGGGAGGGTGCCGAGCGAAGCGAGGCGGGTGGGGTCGCCTCAACTGCCTCGACCTGTTGGCTTTGACTGAGGAGAGGGAGCACTGCCGTGGCGACCCCACCCGTCCATCCGCCTTCGGCGGCTGTCCACCCTCCCCTCAAGGGGGAGGGAGGGCACTCATCCTGACGGCGATGTCGCGCAGCACGGCTTCATCCGCTACCACACGATCTTTCCGCGACGCCACCAGGCAGGCCTGCGACTTCAGCACCACGCCGTCGGCCAGCACCTTGAGATGGTTGGCGCGCAGGGTCGAGCCGGTGGTGGTGATGTCGACGATGACGTCGGCAAGGCCCGCCGCCGGCGCGCCTTCGGTAGCGCCGAGGCTCTCGACGATGCGGTAGACCTGGATGCCGTGCTTTTGCGAGAAGAATTGCTGCGTCAGCCGCCAGTATTTGGTGGCGATCCTGAGCCGCCTGCCGTGGCGCTGGCGGAAATCGGCGGCGACATCGTCGAGATCGGCCATGGTGTCGACGTCGAGCCAGATGCCGGGCACCGCGACCACGACATCGGCATGGCCGAAACCGAGACGGGCGACGATTTCGGCGCGCGCTTCCCAGTCGGCGAGGTTTTCGTGCAGCAGATCCTCGCCGGTAATGCCGAGGTCGACCGAGCCTTGGCCGATCTCGCCGGCGATTTCGGACGCCGACAGGAACGCCACCTCGATGCCCTCAGTGCCGTCGATGCGGGCGCGGTACTGGCGCTCGTCGCCGGGCAGGCTGACGGCGAGACCGGCTCTAGCCAGAACCTCCAGCGCTTGCTCCTTGAGCCGGCCTTTCGACGGGATTGCCAGCGTGATCATTTGGGCTCTCCCCGCAACGCTTCGATGCGGTCGAGCCAGACGGAGAAGCCGACACCGGGGATCGGCGTTTTCGCGCCGAGCAGCGTCAGCAGCCGGTCATAACGGCCGCCGCCGGCCAGCGGCCGCTCGCCGCCTTGCGCCGCGATCTCGAAGACGATGCCGGTGTAGTAATCGAGCGGACGGCCGAAAGCGGCGTCATAACGGACTTTTTCGACGGGCAGGCCGTGGGTTTCGATCGCCTTGGCGCGGGCCGCAAATTTTTCGAGTGCCGCGCCCAGTGACAGCCCGGCAGAGGCCGCGAAGCTTTCGAGCGCAGCACTTGCACCATCGAGCGGCACGTCGATGGCCAGAAAATCCTTCAGCGCGGCGAACGCCTCGTTCGACAGCCGCACGCTGCGCAGTTCCGCATTCTCGATCAGCCGCCGCGCAATGTCCGCCGGCGCGCGTCCGCCCGATGCCGACAGACCGGCCTCTTCCATGCCGCCGGCAATGTGGGCGGACAGCGCCTCGAGATCGCCGTCGAGCACAAGGGCGGCGACATCGCCGTCAAGCTGGCCGTTGCGCGGTGGGTTGGCAAGATCGGCGAGCGCCGCCTGCAACATCGGCGCCGAGCCGAAGGCGCGGGCCAGCCGCATGCGCCAGCCACGCGGCAGGCCGAGCGCGGCCAACACCGCCTCGAAGATGGTCTGGTCGCCGAGCGTGATCGCCAGCGTCTGGCCCGGCAACACCAGCTCAAGCAGCGCATGCGCATCGGCCAGCGAACGAGCATCGGCCTCAGCGGTATCGCGGTCGCCGAGATCCTCGATGCCGGCCTGGAAAAACTCGTTGCCGCCCTCGCGGCGCTGGCGAAACACTTCGCCGAGATAGGAATAGCGGCGCGGCGTGCCGGCCTGGCTGGCTATGTGGTCGAGGCAGACGGGGATGGTGAATTCGGGCCGCAGGCACAGTGTCTTGCCGGTCTCACTTTCGGTGAGAAAGATGCGGCGGCGCAAATCCTCGCCGGCCATGTCGAGGAACGGATCGGCCGGCTGCAGCACGGCGACTTCCACCGCATGGGTGTTGCGGGTGGCGAAGAGGTTGGTGATTTCGGATGCGATGGCGGGGCGGGAGGTCAATTTGCTGACCTCCTTGTCGCACAACCCTCTGGTTTGGAACCAGCGGGTCTACAGGAGGTCGGCGCTCCACGGCGCCCCCCTCTGTCCTGCCAGACATCTCCCCCACGAGGGGGGAGATCGGATATCGCGACGGCCTTCGCCAATCGTCCACGTTGCAAGAAAAGCGACGCGGATGAAGCAGCCAATCTCCCCCCTTGTGGGGGAGATGTCCGGCAGGACAGAGGGGGGCGCGACAGAACGCGACCTCTACTTGCCACGCGCCCTCTCTTCGGCCTGCGCCGCCAAAATCTTCCTGACCTCGGCGACCAGCTCGCCCTCCGCCACCGTCACCTGCGCCGGCCGCGCGGCGCGCCATTCGGCGTTGTCGGTGATTTCGGCCGACATGCGGGCGCCTTCGATCAGATCCTTGATCTGCAGCTCGCCCTTGGCGCGCTCGTCGCCGCCCTGGATGATGGCGACCGGGCTGCCGCGGCGGTCGGAATATTTCAGCTGCGCCTTCATGCCGGCGCCGCCGAGATACATTTCGGAACGGATGCCGGCGGCGCGCAGCTCGGCCACCATTTTCTGGTAGCGGCCGAGGCTTTCCGTGTCCTTGTCCATCACCAGGACGACGACCGGCGCGATCACGTCGGTGCTGTCCAGCTTGCCGAGGTTCTTCAGCGCCGTCATCAGGCGGGAGACGCCGATGGAAAAGCCGGTCGCCGGCACCGGTTCGCCGCGAAAGCGCGAGACCAGCCCGTCATAACGGCCGCCGCCGCCGACCGAGCCGAAGCGCACGATCTGGCCTTCGTCGTTGGGGATCTCGGCGAGCAGCTCGGCCTCGAAGACCGGGCCGGTGTAATATTCGAGACCACGCACGACCGAGCGGTCCATGGCGATACGATCTTCGCCGTACCCTGCCGCCCTGACCAAGGCTTCAATGGTCGAGAGTTCGCCAACGCCTTCCTGATACATCGCGTTCGCACTGACATTGGAATCCTGGCGGGCCTGTTCCCTCGCTGTCGCGAGAAGGACGGCCTCGGCTTGCACCTCGTTCAGTCCGGCACCCTTGGCAAAGTCACCCTCGCCTTCCTTGCCGCCATCCCAGCGCCCCGGACCAAGCAGCAATCTCACGCCTTCCGGCCCGAGCTTGTCCAGCTTGTCGATGGCGCGCAGCACCGTCAACCGGCGGCCGGCATTCTCATCGCCGCCAAGGCCGATCGCCTCCAGCACGCCGTCGAGCACCTTGCGGTTGTTGACGCGAATGACGTAGTCGCCGCGCTTGATGCCGAGCGCTTCCATGACGTCGGCCATCATCATCGCCATCTCGGCGTCGGCGGCGACGCCCGGCGTACCGATCGTGTCGGCGTCGAACTGCATGAACTGGCGGAAGCGGCCGGGGCCGGGCTTTTCGTTGCGGAACACCCAGCCGGAGCGGTAGCTGCGATAGGGCTTTGGCAACCGCTCAAAATTCTCGGCGACGTAACGCGCCGTCGGCGCGGTCAGATCGTAGCGCAGCGACAGCCACTGCTCATCATCGTCCTGGAACGAGAACACGCCCTCGTTCGGCCGGTCCTGGTCGGGCAGGAATTTGCCCAGCGCGTCGGTGTATTCGATCAACGGCTGGTCGGCCGGCTCGAAGCCGTAGAGTTCATAGACCGAGCGGATGGTCGCCATCATCTTCTCGACGGCGCGGATATCCTCCGCACTGCGGTCGGCAAAGCCGCGCGGCAGCCGCGCTTTCGTCTTTTCCGATTTGTCGGCCATGGGATGGGTACTCGGCGTTTCGTAGTGCTTTGTGCGTCGGTAGAACTACCTATCGACACAGCGCGCGTGTCCTAACCGATGCAGCTTGGTGCGGCAAGGGTTTGCAACCCCGCTCGCGAAGTCGCCTGGAACGGTTCGATATTTGCCAACGCCGCGCCGCCCCTCATCCGCCTGCCGGCACCTTCTCCCCGTATAGGGACGGGGAGAAGGTGGCTGGCCGTGTCCTCGGTGCTCTTCCTGCTCCGCTGGTGATTGGCGAAACCATGCGCGCAAGCGATCTTTCTCCCCGTCTCTATACGGGGAGAAATGCCCGGCAGGGCAATGAGGGGCAGCGCAAACGGTCAAAGCATACCCGTCTGCGAATCCGTCTCCGAAACAAACCGCACCAAAAAGGAAACAATTCCGCCATCGGCGCGGCATTGTGCCGACACAATCGGAGCCGATAAGCGCGCCGAAACAAGGGGTTGGGGTCATGACCACGGCACAGAAATTCGATACCAGAGACGACGGCTTGCATGAAGTCCGGCTGCGGCCGGCCGAGAGCCGTGCGCCAGTGACGGCGAGCCTGGCTGGGCCGTTCGAGGTCTCTGCCGACGAGCACAAGGGCTCGACGATGCGCGAGGCGCTGATGACCGGCCTGCTGGTGATCTATCCGGCGTTTGCGGCGCTGGCGGCGATTGTCGCCGGGCTGTTTCTGACCGGCGCCAGTGGGACTTGAGTTTCTTACCCTCCCCCTTGTGGGGAGGGTCGACGCGCAGCGTCGGGGTGGGGGTGCGGCGCCAAGATCCCCCACCCGCGCCTTCGGCGCGACCTCCCCACAAGGGGGAGGTCGGGGACAGTGCGCTACTTCGGCCTTTTGAACGCCTTCCTGTCCTCCTCCACCTGTTCCCGGCACACACAGCCTTCGAGGTGGTCGTTGACCAAGCCCATTGCCTGCATGAAGGCATAGACCGTCGTCGGGCCGACAAAGCTCCAGCCGCGCTTCTTCAGTTCCTTCGAGATCCTGGTCGAGACCGCTGTCGTGGGATTGGCGCGCAGATGGGCGAGATCGACGATTTCGGGCCGCTCCTCCTTGCCCGGCTCGAATTTCCAAAACCAGGCGGCCAGCGATCCGAATTCATCCGCCATCTCTCTCGCGCGTTTGGCATTGTTGATGGTCGAGACGATCTTGCCGCGGTGGCGGATGATGCCGGCATTGCTGAGCAGGCGCTCGACATCCTCATCGGTGAAGGCGGCGACCTTGTCGAAGTCGAAACCGGCAAAAGCCTCGCGAAAGTTCTCTCGCTTGCGCAGGATGGTCAGCCAAGATAGGCCGGACTGAAAGCCCTCGAGGCAGATCTTTTCGAACAGCCTGCGGTCGTCGGCCACCGGCCGGCCCCATTCATGGTCGTGGTAGTGCAGATAGTCCGGCAGATTGCCGTGCCAGAAGCATCGCGTGATCCCGTCGGAGCCCGTGAGCAGGCCGGTGTTTTCTTGTGCCATCACCAAAAGTCCGTTTGTTAATGCGCTTTGCGCTGCATTTACCGCGGCTTTACCAGATTCCTGAACGCGGCGGTAACCACACCAAAAGGTTTACTGACAGTTCCGCATTTTACGCATTCCGATTCATGTTTCGGTTGTGGCTTCACGCCAAGGATCGCGCAACCGGGGGCAAGTTCCGCCTCCGTCCGTTCGACGATCAAGGTGCGTTCCGATGAAGATCTTTTTGCGTTCCGTGCTCGGCGCCGTGGCCATTCTGGCCGCCGGCGCCACCTCGTCTGCCGCGGGCGACCGCTATGCCGACAGGCCACCGGTGATGGTGAGCCCCGACCTTTCGGCACCCTGGGTGCTGCAGCTTGGCCGCGCGCCCGGCATCGTACGGCAGAGCCGACAGGTGGTCCAACAGCCGCGCCTGCGCTATGCGCAGCCGGCGCGACCGGACCGGGTGCGCACCGCATCCGTGCAGGCGCCGGCCAAGCGCATGGTGATGCGGCCGCAGATCAACCCGCTCTATTTGCCGCAGGAAGTCGCCTATGACGGCCCGCAGAAGCCGGGCACGATCGTCATCGATACGACGCAGAATTTCCTGTTCCTGGTCGAGAACAACGGCAAGGCGCGGCGCTATGGCGTCGGCACCGGCAAGCCGGGCTTCGAATGGTCGGGCACGCACAAGATCACCAACAAGCGCGTCTGGCCGGACTGGCGCCCGCCGGCGGAGATGATCAGGCGCGAGGCCGCCAAGGGCCGCTATCTGCCGACCTATCTGGCCGGCGGCGAAGAGAACCCGCTCGGCGCCCGCGCGCTCTATCTCGGCACGACGGAATACCGCATTCACGGCACCAACCAGCCATGGACGGCGGGAAACCGCGCTGCCCTTTCTCTTTGCGGCCGAGGCCGAGACGCTGCGCCAGAACGTCGCGCCGGGGGATGGCGGTTCGCTTTCACGCTGCCCTTGCCACATTTCCCCTATCTCTTGATCCTGACGCAATTCCGGACGGAAAACCGCTCACACTTTTCCTGGAATTGCTCTATAGGGGCGGCCAAACTCCCTACGAAGGTCCAGTCATGTCTCAGCCAGACGACAGCCGCTATCTCCGGGGCGGCCCGGTCGCCCAGCGCATCATCACCGCCGTGCGCGAGGATGCCGCGATCGCCACCGCCGAGGGTTTTCCACCCAAGCTGGTGTCGATCACCGTCGGCGATACCGATGCGGT
Organism: Mesorhizobium sp. P2_F5; assembly: GCF_056403715.1. Taxonomy (NCBI): domain Bacteria; kingdom Pseudomonadati; phylum Pseudomonadota; class Alphaproteobacteria; order Hyphomicrobiales; family Phyllobacteriaceae; genus Mesorhizobium; species Mesorhizobium sp. P2_F5. Next base: position 5,414 of record NZ_JBFUEY010000027.1, on the reverse strand, counting down.
CGATGTCTATGTGCGCAACCAGCGCGCCAAGGCCGCGCTTGCCGGCATCTCCTTCGAGGAGCGGCGGTTCCCCGCCGATATAGCCGCCGGCGAGTTGGAAGCCGCGATCCATGGGCTGAATGCCGACCCACGCGTCACCGGCATCATCATCCAGCGGCCGGTGCCGGCGCATATCCCGATCAAGACGCTGCAGGCGGCGGTGCATCCGCTGAAGGATGTCGAAGGCATGCATCCGGCCTCGATCGGCAACATCGTCTACAATCAGCTCGATCTCGCGCCCTGCACGGCGGCGGCCTCGGTCGAACTGCTGAAGGAAACTGGCCTCGACCTCAAGGGGCTGGAAGTCGTCGTCGTCGGCCATTCCGAAATCGTCGGCAAGCCGATCGCCTTCCTGCTGATGAGCGAGGGCGCGACGGTGACGGTGTGCCATCACATGACCCGTTCGGTGGCCGCGCACGCACGCCGCGCCGACGCGCTGTTCGTCGCCGTCGGCAAGCCGCGGCTGATCAAGGCCGATATGGTGAAGCCGGGCGCGGCCGTCATCGATATCGGCATTAATTCCGAGATCGGGCCTGACGGGCAAAGCCGCATCGTCGGCGACGTCGATACCGAGAGTGTGAAGGAAGTCGCGTCCTGGATCACGCCGGTGCCGGGCGGCGTCGGCCCAATCACCGTGGCGATCCTCTTACGCAACACGATGGTGGCGCTCAGCCGCCAGCGGGCGCGCTACCAGGCGACCTATGGCGTGGTGGACAGGCTGGCGGCGGAGTAAGATAGGGTGGCGCCAGCCCCCTCACCCAGCCTCCGCTTCGCTCGGCTGACCATTCCGGGGCGAGCCTCGTGTCTCGCCCGTCCTTCGGACCCCCGAGGGGAGAGGAGATTTCCAACGCCGGCGCCCACCCCTTCTCCCCAGCGGGGAGAAGGTGGCCGCGAAGCGGCCGGATGAGGGGGCTGGCGCCCACGACCGTCTTGTCACTCCGCGGCAACGAGACCGGGTTCGGAGACCCCTTCCGGCTTCGGACCGCCATAGGCCCAGTCGAGCAGCTTGATCGTGTGCACCACCGGCAGCTTCGCGGCCGATGCGATCTGGGTGATGCAGCCGATGTTGCCGGTGGCGACGATCTGCGCGCCGGTCGCCTCGATGTTTTTCACCTTGCGATCGCGCAGCTTGGCCGAAATCTCCGGCTGCAGGATGTTGTAGGTGCCGGCGGAGCCGCAGCACAGATGGCCCTCGCGCGGTTCGCGCACGATGAAGCCGGCTTTGGCGAGCAGTTCCTTCGGCTGGCGGGTGATCTTCTGGCCGTGCTGCATCGAGCAGGCTGAGTGGTAGGCCACGATGGTGCCGGGCGTGCGCACTGGCTCCGGCAGGTCGAGGCTTGAGAGATATTCGGTAATGTCCTTGGCCAGCGCCGAGACCTTTGCAGCCTTGTCGGCATAGGCCGGGTCGAGGCGCAGCATGAAGCCGTAATCCTTGATGGTGGTGCCGCAACCGGACGCGGTGATGACGATGGCGTCGAGCCCACCCTGGTCGATGGCGCGCGTCCAAGCATCGACATTCTGCTTCGCGGACGCAAGGGCTGCTGCTTCGCGACCCATGTGATGGACCAGCGCGCCGCAGCAGGCTTCGCCCTGCGGCACCACGACCTCGACGCCAAGCCTGGTCAGCAGCGCAATCGTCGTCTCGTTGATGGCGGGATCGAGCACCGATTGCGCGCAGCCGGTGAGGATGGCGACGCGGCCTCTTTTCGTCCCCTGCCCGGCATGGACGCCAGGAGACGCCATCGGCGAGGCCGCCGGGATCGAGGCCGGCGCCAGCTTCAGCATCGCACCGAGCGGCTTCAGGGCCGGGACCTTTTCGAACAGGCCAATGAACGGCTTGCCCAGTCTCGCCAGCTTCAGCGCGGCGCGAAAGCGTGCGGGATAGGGCAGCACCAGGGACAGCATGGCGCGGGTCAGCCGATCGAGCAGCGGCCGTTTGTAAGTTTCCTCGATATGGGCGCGGGCATGGTCGACCAGATGCATGTAATTGACGCCCGACGGACAGGTCGTCATGCAGGCGAGGCAGGACAGGCAGCGGTCGATATGGGTGACGATCTCCTTGTCGGCCGGACGGCCGTTCTCCAGCATGTCCTTGATCAAGTAAATGCGCCCGCGCGGCGAATCCAGCTCGTTGCCGAGCGTGACATAGGTCGGGCAGGTGGCGGTGCAGAAGCCGCAATGCACGCATTTGCGCAGGATCTTCTCCGATTCCGCGACATGGGGATCGGCAAGCTGGGCAAGGGAGAAATTGGTTTGCATGATTTAGCTCTGGGCAATGCGGCCAGGATTGAGGATAGCCTTGGGATCGAACTCTGCCTTGAGCCGCGCCGACAGCGCCGCCAGATGCGGCGCCTGCGGCTCGAACACCGGCACGGCGGCGCGATAGGCAGGGGCGGCGCGCACCAGCGTCGCGTGGCCGCCGCCATGCTTTCGGATCAGCCCGCGCAGCAGGCCCGCCTCGGGGTCGCCTTCCTCCATGCGCAGCCAGACCAGCCCACCCTGCCAGTCGTAAAAGGCGCTGACGCCGATCTGCATGCGCAGCGTCAGCACCATCTGGTGGGCCTGGGACGGCGCCATGGAGACGCGCCAAACCGGCTTCTCGCTGCCGTCGGCGAAGGGCGCGCAATCCCTGATGTCGCGCCAGAGCGCATGCGAGGCTTCGCCCGAAATTTCCTGCAGCGGGCCGGCATTTTTCATAAGGGTTTTCAGCGCGGCGATGCGGTAGGCGACCGATGGCCCAAAGCCTTCGACGCGCAGCAGCGTCGCGGCATCGGCGCCGAGCGCGCCGCCGGCGACACGCGCGGCGATGCGCTCGGGCAGATGTGCAGCGCTCGACACTTCGGCGCTGGAGCCGAGCGCCAGCGCCATGGCGGCCGCCGCCGCATCGTCGAGCAGGCCACGCACGGCTAGCGTGACTTCGGTCTCGGCCGCCGGCAGCACCTTGAAGGTGACGTCGGTGAACACGGCGAGCGTTCCCCAGCTGTTGGCCATCAGCTTCGACAGGTCGTAGCCGGTGACATTCTTGACCACGCGGCCGCCGGACTTGAAGGCCTCGCCGCGGCCGGCAACGGCGTTGATACCGAGGATATGGTCGCGCGCGGCACCCGCCTTCAGCCGGCGCGGGCCGGACAGGTTCGCCGCAAGCACGCCGCCGATAGTGCCCTTGCCAAGCTCTCCGCCGAGCAGCGGACCGTAATCCATCGGCTCGAAGGCAAGCTGCTGGCCGTTTTCGGCGAGCAGGCTTTCGATCTCGGAAAGCGGCGTGCCGGCTTTCGCCGACAGCACCAGTTCAGCCGGCTCGTAGAGGGTGACACCGGTGAGCTTCGACAGGTCGAGCGTGTGCTCGCTCTGCTGCGGGCGGCCAATGCCGCGCTTGGAGCCGTGGCCGATGGTTTCCAGCGGCGACTCCTCCGCCGTAGCCCATTGGACGGTGGAGAGAACCTCGGCTGATGTGGTGGGGGTGAAGGTGGTCAAGGGCGTGACGCGCCTCTTGCGAGTGCAGATAGGTCGCGTTCCTTCGCGCCCCCCTCTGTCCTGCCGGACATCTCCCCCACTTGGGGGGAGATTGGCGGCTTCTGCGACCGCGCCTCACTTTCAATGTCGAAGGTTGGCGAAAGCCGCGATGATAGCTGATCTCCCCCCCTGTGGGGGAGATGTCCGGCAGGACAGAGGGGGGCGCGAAGGATCGCTAAGGTATGAAACGGAGCTCCCATCAAAACCTCGGAATGTCCGGAAAGGCCACCCGCCCACGGTGCACATGCATACGCCCAAGCTCGGCGCAGCGGCGCAATTGCGGAAACACTTTTCCCGGGTTGAGCAGATGGTTGGGGTCGAAGGCGCATTTGACGCGCATTTGCTGGTCGAGGTCGATCTGGTTGAACATCTCCGGCATCAAATCGCGCTTTTCGACACCAACACCGTGCTCGCCGGTCAAGACGCCGCCGACCTTGACGCAGAGCCGCAATATGTCGGCGCCGAAGCTTTCGGCCTTATCGAGTTCGCCCGGCACATTGGCGTCGTAGAGGATCAGCGGATGCAGATTGCCGTCGCCGGCGTGGAAGACATTGGCGACGCCGAGCCCATATTTCTCCGACAGTTCGCGCATGCCGGCCAGCACCCTGGGCAGTTCCTTGCGCGGGATGGTGCCGTCCATGCAGTAATAGTCGGGCGAGATGCGGCCGACCGCCGGGAAGGCAGCCTTGCGGCCGGCCCAGAAGCTCAGCCGCTCCTGTTCGGACTGCGAGATGCGGCAGGTGGTGGAGCCGTTCCTGTAGGCGATCGCCTCGACGAGACCGATCAGGTGATCGACCTCGACGCCCGGCCCGTCGAGCTCGACGATCAGCAGCGCCTCGACATCGAGGGGGTAGCCGGCATGGACGAAATCCTCCGCGGCGTGGATCGCCGGGCGGTCCATCATCTCCATGCCGCCGGGAATGATGCCGGCGCCGATGATGTCGGCGACGCACTGGCCGCCCTGCTCGCTGGTCGGAAAGCCAATCAGCAAAGCGCGTGCCGTCTCCGGCTTCTTCAGGATGCGCACTGTGACTTCGGTGACGACGCCGAGCAGGCCTTCGGAGCCGGTCATGACACCGAGCAGGTCGTAGCCTTCACTGTCGAGGTGATTGCCGCCGAGGCGCACCACCTCGCCATTCATCAGCACCATCTCGATGCCGAGCACATTGTTGGCGGTCAGGCCGTATTTCAGGCAGTGCACGCCGCCGGAATTTTCCGCGACATTGCCGCCGATCGAGCAGGCGATCTGGGAGGATGGATCAGGCGCATAATAAAAGCCCTCCTGCTCGACGGCAGTGGTGATGCCGAGATTGGTGACGCCGGGCTGGGCGACGACAACGCGGTCGGGATAGTCGATCGCGAGGATGCGGTTGAAGCGGCTCATGACCAACAGCACCGCGTCTTCGAGCGGCAGCGCACCGCCGGAAAGCGAGGTGCCGGAGCCGCGCGGCACGACGCGGATGTTGTGGTCGTTGCAGTATTTCAGCACCCGCGACACCTGCGCCACCGTTTCCGGCAGCACCACGACCAGCGGCAATTGCCGGTAGGCGGTGAGGCCATCGCTTTCGAAGGCTCGCATTTCGTTGGTGGCGTCGACAACACCCTCGCCCGGCACGATGATCCGCATGTCGGTGACAATCTCGCTACGCCGGCGCATCGTGACGTCGTCTGGCTTGGGCATGGCAAGGCCGGACATGGGCCGCGTCCTCTGCTTGACTGGTAAAAATCTTTTACCAGTTACATTCGGGTGTTGCAAACACCGCGTTGGGCAAAGAGCGTACTGCCAACCTTCCGCAGCGGCAATCTGACGCTGGCCTACCCTCCCCCCTTGAGGGGGAGGTGGCCGCGAAGCGGCCGGAGGG